>JAEZDC010000050.1 GCA_023429825.1 Bacteroidota bacterium | reverse complement strand
CCGCAGTAGTACCGCCTGCGGAATACAAATTAAAGCTGGGTAATCAATATGGCGCATAATATTAATTACAACGAAAAAACAGAAAAACACAGTTTCTTTTCAGTGAAAGAAAAAGCCTGGCATGGGCTGGGACAAATAGTCAGCGACTACCCTACCAGTGCAGAGGCCTTGAAGTTTGCAGGCTTGGATTATTCGGTCGAAAAAAGAAAACTGTTCACTTTTGATAATGAAAATCAAAATGGCAATCCTGAAGTGGATATCATTATCCCTGAGGTAGAGGTACCTAATTATTTCGCGACTGTCAGAACGGATACAGAGCAGGTACTTGGCGTCGTGGGTAAAGATTATGAGGTAGTGCAGAATGTTGACGCGTTCAATTTCTTTGACTCTATCGTAGGCGGCGAGGGTATCCAGTATGAAACAGCGGGCGCACTGGGTAAAGGAGAAAGAATATTTATTACAGCTAAGTTACCGGACTATATCAGGGTAGGTAATGACGATTTGATAGAGCAATATCTTTTTCTTACGACTTCGCATGATGGTTATGGTAGTATCACCGCTGCGTTTACACCAGTAAGAATTGTGTGCAACAATACACTTAACGCAGCACTTCGCAACTGTAGCCAGAGTATAAAAATAAGACATACACAAAACGCGAAAGAAAGACTGGAGGAAGCTCACAAATTGATGGGTATTACAAACAAGTTATCTGAACACCTGGATTCAATTTTTAATCAATGGGCAAAAGTTCGCATAACGGATAGAGAGGTCAGAAAATTAATTCAAATGGCAATGACACCTTCTAAAGAGGTGCTGGAAAATATTCATAGCGAAAAGCAAGAAGAACTTTCTTCTTACTTCAAGAATACCTGCAATGACATTTACACCTACATGGAGAGCCATCCATCTCAGCAGTTGGAAACCAGTAAAGGAACCATATTTGGCGCCTATAATTCTATCACGGGTTACTTTCAGAACGTCAGGACATACAAATCACCAGAGGCAAAATTGAAGTCATTGCTTTTGGGCGGCAATGCAGAAATGAAAGCACAACGGGCTTTTACGCTATGCAGTGAATTCGTTCAGAAAGGTGCAGATGTCCTGCTTATGAATTGATCATTTAAAAGCACTTCCGTTACGGAAGTGCTTTTTTTAAGCTGCCGTTCCGAATTACGCAGACACTCTAAAATGGAACGGCAGCTTTGTATTATTCGTCAATTAAGTGAAGCCTGTTATACCAGAATGCATTATCTGCTTTATTAATCTCACCACGCATGTGCATCGTGTAAAAGATCTGATCATTTTCACTGGCTTGTTCGAACGATTTCAAATAGGAATGATACACTTCATCGATAAACACATCAGTCGTCTTTTGAAACACATACTGCTTTCTGTTTGCATCGGTCAATTCAATCGCATCATTTGTGGTCTTTAGTTTAACACCCTCAATAATCAATGGGAGAAAACGATAACTATGTTCCTCCAGCTCTTTGGCAGTATCCTGAAACAAAACGGGCCAGGCAGTAAAAAGGTATTGCCAGTCACCATCAAGTTTTGCAACAGCTTCAACCTGCAAATTGTAAAAGGCTGAAAAACCATCATCGAGACTTAAAACGGATAGCCCGGAATGGAAACTTTGTATTGCGTCGTTTACCGAAGTAAGCTGCTCCTCACATCTTTTAAAGTATGTGTCTTTAATGAAAATGCGGTTAAGCATATTGACAGAATGTTGAAGATAACCGTTACTCATTGCACCAGAAAAACTATGATGTTTAGGATGCATAATTGAATTCCGCAACGTTCTTGCAGAGTCGAAACTATGCTTCAGATCTTTATGCGGCTCAGTCAGCGCAAGCTGCTCCATTAATTTCGATAAGTTTCTCTCAACCGTGCGGTTCCATCGCGGATTGAATTGCTCCGTCTCAATGCCTAATTCTTTGCACCTGAATTTGACTGCCATCTCAATAATCCGAAGCACTTTAGAAAGTGCTTCATCATACAACGGGTAATGATGATAGGAATGCGCCATCATGTATTCTGCCAACACAAACGCTTCTCTTACATCTTTTGGAACATGTGGGTTGAATCTCCCTTTGACAACAAACCGCTCCACATATTCTGTGAAAGATTTTATTCCATATATCACATCCCAGCTATCATCAACCTGCAGGTAATCTCTTTTTCCTGTTGATTCCATACACTTAAAGTAACGCTTTATCTCCTTCATTAATTCCTGCACAAAGTTCGGCTATTGGGCTGCTGAAGCGGCAAGCAAATTCCGGCATAACGTGGATTATCGTATATGCAAATCGGATCATGCCATAAATGTAAAGATTCCTGCCAATCCCCTTTTTTATCCATTTTTTATATTTGTCTCCCGATGGAACCTAACGGTAAAACATATGATCCGTCAATAGTGCTTCGTAAACTCTCGTCCCGGCACCACTATATCCCCCAGTTTCTGATTGAGGGATTTACCAATGCGGAAGGGAAGTTGTATGTCTATGATAAAAAGAAAGATCGCATACTAAAATATCCACAGTCTCCTAAATCCATCTTTTTTGAAACAGACCGCAATACCGTCGACGTCACAGATGAAAAGCAAAGTTCAGTGATAGAGCATTTCATTTATGGTGAGATCGATAACCAAACCAGCAAGGTAATCCGGAAATACCGCCAGGCAGCCCTTGCAGATATTGACTTCAATGCAGAAGACACAGCAATGTTGCTTTTCTTTTTGATCTCACTTTTCTGGAGAATACCAAAAACAGATTACGCGGCAGACGACCTGATGGATCGATCCGAAATCAAATCTATAGGCATAGACCCGGAACATCTTCGAAATGATCCGACTTATCGAAAGTTGAATCGAGCCGGAATATACAGTCATCATATCAATGAAATAAAACGGGCTGGTAGACGAGGCACCAAATGGCATAATATCCATGAATTTGCTGAGCCGGTATTACTGCTGGGTGATTACCCGATGCTATTCCGCGAACAACAGTCCGAGTTCAGCGAGTTTGATGAGGTAGATGTATTGCTGCCGGTCAGCGCTACCCGCATTTATTCCTGTACCAACGAACCGTTGAGAAACTTTACTGTGCAACATGGCTATCGCCACAATGCCAGCATCATTGAGCAGTCTGTCCGCTATGTTGCTGCGGCTGACTCGACCGTACTGGAACAATCGATAGCCTTTTACAAAGGACTCAAATCAAAAGGTTTGATCTACTGGACGCCGGAGCAAACCTTTAACACAACGAAGTGATCAGGTGGTAAATGGCATACGGCTTCCAAAACACTGCTGCCAGCATTCCATTGCTTCAATTGCATTTTCTGTATTAACCGCTTTTCCGCTGAGATCCTTTAATCGGGTGAGCGCCGCCTGGAAATTATCTTTCTGATTCCGGGTAAGCCTTGACAACAGGTTATTATGTGGAACAACAGGACTTGTGATCGTCTCTAATCCAAAAAAACCATAGAGTATCGCCCAAGCTTCTTTAATAGTAAGTGCAAAAGCGACATCGTCTCTTTTATGCGGCTGATATTGCTTTGCCATCAGAATGGTAAGTGCCATGCCACTTGGAAATTTAGTTCCGTTACTTGAATAATCTTTCCAGGCCTTTATATACTTCACGAGCCTCGTTAACTGATTTACGTCTCCCTTGTTTTTCTGGCTTTCTTCAAAAAACCACTTCGTGAATCCGATTGGATCTGATTTATGATTCCATTGTTTTTCCCCTGTAATCCCAATTCGGGTATACTTACCAAAAAACGATTCATATTCGATATAGATGGGGAGATCTACATGGTAGCCAATAAAATTCTTTGTTCCGGCTCTCGGCTTATAGTGAATACGGACGCAATTGCGTTTATTGACAGGCTGCAATGACGTGTGCCCTGAAAGGGCCGTAACCAACCACTGAGAAACTGCCTCTGGTTTAGGCCAGTTATGTTGCCAGTTACCATAATTTAAAAGGTAAATTCCTATATCTATATCAAAATCCCCATCCAGCGGACGAACAATCGTTCCCATCGAAAATGATCCCTGTACTTTGAATTCAATCTTCGGACATCGCTCCCTTGACGCAAAAAATGCTATTAACTTTTTTGTGATAGCACTTCGCGCAGAACGCAAAAATCTCTTCTCTGTCTTAGTCAGGCTAATGGCCTGATGAAAGGATGCAAATGCTGCTGAACAGTCTGCCATCTCTTATTCCTTTATCTCATCTTCTTTGATATAATACCGGTCACTCATGTCCGGATTTGGCCTGACATCATCAAAAACCCGCCAGGTCATAAGTCCCTCTTTTGGCTTTTGCACAATACTGCCTTTTAATCTGTTGATCTTGGCGCATTCTTCTGAGGTCAAGTAAAACGACCGGTTACTCAGCCATTCCATTGCAGCACTAAATGGCCCGGCTTCGTATATAGGTCTTTCATTCAGTTCTTCTAATGCGTTGATCACTCCAAGTATTTCCGAATGGCGAATCTGTGGCTCTAAAGTGGGGATTACATCCACCATCCCATCGTCAGAAACAACAACGATTAGAGTTGGTTTATCAAAATCCCGGTGCTGCTGATAGGTGACTGCTGAATTATACCTTGAGCCTCTTCCAGCGTCGCCTTTGGTTGAAATAACACCATCTAATATCACCCCGTAGGCAAAAATATTTGCGTTTACGTCTACCAGAACAGCTCCATCAATCAGGTTCAGCTTACTTAGTAACTCTGCCGTTAACCGGGAAGGTTTGACTTTAAAACACTGGCTTTTCAATCTTTCGGTTTCCTCAGCTGCATCTGAGGTAATAACCAGCATGCAGCCTCTACCCTGGCTTGCTGCAGCAATTGCAAGTTCAAACAGCCCTTCCAACTGCTCTTTATTTATCTCCGGAAAAATCCTCAACGCATCTGCGAAAAATCTTTCTTTATTGATAACTTCTCTTGTAAACTGTGGTAAACCATAACGCATCTCAAAAAGGATATTCCCGTTATGCATAACATCCCAGCAATACAAGTCGCGAAAGCAAATACTAAATACAGATTCCTCATCCGGAGAGTAGGAATTTTTAATAATACCCAGCCCCCTTACATCGTGAGTATCTGTAACGATCCCCTGAGACTCATTGGAAAGTTGTAGCATCTTTCTGGAACGATATTTTTTATCCAGAGGAAACATCTCGTCAAGTTCCATGGTTAATTCAATATGCTGATTTTTTCCCGCAGCAATGATCAGCTGACCAGTGTTTTCCATACCCTCATATCTCATTCGGGATAGGTCGTTACATAAATCGAACAACTGATGAAGTCCCATGAAATTTTTCCCTTTGCTGGAAATGGTATACATAAACTGCCTGGCAGCTTCACGCAGCAATTCTTCCTTAGCTCGCCCCTCTAAAGAGAGATTTTTTCCGGGATCGGGCAGATACAGGCTTTTGGATTTGTCGTCCAGGTAGGCGATAACCGCTGTTTCCAAAATGGAACGATAGATTCGGAAACGATCATCCATTAATCGTTGCTTCAAAGGAGTTCGCTGGTCATAAACCTCACGGTTGAGTTCCAGCACAACAAAGACTTCATACTTATTGATAAGAACCGCTGAAGACGCAAAGCAATACTTACCTGGATTGTTCGGAGAGTTGTTTAGTACCTCCTCTATAGCCTCACGAAATGCCTTCTTTCTCCCTCGTTCCTCCATCTCCTCCTGCATACCCGCACCACCATATAGCATTCTTCGATCCGGATCGTTCCTATAAATCGACTCAGCAAGAGCAGCGATATCTTTAAATTCCGACAGATCATAATGCAATGCTTCCGGTTCAATACAAACAGGCTCTATTGAGGCATCATCATTAGTCCGAAATCCTATTACAAATGCATAAGGATCCAACCCCCTGTCGAGATCTCTGAAAAGACCCTCAGCAGCGGTCTGGCAACTAATGCGAAAATATACCTGCCACGGCCACATAAAGTACCGAAGCGAATCCGGCCAACCTGACATCTGAATAGTTTAGATTTGAAATAATTGATCGATATCCGTTTCAAATTTTCCGTAGGAATCTCTTCCGAGCTGAAGTAATTTATTCAGTTTCTTTTCATTTGTTTCTATCATATTGGTTCCATACTCAGGCTCGTTATAAGTTTCACTGATACGCACAATTTTCAACTGGGGAAACAGCAGACGGCTTAATAACTCATTGGTATTGGAACTGGCATTAAGTATTTTTTCTACGAACTTGAAAGCCTGAAACTTTCCCAATATCCGGTATTTAATCCCAATGGGCTTCGTTATAAAATGCCCCACTCCTACACTCAACATCTGAATGCAATCTTCATCCAGTCCACATGCCTTATGTGCATCAACCAATGCAAACAGATTAGCGTTATTGGCGATGAACCCGCCATCGACTGCATTGATTGTTCCCTGGTTAGTGGTGTGCACCTTCTTTACATTGAAAATAGGGTAGGCAGAACAGGAAGCCTCTACCGCTTCGGCGATCGTACAGCCAAAGCCTATGTCAAATGATGATTTTAACCCATGCGCATACTGTACATCAGATTTAAAGATCAAAGGGATCTGCTTATCAAAATTGGTGGATACGATCGCTACATCCGTTTGAAAAGCGCCGAACTTCCGGTCGCCAAAAACAGCTTCTGCCTCCAGCTTCAGGGCAGCGCTTTTTCCTTTTTTACCGGAAGCTCTCATGATCTTCGGTATCAGCTTTAGATACAATTCGATGATTTCAGGTACCGTATGACCTAAACCCAGCAAAGCGGCAATAATGGAGCCGGTACTGGTGCCATAGATAAGTTGAAAATGGTTGTGAAGCGGGCTGCCAAGCTTCAGCTCCAGCTCCTTTAAGATGCCGAGAGAATATACACCCTTAGACCCACCACCATCCAATACCAGTATCCTGAACGGTTTCTGTTCCATAATCCCATAAAATTATCATTTTTCCGGCCTCAGGCGACCCATTTTTAACCATCCTAAACCCTCCGGACTTTGCACAGTTGTTCACAAAATTTTTATGCAGGAAATCGATAAATAGCATCTTGAATTATGATACAACTTGAATATTCCATCGCAGACCGGGCCACGATCAGCATTGATGAAGTAGGTATCTTAATTAATAACAGGCTATTCCTTCATTAATTGATTACACAAAGTTCGGCTTTGGTCTGCTGTAGCGGCAAAGAAATTCCGGCATAAGCAACGTGTTGCCGCATCGCCTCAGATACCATTTATTCCGTTGCTTCTTTGCCTTGGTTGACCAAAGCCGCGGGATGTTCCATAATTAATTCATTAACTAAAAAAAGAATGGTTATGGAAACGAAGAACCTGAATGAAATAGCAGTAGCTGAAATAGAATTAGTGTATAAATCCAAAGTGAAGGCATCGGAAAGGCCAAAGATAAACTCTGCAAAAGATGCATATGATATCTTCTTGAAATACTGGGATAAGAATAAGATCGACTTTGTTGAACAATTCAAGATCCTTCTTCTAAACCGGGGCAACAAAGTGCTAGGGGTTTATGAGGTCTCTACGGGAGGAATAACAGGAACTGTAGCTGATCCGAGACTAATATTTGCAGCAGCCTTGAAAGCAAATGCGACAGCCATCATTCTTGCGCATAATCATCCTTCATCTAATCTGAATCCGAGCCAGGCTGATGAACAACTGACCTTTAAGATAAAAGAGGGGGGCAAATACCTGGATATACAAGTTCTTGATCATTTGATAGTCTGCGAAGAAAGTTATTATTCAATGGGAGATGAGGGGTTAATCTAACCCCTTTTTTTATTCAGAGCCAAGGCGTAACCAATAACAGATTGGGCAGTTTCGCAATACCTTTATCACTATGTCAGATCCGATTGATGTGCTGTTCTACTACCCCGAAGATGTCGAAAAAAAGTTTGAGGGAAAGTTATATAAAGCTCCTTCGGGTCGATACCAGCTGGAGTCTAAAGCGCTGTCACTACTCAGGCTTGCACCAAAGGATATCATTTATGCCAATAGCATACCTTTTAATACACCTTACACACTTGTAAATTGTCATTTGAAAGAGTATGCAGCTCACGCCAGCACCTATGTCATAAATGAGTGCTATAAGGGCAAGCTGATAGAAAAGGTTACCGACGAGACAATTGTTCAGGTGACTGCAGGTATGACGCACTTATGCAAATGGATAAATCAAAGCCGGATAGATGCCAGCCTATCTTACAACATATATGAACCCGGAAACGTCCTCATTAAATCAGCATACGAAGAAACATTCCGTATCGGGGAAGGTGCTGAACTTTTACTCCAGCAATTGTGCGGCGAGGAAAGAAACAAACAGGGATTACATCTTAAAGAGCTCGGCTTCGTCAAGCTTAATTACAGTAAGCCAGTGAGCAGGCTCCAGGCCTGGAAACAGATGGAAGCGTTTCTGAAATTTCTGTCGCTATTCTCCGACGAGGTTCCGCGATTAACCTCCGTGGAATATCAACATGCAGATGGTCAGCCATTCCATCTAACGATGCCCGCTGGAGATGAGGTTGACGATGATTATTCACATCCCACTTACACGGCTACCGAGATCCGGGATCAACTTACCGGAGCGCTCGAAAGATTTTACCTGAATCGACCGGATTTCGTAAGCGTATTGGATTTATTCAACGAAAGCAGAGAAAATAAAACGACAGAGGTTTCATTTCTGAATATAACCACAGGATTGGAGGTACTTCACAAGGAATTTTATCAAGATGGAAATGACGATTTAGAACAGAAGCTCAGAGAAAACTTAATTGCCAGTAACCTTCTAAGCAGGAAGGTTAATAAAAAATGGGTCCAGGCAGTCAGGTATATGCATCTGTTCCAGGAAATCTCTGAACTAAAGTTGTACAAAAACAATGTGGCCGACCTGAACCAAACGGTTAGTCTTCTGACAGAATCACGGAACTACTATACCCATTATACCAAAACAAAGAAAGCATTTTGGAGCCCCAACCAGCTCGTCTATAAAAACAGGATATTGCGAGAAGTGTTGAGGGCCTTGATCTTAAAAAAAATCGGACTCGATACAAAAGCAATTGAAATGATTACGGGCCGCTTTGCAGGCGCCATTTATGCGTATAGCTATGAAGCAAATGAGTATTCGATTAATTTCAAAAGCAAAGGTAATTAGCAATTTGCCAAGGCATAAATCCTTGAAATAACGTGCCTAAACTTTAGCCACCTACATCTCCTTCTCCATCTCTGTATATAAATTCATATTGCAATAGAGTGTACTGGTTTTCTTGTACACAGCGAGATGTACAAACGTGGCCACGTTTGACTATCTCGCCCTCCCGCTCGGAACTCGCTTCGGGTATTGTGAAGATGAAAATGAAGATGTATGAAAAAAAAGGAAACTGAAGTAAGGGAAATGATTTTCAAACTGCGACTCAATGAAACTGAAAAAAAAGAGTTGCAGTCTCTCCAAAAAAAATCTACAGAAAGAGATCTTAGCACCTACGTCCGGAAAGTAGCACTCCGTGAACCCGTTGTTGTTAAGTACCGGAATGAGTCCTCCGATGACCTCTTAGCATGTCTGCTGCACTTCAAAAAAGAACTTAATGGCATCAGCAACAACTTCAACCAGGCAGTAAAAAAACTGCACACCCTCGATAAGATACCGGAGTTCAGGTTTTGGATACAGTATCACAGTGATTTACATGAATCGCTGCTACAAAAGATCGAGGAGATCAACCTGCATATGAAAAATATCAACGATCAATGGTTGCAAAAGTAACGATACTGAAACGGCTACTCGATGCACTTAATTATAATGAGAAGAAAGTGCACAAAGGAAAGGCTGAATGCATCCATGCAGGCAACTACATAGGTGACGGAGAGACCATGACATTTTATCAAAAGCTTACACCGTTAAAACTGCGTGATGAACTTAATACACGGGCTAGCACAAAAACCCTTCATGTCTCATTGAATTTTGACCCCTCGGAAAACCTGAACCATGAGACGCTGCACCAGATTGCTGACACGTACATGCAAACCATAGGCTTCGGCGATCAGCCATATTTGGTCTACAGACATCATGATGCAGGTCATCCGCATATACATATCATAAGTACAGCAATTAAGGCAGACGGCGCGCGGATCAGCACACATAATATAGGGAAGCTGCAGTCTGAAAAAGCGAGAAAGGAAATTGAAGTATTATTCGGCTTGGTTAAAGCCTCTTCAAAACAAACGAGACAAAGCTCAGTAAATGCTATTGCCAATGCACTTCAATACGGTAAAGCGGAAACCAGGGAGAGTATAAGTCGGGTCGTCAACGCTGTGTTTCTTCAATACACCTTTACATCACTACCTGAATTCAATGCGGCCCTGCGCCAATTTAACGTTGTCGCCGACAGAGGAACTGAACATAGCAGAGTCTTCAAAAACCGCGGATTACTATTTCGCATTATTGACGAGACCGGTAGCAAGGTTGGTGTTCCGATCAAAGCTAGTTTAATAAGTTGCCGGCCGACCCTGGCAAATCTCGAAAAGCATTTCCTTCTGAATAAAGAAAAAAAGGATCAAGCTAAAAACAAAGTCAAGGCTAAGGTTGATTACTGTCTCGAAAAGAAGCACTCCAATCTGAATGATTTAATTCAGGAATTGAAGACTCAAAATTTCTATACAGTTCTTCGACAAAATAGCGATGGAAGGATCTACGGGATTACACTAGTCGATAATGAAACAAAATGCGTGTTTAATGGCAGCGACCTCGGCAAACAATATAGCATCGCAGGTCTGCAGGAACGACTGAAGCGTAACACAAAACTGGAAGACGCTGTCAGTGGTCCGGGAAAATATTTGCAGCCCTCGCCCGCAAAAGATCAGCACGCAAGCAACGCCGCTACGGTAATTAAAGATTTGCTAACCCCTATTCACGATCAGCAAAATGTGCCGCATGAACTAAGAAGGAAGAAGAAAAGAAAAAAGAACAACGATTAACTTTTAAAAGAATCATATGTCTGGAACAGGAGAAAACGAAGTGGATTTAAGAAAGATCATTGATCTCACAAGGTGGATCAGCATATTCATATTGGTGCTCCACTGCTACTACTTTTGCTATTCGGCGTTCTTTGAATGGCAGCTAACATCCAAGCTCACGGATTCGCTTCTGTTGAATATTACAAAAACCGGAATCTTTCGTGATTTTAATAATTCTAAACTCATTGCTTTAGGTGTCCTTAGTATATCGCTATTTGGTGCTAAAGGCAGAAAAGACGAAAATTTACGACCACGCGGTATCGCTATCTTCTGTATCACCGGCTTATTAATTTATTTCACTAGCGCATTGTTGCTCACAATTGATAGCAGCGGAGAAGTAATTGCCGTTTTCTACATCCTGTTTACTGCAACAGGGTTTATATTATTTCTGGCTGGGGGAACAATGCTGTCAAGGCTAATAAAAGTAAAGCTATCTAAAGATGTCTTTAACGAATTGAACGAAACCTTTCCGCAGGAAGAAAGGTTGCTCGAAAATGAATATTCAATCAACCTGCGTGCAGAATATCGCCTTCGTGATAGAAGATCAAAGAGCTGGATAAATTTTATTAACCCTTTTCGGGGGCTATTAGTTGTAGGTAGTCCAGGCGCCGGAAAATCTTGGTTTGTTATCCAGCATGTAATCAAGCAACATATCGAAAAAGGCTTCGCAATGTTCATCTATGACTTCAAGTACGATGACCTGAGTAAGATTGCCTATAACTGGATGCGTAAAAATCGACATCGATACGCAATTGAACCGGCATTCTATGTTATCAACTTTGATAATTTATCTGTCTCGCATCGCTGCAATCCACTCACCCCTTCAGGAATGCACGACATAACAGATGCAGCAGAGTCAGCAAGAACGATTCTTTTGGGCTTGAACAAAGAATGGATAAATAAGCAGGGCGATTTTTTCGTGGAGTCACCCATCAACTTTGTTACAGCGGTTATTTGGTTTTTAAAGAAATATCAAGATGGAAAATACTGCACCCTTCCGCATGTTATCGAACTGATGCAAGCTGACTACGAAGCGCTTTTTCCGGTATTAAATACGGAACCAGAAATCGAGGTTCTAATTAACCCATTTATCACGGCGTATCAAAATGATGCCATGGAGCAATTGGAAGGTCAGGTGGCTTCAGCGAAAATTGGTATGGCAAGACTGGCCTCTCCTCAACTATACTGGGTGCTTGCAGGAAATGACTTCTCGCTGGATATTAATAATCCTGAACATCCGAAAATAGTTTGCGTTGGTAATAACCCTGAAAAGAGGCAGATCTACGGCGCAGTATTATCGCTTTACATTTCCAGACTAATCAGACAGGTCAATAAAAAAGGTATGCAGAAATGCAGTTTGATCTTCGACGAATTTCCAACCATCTTTTTTAATCATATCGATTCTCTCATTGCGACCGCGAGAAGTAACAAGGTGGCGACAACCTTGGCGATGCAGGATTTTAGCCAATTGAGAAAAGATTATGGTAAAGAGCAAGCTGATGTGATAGTCAATATCACTGGCAATATAATCTCAGGACAGGTAACAGGAGATACGGCCAAAGCGCTATCCGAACGATTCGGTAAAATCATGCAACAAAGAGAGAGCATTTCTATTAACCGCACAGACACTTCGATCAGTCGCTCGACACAATTAGACTATGCAATACCAGCCTCAAAGATAGCATCGCTATCATCTGGTGAATTTGTAGGTATGGTTGCGGACAACCCTGATGAAAAGATTAAACTCAAAATGTTTCATTGTGAAGTGACACATAACACCGAACAATTGAATAATGAAGCATCAATGTTTGAAGACATCCCAGATTCTTCACAAGTAAACCCCCAGGAAGTGAGTGACAACTATTACCAGGTGAAACTTGATGTGAAACAATTACTCGAAAGAGAGATTCATAAATTGAAAGGTGAGTCCTGAAATCAAGAAAATAATTTACGGGACTAACTCTTCATTACATGTTTTTGAAGATATCTATCTACGTAATCATCCACTGAGACGGTGTTATCAGATTTACTCTCCTTCATCCATTTTTCTATCTCGCTTTTCTTAAAACGATACTGCCTTCCTAATTTGAAGTATGGAATCTCGTTCCTACCACACTTACTATAGATGATTGCAGGGTCTATCCCCAGAAACTGAGCGAGCTGTTTAACGCTCATTATCTCCTTTTCCTCTTTATCGTTTACCGGATGCTGATCAACAGACTTCTCCAGAAGGTTCCGAATCACTGTTATACTTTCTTCAATCCTTATCAATCGTTGTTCTATATCTAGTTCTCGCATACACCTGGTTTAATAGTGACAGAGGGCTTATTAGCAGCTTTTGCCCTGTTTGTTTCAGGAACCTGCGCATATATCTGGGTTGTCTTCACATGTTTATGGTTAAGCATCTTACTTACGATATAAATATCTTCGCCATTTTCAATTAATGTAGTAGCGTACTTATGTCGCCAGTTGTGAAACTTCGCTTTATCCTTCAAGCCAACACGATCAAACCACTCTTTTAATTTAGATCTGGTTCTTGAATACACCAGATCAGGAAAAATTAAACCATCTCCTGATTGCATTTCACCTAGAATATCCACAGCCTGTTTGCTGATATAGTGTTTAAAGCATCGCTCTGGTTTTGGATCTATGAAATAGATGTACCAGGCGTTGAGTGCTTTTGAAAAATGGAAATCATTCCACTTTAGAATTTTGATCGCGCTGAATCTGCAACCTGTAAGGAGTGCAAACATGGAGGATTTAAAAACTAACGGATCATCTACAGGATGATCAACCAACAACTGCAATTCATCGTCATCAATAATTTGCCTGTAGGTGTCTACATTGCTGATACGTGAAACACGCAATGTATAATCTTCAGGAAGAAATCTATCAAGAAAAGCCTGGTGAACTATAAGCGCAAACTTATCGTAGTAAGAAGCTGCCGAATTTTGAACAAGCTTCATGTGCTTCGATTTGAGAGAAGCGGCGGATAAGAGGTACTCTTTAAATTTCTGGAGGAAACGATCATCGATATCTCTAAACTTTAAATGATCACCTAACCAACGCTTCAGATACTTTATTGCCGTTTCGTAATGCGTTGTATCCACTTTGTCTATTTGTTTGCTGCGAATAAACGACAATGCATAGCTGTAAAAATCTCCTTCCAATACATCCGCATTAAATATCCCGTTGGCATCAAGCATCAGGGATTTCATTCGCTTAATAAAAATCTTCTCGGCGATTTCCTGATGCAATTGGTTTTGCTTTTTTTCCAGCGATGTCACTGGATTGACATAGATATGGAGATCCAGGAATTCCCGGCGGGTGTAGATTTGCTTTTGCGGATTCCATACAGGCGGATAATAGTCGATATATAAACTGTATTTACCTGACTTCAGTAATTTCTTTCTCAATTTTCCTCTCATACTCTCTCACTTTTACTGATGAAATATTCAAATACCCGTTGTTTATTGAAGAGCAACTTCCTTCCAATTTTCAATCGGGGGATGTCAGGATTTTTTAATAACCTGAAAAGCGTACGTTCCGCAACGCCGAGCAAATCGGACATTTCCTGAACGTTTACATAATCCTTTTGCAGGGTTTCAACAGCAGGCTGTTCTTTCAATTTACTTGCAGACTGAAAGTGTTTGCTTTGAATATCCTGGTTTGAGGTTAGAATAGCTTTAGTAACCTTCTCCTCTTTCTGACGCTTTTTATAATTACGTTTTGCGCAGTCGTCAGAACAAAATTTAGTTACAGTAGTCTTTGCAGTGAAGGTTTTGTCGCAATGCTGACAAACCCGTTTGATGCGAATGTTTGAACTCATGTCAGTCTGTTTTTACATTTTTTACTGCCATGTTCTCCCCTGCTACAAACTGACTTTAGTTGCCAATAGCTACCGTTTCGTTGCCATTAGCTACCTTCTTACTGCCATGTTCTCTCCAATAATTTCTCTTTTTGTACCTCCTTTGTTTTTCATATAAAAGGTACAAATGGTGAACGACAGCACAATAAAAAAGAGGTAAAATGTTGTAAATTTTAACCTCTTAATTAAATGGTTATCAGCGATGTAGTAAAATGAAGTAAACTTGAGTTAAGTGAAGAAGCTCTCCTATTTTCCGATACAGAACTTACTGAAAATATAATCGAGCTGATCTTCGTTGGTAATCTCTCCTGTTATCTCTCCAAGAAAATGTAGACATGTTCTGATGTCAATGGCGAGCAGGTCTCCGGGGATATTTTGCTGCATACTTTTTTCTATATCATGCAATGCATTCTGAAGCTTTTGCAATGCGTCGTAATGTCTTGCATTAGTGACGATAGTGTCTTCAGTATTTAGATTCCCGCCAATTGAAACACTGATCAGCTTTTCCCTTAACAGATCGATATTTTCATTCTTCTTCGCTGAAATAAAAATAATTTCAGCCTCTTGAAAATTGTGCTCAAAGCTTTTATCACCGTCTGCTTTATTACCAATCAATACATAATTGATATTCGATTTCTTTAGATCAGATATTACGTCAGTAAGTTCATCAGGAGTGGTTTCGTTTACATCAAAAATATATAACACAATATCTGCATGATGCATTTTCTCGATGCTCTTCTGTACACCGATAATTTCAATGATATCGCTTGTATGGGATCTGATGCCAGCAGTATCGATCAATCTGAATAAAATGCCGTCAATGTTCAATACCTCTTCTATTGTATCACGCGTAGTACCGGCGATATCACTGACTATGGCTCTATTCTCATTTAATAAAGTATTGAGTAAAGTTGATTTCCCTACATTCGGCTTACCGATAATCGCTACCTGCACTCCATTCTTAATAACATTTCCCAGTTTAAAAGAGTACAACAATTTATCTATTTCAGCTTGCAGATGAAGAATAAGCGACCGGAGTTGTGATCTATCTGCAAACTCCACATCTTCCTGCGAAAAATCCAGCTCTAATTCTATCAACGCTGAGAACTTGATAAGTTGCTCCCGTAAATCTTTGAGATCATGTGAAAATCCTCCACGAATGTTATTCAATGCTGTTTTACGGCTTGCTTCAGTATTGCTTGCAATTAGGTCGGCCACGGCTTCTGCCTGTGTAAGATCAAGTTTACCATTTAAGAAAGCTCTTAATGTAAATTCACCAGGCTTTGCCAAGCGTACGCCTTTTTGTAAAAATGCCTGGATGATCTTTTCCTGGATAAATGGAGATCCATGGCAACTGATCTCTACTACATCTTCCCCAGTGTATGATCGGGGACCTTTGAATAAACTTACCACAACTTCATCCAGAATGTCTTTATCATTTCTCAATGCACCTACATGAAGAGTATGCGACGGTTGCTTCAACAAGTTTTTTGAAGGAAAAAGATCATTGACAGATTCGAAGGCTTTATTGCCACTTAAACGAATTACCGCAATTGCTCCTATACCCGCTGCTGTAGCGGATGCTATAATAGTATCTTCCCATACAGGTAACTTGTTTGACATAAAGCAAAAATAAGTCAAGCTGCAGACTGAAGTCCGACGATAAAATAGTATGGAATAAAAAATCCCCTCAGCGAGCTGAAGGGATTCTTATTATTTCTAAAACCTATTATTGTTCTGTAACCTGGAAGGTAATATTCTGTTTTTGACGATAGATAACGTTACGTCCGTTTTGAACAGCAGGTATCCACTTAGGGCCTTTCTTGATTACACGAACAGCTTCTTCAGAGGTTCCATAACCAGGACTGTTTTCAGCCTTTACTTCACTGATATTACCATCCTTATCTACAAGGAAGGACACAGTTACAGTATATAATCCTGCGGGTGCTCCATTATCTACAGGCACTTCAGCTCTCAAATTCTTTTCTAAGAACCTGTTCCATGCTGATCCACCGCCAGGAAACTGGGCTTGAATCTGCACTACTTTAAACTCCTTATCATAATCTTCTTCGGCCTGCTTCGGAGCTTCAACAACACCTGTACCTTTCTCTTCTACAGGAGGAGCAATAAGACCTTCGTCTTTTGCACCTTCCTGGTTGATAGTACCGATCTTGGTATCTTCCAATTTTTCTACTTCTTTGATTTCCTCTTCAGGTTTAACCTCTTCATCCTTCACGATCTTTGGAGGAGTGAATTTGGTGATCTCCACTTTTGGTGGCTCCTGTTTAGGAGGAGGTGGAGGAGGCAATTCAGGCTTTTTCTCTTCCTGCTTTACATCCTGCAGCTGTACGTCTTGCACGAGTACTTTGGCTGTAGTGTCCTTAGTAGCATTTGCGATGACTGACGCTATAAAAGCTAACAGACATATCAGTACAGTTGCTACAATGGCGATAATAAGCCTGTTACGATAGGTTTTACGAAGCTCATAAGCACCGTATTCCTTGTTTCTCCCTTCAAATATTATATCCAGGATATCGGCGGTTAAAATTTTGTTTGTTTCCATGTTACTTGTGCTTTATTATGAGATTCATAATTTGTAAGAATTCCATAATGATTAGCTGATTTATTTTGCTTCAGTTCCTTGACTGATCTTCACAAGCTCCTGCTCAACTTCGGTAATATCTACAAGTGCGTACTTTTTCACCATGTTAATAGACATTTCATCTAACATATCTACTACATCTTTATAGGTGGAAAAATCACTTGGTTTGATAACAACTACGAAGTCTTTTTCAGGTGTCCTTCTTTTTTTCTCAATGATCACGTCCCGTATATTTTCCTTTCCACTGAATTGAGTGCTTTTAAAGTTAGAGCCGTCCGGAGCCAGAATACCTTCATAGTAAAAGATATTATGATCTGCCCCCAGCAGCAGTGTTAATGCACCTGATTCTTTAGCCTTATTTTGATCTTCGGGCTTGTCCGTATCCTTTGGAAGGAATAAACGCATAGCCGTAGGCGTGCTCATCGTTGTTGTAAAAATAAAGAAAGTGATAAGCAGGAACCCAAGATCCACCATTGGCGTCAAGTCTACTCTTGTAGATAGCTTCTTACTTTTCTTGACCCCCGGGCCTTTTTTATGCCCGCCGCCGGACGAGGTATCCATTTCTGCCATATCCGTAGTTTTTTTTAGTTAATAATATTATTCAGCTGCGCCTTTAGCACCTGTACGATAAAGATCTGTTCCCTCTGGTACGCTCTCTGCATTAGTTACCATCTGGAATTTCAAAATATCATTCTTCTTAAAAGCAGCTATTACATTTTTAAATGCAGGGTATTTAGAAGCCATATCTCCTTTTAATAGAATGTTTGGCTTTAAGCTACGATATACCTCCGTCACTGCTCTCATCCAGTCAACCATCTCATTATTGGTACTATCTTTTGCCGGGATTCCAGGAAAATTATCTCCTTTCATTTTATCAGCAGGTACAGCCAAAAACGATTTTAATTGCCCGAGTGAAGTACCAAAGAACGGAACCTTACCAGCTTGTTTTACCTCTGCATCTGTAAGACCAAGCCCCCTGGTAGTATTCAACGTACTCACCAGTAACTCTTGTTTATCCCTGGAATCCTCGCTTAAAGAAAGGAATACTTTACCATCCTTATTGATAGATACTGTGATTACATTCTTTTCAGGTGCAGGTTTTGAAGAAACCGAGTTGGGGGTTTCGATTGGCACACTTTCCGGTGCTTTGAATTTTGTTGTTAATATAAAAAAGGACAGCAGCAGGAAGGCTACATCACACATAGCCGTCATATCCACCGAAGTACTTTTTCTAGGTAATTTAGGCCTTGCCATTTCTTTTTGTTTTGTCAGGTAATGAGATTCAAAACGCTATAATTTCCACAAATGTTCCTGTTAAGGTTATTTGTAGTTAGCAGCAAAGCTTTGAGTGAGCGTAAATCCGCTCTCATCAATACCATAAGTAATACCGTCGATCTTAGTAGTGAATACATTATACAGGATAATCGCCAAGGCTGAAGTACCAATACCTAATGCGGTGTTATAAAGGGCTTCCGCAATACCTTGAGAAAGCGCCGAAGCAGCTTCCGCACCGCCAGCTTCACCAAGGGCAGCGAATGAACGGATCATACCTAATACGGTACCGAAAAGACCAACGAGGGTAGCTACTGAAGCGATAGTTGAAAGAAACACGAGGTTCTTTTCTAACATAGGCAATTCAAGGGCTGTAGCCTCTTCTACTTCTTTCTGGATATTTAATACTTTTTGCTCAGTCGTCAATTCATTATTAGTGATCATTTCTTTGTACTTGCGCAAACCCGCCTTCATCACATTGCCTACAGAGCCTTTTTGCCTGTCGCATTCAGCAATTGCTTTATCGATGTCTTTGTTGGCAAGATTATACTGCACTTTCCTGATGAATTCTGCTATGTTACCTTTACCAGTCGCTTTGGTAATAGTTAATAATCTCTCTACTACGAAGGTTACCGTGATCAGGAATAACCCAATCAACACTGGTACTACAATACCACCTTCATACATACGGGCAAAATCTCCCTTTGGTCCCTGATGGTGAGGCCAAAAACCACCAGCTTTATCAGGATTGGTAAAGTTTCCTTCAGCACCAATCACAAATCTCCAGATTATGTAGCCAAGGATAATACAAGTAAGCGGTGCAATCCACGATATGGCATTGCTGCTTTTCTTAGGTTGTACAGATGTTGTGCTTCTTACACCGGTGGCAGTTGGTTTAGTTTCAGCCATGACTCAATTGATTTTTTGTTTTAGAAATCAGTTTGTTAAAAAATTAGTCGCAATTCTACATAAAAAATGAATCTGAAGTTCAAAAAACACTTCCTATGTAGGGTGCACAAATTATGTATTTTAATCATTGTAACAAACGGATGACAAAAATTAATAGCGATAGGTTGCTTTTGATACTATATTGGATAGGCAACTATAATGATGACTCTGTAAAGAAGCTCTTATCATTTATTCAAAGGCTTTACAAAGTAGAAAGGCACGCGGGTTTATATTAATTGCCTGTACAGCGATTTTACTGTTGCCGGCAAATTTCTTTATATCAAAAGAATACATTCACTTCTGGCATTTGCACTAGATCTCCCTTGGATTTCTTGTGTTAGACTATAGCATCGAACATTAGATAAAATGCCGGATAATGGCAGTGTTGTTTCTCCTGATCGATTTACAGCTTAAAAGAGAACTGTATGTTGGAGAACTGGCAAGTTTCAAAAAGCCTTTCTTCCTATAATTGCAGCAATAGGCCGGATGCTGTGCGCTCGGCACAATACGTTGAGATAGCTGCATATAATTCTACCAGCTACTTTACCGAAATGCTAAACTGATTTGTTTACCGATTTTTTGTAAAATTTCTCAGCCTATAGTCATTTTATTAATCCTGTTAGCTGAGGCTTTAGTATTTTCACTCCTTACTATAAAACAATCAAGTTACAGTATGAAAAGATTTCTAACAATGTTTGTAGCTGCCGCAGTCAGTACTTCTGCCATTGCTCAACAGCGTACAAATCCTACCACACCAACAACTCCTTCTACAGGTGGGCCTACTACACCTACTTCCAGGACTACAGGTCCAAAAGCTTTTAAGGAAGTTATCACCGATAAGGCCATTTCCCGTGTGGGGTTGTTCACCGTGCATAAGGTGGATGACAAGTATTACTTTGAAATTCCTGATTCAATTATGAACAGGGAGATCATGGTAGTTACACGTTTTGTAAAGGTGCCTGCAAACAAAGGAACCTATGGTGGAGAACATGCTAATGGTAAATACGATAATGGACTAACGATATTATTAGAACGAGGCCCGAGTAATAATGTATTTATGAGAGTAGTCACTCTTATTAATAATGCAGACTCATCCAATCAAATTTCCAGAGCTGTAGCAAACTCTAATCTGAACGCTATTGCAGCAGCATTTCCCATTGCGGCATTTGGCAAAGACTCCACTAGTGTGGTGATAGATGTAACCGATTTTTATAAAGGAGATAATCAGATTGTAAGCATTAACCCAGCATCTAAACGGGCCTTTGGTTTAGGTGGTTTAGCTTCTGACAGATCGTATATCGCATCCATCAATACCTACCCGATCAATACCGAGATAAGAACTGTAAAAACTTACAGTTCTGTTCCTAGTATGGGGGGTGCTTCACCGTTTCCAACTTCATCGTTGCCTGCTGCCAACGCTGCTGGTGCGGTAACAATAGAGTTAAATACATCAATGATCATCCTGCCTAAATATCCAATGGCAAGAAGATACTGGGATAAAAGAGTTGGTTACTTCCCGGATAATTTTGTTCGCTATAGCGATGAGCAGCAAAAAGTAGAAGAAGAAAATTTTGCTGTAAGATGGAGATTGGAACCCAAGCCACAAGACGTTGAAAGATGGAAGCGTGGTGAGTTGGTAGAGCCCCAAAAGCAAATCATTTATTACATAGATCCTGCTACGCCAAAAAGATGGGTTCCTTACTTAATTCAAGGGATAAATGATTGGCAAAAAGCGTTTGAGAAAGCCGGATTCAAAAATGCGATCGTAGGCAGAGAATGGCCTAACGATAGCACCATGAGTCTTGAGGATGCGCGCTTTTCTGTGTTAAGATATTTCGCATCTGACGTTACCAATGCCTACGGGCCAAATGTTCACGATCCAAGAAGTGGTGAGATATTAGAAAGCCACATCGGTTGGTATCATAATGTTATGAAACTCCTGCACGATTGGTACATGATACAAACTGCAGCAGTAAACCCAAGAGCAAGAAAAATGAAATTCGATGATGATCTTATGGGAGAACTTATCCGTTTCGTTTCTTCTCATGAAGTAGGTCATACACTTGGACTACTGCATAATATGGGTAGCAGCAGCAAAACGCCTGTTGATAGTCTTCGTAACAAAGCATGGGTTGAAAAACATGGCCACACTGCGTCTATTATGGACTACGCTCGTTTTAACTACGTAGCCCAGCCTGAAGATAACATCAGCGAACCTGGTTTATTCCCGAGAATTGGTGAGTATGATGAGTGGGCAATTCGCTGGGGCTATGGATATATTCCGGGCAATACCGAAGAAGAGATCAAGAGAAACAGTGATAAACTCATTCGTGAAACCATCGCTAAGAACCCAAGAACCTGGTTTGGCACTTATGAATTAGGCAATGACAATGATCCAAGAAGCCAGCGTGAAGATCTGGGTGATAATGCCATCAAAGCAAGTGAATACGGAATTAAAAATCTTCAGCGCATCAATTCAAATCTTCTTGAGTGGACAAAAGAGCCGAATGAGATCAGCGAAAGTCTGAATGATATGTATGGCCAGTTGGTTGGGCAGTTCCGTCGTTACATGGGCCATGTAACAACCAGCGTGGGTGGTGTATATGAAACCTTCAGAACCGCTGAAGAAGGCGGCCCTGTATACGAAGTAGTACCAAAAGCCAACCAGAAAGATGCAGTGAACTTCCTGCATCGCCAGTTGTTCCAGACGCCAAAATGGTTGATCGCAAATGATATCTGGAACCGTGTTTATAACCCTGGAGAATCTGCCGATCCTGTTGTATCCGCACAGGAAGCTAGTTTATCAAGTTTGATCAGCACCAGCAGAATGCATCGCCTGCAGGTTAATGTTGACCGCTATGGTGCAGATAAAGCTTACAGCGCTGTTGAGTTATTGAATGATGTTCAATCAGGACTATTCAGCGAACTGGCATCGAAGAAAGCGATCGATATGTACAGAAGAACTTTGCAGAAGAGCTACGTGGAAAAATTAGATAGAATCCTTAATCCACCACCTCCTGCTCCATCTTCAACGACTATCTCGTTTGGAGGATCAAGTTCATTCTCTCCCAACGTTAGCCGCAGCGATCTTCCTGCTATTGCCAGGGCACAACTCGCAAAGTTGAAGTCACAGGTAACAGCAGCCATCCCTGCAACTACGGATTCAATGAGTAAGATCCATTTACAGGAACTATTGGTGAGAATAAACAAGGCCTTAGATCCAACTAAGTAATCACCTTACATAATAAAAGATCCCGCTTTTGAAAGCGGGATTTTTTATGGATATAACTCACCTGGTTTAGTTAATGATAGCGCTGGGCCTCCTTTTCAAAGCGCTGCGTTGCTACAGTTAGGTACACAGCTCATCTAAGTAAATAATTGACACCTCTTATAACAGAATTGGCATCTCGAAGTGCAAAATTGCTACACTCAACTACAATATTGCTATATCTAAGTACAAGATTGCCACTTCAATGTACAAGATTGCTACTTTGATGTACAAAGTTGCTACGTAGCGTTACAAAGTTGCTACATAGTGTTACAAAGTTGCTACGTAGAAATACAAGATTGCCACTTCAACGTACAAGATTGCTACTTCTATGTGCATGATTGGCACTTCTTAATACCTGGTTGATACTTTTAACCACAATACTTGTATCCGGGTAGAGATTATTCCTTGAATTACAGAACTACCCAGGCAGGCAGGAGAGTACACCCCCGGATCGCACTAAAGCAAATTGTGACACAATGCTAAACTGATGGCAAGGGACTCAAAAAGGAATATTATTCATATCGCAAGGCCACGATTGGGTCTAACTTGGAAGCTTTATAGGCAGGGTATACGCCGGCAAGCAATCCTACGACACTACAGATAATTATACCTGTGATCACCCAAAACCATGGCATCACAGATTCCATTTTCAAGGCCATCGACAGTATATTCCCTAATAGCACACCAGAACCGATGCCCCAAACTGCACCAAACAAACTAATGATCATCGATTCCAATAAAAACTGCCAGCGTATGCTACTCTTTTTGCCTCCGATCGCCTTTATTAACCCTACTTCTCTTGTTCTCTCATTCACTGCAACCAACATAATATTCATCAACCCGATCGCTGCACCAATGAGCGTGATCAAACCAATTGCACCTGCAGAACCCTGGATGCTTCCCAACATACTGATGAATGTTTCAGCGAACTTGTCACTCTTCTCTATAACAAAATTGTCTTCCTCCGTTGGGTTCAATCTTCTTATCGAACGAAAAACAGATGAAGCCTCTCCTATTGCATCATCCATTTGGTTGAGATCATCCACTTTTACACCGATCAGGAAAGAAGTGGCTGCGAACGGCAAAGCCTTTGCGTTTTTATAAGTGGTGATGATCACATCATCCTGGCGCAGCATAGCACTGGAGCCTTTGCTTTTTAGCAATCCCACAACCAAATACGGCTTACCGCCCACACGAATCACTTTGTCGATACTATTCTCCGGATTTTTCCCAAATAACGTAGACGCTGTATTACTTCCCAATAAACAAACGTTTCTACCGCTCTGAACATCCTGCTTACTAAAGTTTCTTCCAGCGGCTAAAGCGTATCCATTCACCAATATGTAATTTTCATCGCCCCCCCACACAGTAACATTCGGATTGGTTTTTTTATTTCCATACACAGCTTCCCTTGAGTTGGGACCTCTTAAATAGATACTTGCTAACGCAGGATATTTAAAGTTATTCTTGAAAGCTTCTGCATCTGCCTCATCTATGCGTTTATCCAGGTTCGATCTTTTCTGCTTTCTTCCCTTAACGGTTTTAGAAACATCTCGCTTTCCAAATTGCACTCCCCTTGATTCTTTAAAGCGGATATTGAATGCATTAGTACCCATGGTAGAAAAGCTTTCTCTGAGGCTCGCATTCATTGATTCAATGATGGTGATGATGAGGATCAAAGCGGCGATCCCCATTGCGATAATGGCTATGGTGATCCTGGTCCTGATCTTATTACTGCGGATCGTTCGATAGGCCAGCGAGAAAATATCTTTTATATTCATGAAGGAGGCTTGTTGTATAAAGGTAATTTGAAAAGAAGGAAATAAAAAAGGAGCATCTCTGCTCCCTAAAAAGAATTCTTTTAGAATATTAAAAATAGAACCAATGTAAAAGCCAGTTAGGCATTACTCCGAATACTACAATGGCAGCTGCCAATAAGATCAAACCAATACTAAAGCTTGATTTAACAGGCTCAATAGCTACAACTTCATTTGATTCTTTAAAATACATGGCCTGTATCACCCTGAAATAATAGTACACGCTAACTGCGGCAAATAATACAGCAACGATCACCAGCCACAATGAAGATTGCGTTTTAACTACAGAAGCAAGCATGTAATACTTAGCCCAAAAACCAGCGGTTAACGGAATACCAACCAATGAAAGCAGGAACACAGTATTTGTTGCAGCTAAAACAGGATGAGACTTTCCAAGCCCGTTGAAGCCTTCAAAGGTCACATCTTTCATTTTTATCAAAATCGCGAAGATGCCAATAGTAGCTAAGCTATATGCAACTGAATACAGGAGAATTCCTTCTCTTGAAAACTGGTTACTGGTATACAAAGCGAACATCATAAAACCAGCCTGCGCAATACTGGAATAAGCCAGCATTCGTTTTACGCTCTGCTGAAATATTGCCGTGATGTTGCCGACAAAAAGTGTGGCAATAATAATGAGTGCAATAACGATCTGCCATCCTTCACCTATATCAGCACTCCTTGCATCAAATAAACGAATGAACGAAATGAATATCGCTGCTTTTACGATCGTTGCCATGAAAGATGTGAATACAGAAGGAGCGCCATCGTATACATCCGGCGTCCAGAAATGAAAAGGTGCTGCAGATACTTTGAAAGCCATTGAAACAAGGATCAATATCAAGCCGATCTTTACAAAATCGCTAACCAACGCCGGCCCCATAAAGCTCTGCCTCGGGGGAAGCTCAATATTAAACGTGCCCGATGTTCCATACAGGAATGCAATACCCATCAGCATGATTCCTGTAGAAAAGGAACCCATCAAAAAATATTTGAGGGCTGCCTCATTACTCTTCAGATTACGCTTATCAGATCCGGTTAGAATGTATAATGGGATAGAGATGATCTCAATTCCTAAAAACAGCATCAGTAACGTACTAAATGAAGTAAGGATGCCAATTCCGCATATCACAAAAAAGATCAGTGCGAAAAGATCGGATGTATTTTTCCCAATATTCTCTACATCTCTTCCTGAAAGTAAAACGAAGATCAATGTGGCTGCAATCGCAATTGAGTTAAAGAACATTCCGAATTTTTCGAAGTGCAGCATCCCTCTTACATCAATATCAAAAAAAGGATTTCCATAAGTCTCCATCACATTCACCACCAGCAAAAACAATAAACCTGCAGCAGCAATGTGCTTATACATCGAAGTTTTTTTGACAACGATGCCGCTGAACATCATCACCACTCCCATTAAAGCCGAAAATATTATCGTATTCATATTCTAACTCAAGATCTTTTTATGTAGCCAGCTACAATACTACTATGTTGCTCCCGTTGTGTCACTCACTTCAACGTTCTTATCACTACTCATCTACCGAACTGCGGCAATGATCGTGTTCACCGTGTCCTCTGTCAGCTTCAGCATTGGCTGCGGATACACTCCTAAAACAATGATCACTATTGCCAGCAATGCCAGCATCCATTGCACGTTATTCTTAGCCTCACCTGCATTCTCAGTTAATGGAGTGGTATTGCCGTAAAACACTTTCTGTATCATATTTAAAGTATACACTGCCGC
Organism: Bacteroidota bacterium; assembly: GCA_023429825.1. Lineage (GTDB taxonomy): Bacteria > Bacteroidota > Bacteroidia > Chitinophagales > Chitinophagaceae > JAEZDC01. Next base: position 29,260 of record JAEZDC010000050.1, on the reverse strand, counting down.
CAGGATAATGCTGATACCTGCAACAGCTGCAAACCAAAAATTATATTTGAACAATCCATTGAACATAAGGAATTCACCGATGAATGCGTTTGTCAGTGGCAGTGCGATATTCGCCAGTGCCATCACTACAAATAGAATTGCAAGAACAGGAGCTTTTTGTGCTAACCCGCCTAACACTGAGAATTTTCTTGAACCAAGTTTTTGTTCAATCGCATCCGCTACTATCCAAAGGCCAAGTACATTCACACCGTGATTGAACATTTGGATCATCACACCCTGTAATCCAACTTTCTCCTGTGCAAAGATCGCTGCAGCCATTAAGCCGATGTGCGCAATAGATGAGTATGCTACCAACCGTTTGATATCATCTTGTTTTATTGCGATCAATGAGGCATATAACATCCCGATTATAGATAGAATGATCACGACTTCAGCAAATTGATCTACTCCCAAAGGCAATACAGGCAACAACCACCTGATAACAGCGAAGATCCCCATCTTCACCATCACCGCACTCAATACCATCGTAACTGCAGTCGGTGCTTGCTCGTAAGTATCGGGCTGCCATGTATGAAAAGGGAAAATTGGCATCTTGATAGCAAAAGCCACGAACATCAGCCAGAACAAAAATGTTTGCTGTGATCCTGAAAGATCTGCACTATAAAAAGAAGCTAATGAAAAAGAGTGATCGCCAGTCTGGAAGTATACATACAGTAAACCGATCAACATAAGCAACGAACCAACGAACGTATAGATGAAAAATTTAAACGTAACAGCAATTCTTCTCTCGCCTCCCCATATTGAACAAAGGAAGTATGCAGGTATTAAAGCCAATTCCCAGAAGAAATAAAAGAGCAATGCATCTGCTGCTGCAAAAACACCCATCATTCCGGCTTGCGTTAGTAACATCAACCCATAGAAGCTGGCAGCATTTCGGTAATTATTTCTATATGTAGCAGCAAAGATGATCGGCATGGCAACTGAGTTCAGCAGGCAAAGCATGTTGCCCATTCCATCTAAGGTCAAAGTAAAACGACTACCCATCAAAGGAAGCCATGCTGTATCATAATGAAGATTTCCCGCTTGATTGTAAAGAGTAACTCCACTTAATGAAACAATAAGTGTAATGATCGAGCTTACTAAAGCCCAGCCCTTTGCGGTTTTTTCATCCTTCAAAAAGAAACTGATCAAACCACTTAGTAACGGAATTATTATCAATAGAACAGCTATCATCAGAATAAACGTCTTAAAACTGAAATAATAAAGTTTTGCTCTCTCACTATAAGTATAATAACGATCAGCGACAACACCATCATCAACACATAACCTGCTACCTGGCCGTTCTGTAATAATCTTACTTGTCTTGAAGAATATTGTATGAGCCTGCCTACGCCATTAACCGCTCCATCAACAATATTTCTTTCAATAAACCCTTTGCTGAAGCCAGCAATCGCATTCACAGGCTTTACAACAACAGTATCATACAACTCATCGATATACCATTTGTTCTCCAATACTTTTCCTACACCGGTATTCTCTGCAAAAACTTCTCTCTTGCTGAAGCTTCTCCATGCAAATGCAATTACAATGAACACCAGCGCTGTAACTACACCCATCATTATATATTCTGTGCTGTGTTCTAAATGATGTGCAGTGGTGTATTGCTCACCTTGTGCGAAAATTGGATGAAGGAAATTATTCAGCCAGTGAGCGCCTTCAGCAAAAATTGCCGGAATACCCAGGAAGCCGCCAACAACAGATAGTATTGCAAGGATGATCAATGGAATAGTGATGGCAGAAGGACTTTCATGCAGGTGATGTTCCTGCTCATGCGTTCCCCTGAATTTACCCAGGAAAGTAAGCGCATATAGACGGAACATATAGAAAGCTGTCATCAATGCACCGGCAACACCTATATAATAATAGATCGGGTTCGACTGGTATGCACCAACTAATATTTCATCTTTTGAAAAGAAACCTGAGAAAGGAGGAACACCCGCAATTGCTAAACATCCAAGTAAAAAGGTGATATGCGTGATGGGCATGTATTTCTTCAATCCACCCATTCTCCTTATATCCTGCTCATGATGCATTGCATGAATTACCGAACCTGCTCCAAGGAACAATAAAGCTTTAAAGAACGCATGTGTCATCACATGAAATACAGCACCGGTATATGCACCAACCCCCAATCCCAAAAACATGTAACCCAATTGGCTCACAGTTGAATAAGCCAGTACTTTCTTTATATCGTTTTGCTTTAAAGCAATGGTTGCAGCAAAGATGGCTGTTGCTAATCCAATGATCGCTACCAATGTTTGTGTAAATGGAGCCAGCGTATATAAGATGTTACTTCTTGCGATCATATATATACCTGCAGTAACCATCGTAGCAGCATGGATGAGTGCAGATACAGGTGTAGGCCCAGCCATTGCATCAGGCAACCACGTGTACAGAGGAATCTGGGCGCTCTTTCCCATTGCGCCAATGAAGAGTAAGAGTGTGATCGCAGTAAGATCAGTTGATGAAAGCTTTGCAATTGAATCTGCAGTGAATACTTCTGTATAAGACGCTGTTCCTAATCTTGCGAGTATCCAAAAGATGGCCAATAAAAATCCTAAGTCACCAATGCGGTTCATTACAAAAGCCTTCTTAGCGGCATAGTTGTAATTATCATTCTTGAACCAGAAGCCGATCAGCAAATAAGAACACAAACCAACACCTTCCCAGCCAATGAACATGATCACAAAGTTTTCTCCCAATACCAATAACAGCATGGAAAAAACAAAGAGGTTGAGATAAGCGAAATACCTGGCAAAATGTTCAGGCTTTTCTTCATGCATGTAAGCTGTAGAATATACATGGATGAGAAAACCGATCCCGGTGATAATAAGTAAGAACAAAGATGAAAGCTGGTCGACCTGGAATGCAAATGGAATTCTGAAATCAGCCACATTGATAAAATCAAAAGCAACTGCAACCGAAGCACCGTGCTCCTTTACATCAAGAAATAATAAAACACTTACTATGAAAGAAGCTAATACACTACCACTTCCGATAATACCTGTTATGCTTTTGTTCAAAGATTTTCTGAATAAGCCATTGATCAGAAAACCAATGAAAGGAAACAGCGGTATTAAAAAAACCAGTTTACTCATCACAATTATTTTGGCAAGTACTTAGTACTTAGTTCTTGAGCCTGTTTAAGAAATTAATATCCACAGAATGCACATTTCTATACATCATCACTATGATCGCTAACCCCACACTCACTTCTGCTGCAGCAACCACCATAATAAAGAATACGAACAACTGCCCGTCAACTCCATTGTTTAATGAGCCGGTCGTCGCAGCTGCCGCCTCATGCATTTTAGAAAATGCAACCAATAATAAATTAACTGCATTCAACATCAGTTCAATGCACATAAATACGATGATCGCGTTGCGGCGGGTTAGTACACCTACAACACCAATGCAGAATAATGTGATTGCAAGAACGATATAATAATGAATCGGCATAAATCAGTTTTAGTCTTTCTTTCCTATTACCACAGCACCTACCATAGCAGTCAGAAACAATACACTGCTAATTTCAAAAGGCACTACATATTGGCTGAATAATACTTTCCCAAGGTTTTCGATCAAACCAATGCCGCCTTCTTTTACGAGTGCGGTTTTTTGTTCGATCTTTCCATTTGTATTCAGCACAAAATCATTAGCCTGTCTTAAAGCAGCGATCAATATCAACAATAAACTTCCACCAGAGATTGCACCAGCCAGTCTTATCCAAAGATTTTTCCTGTGTTCAGTTTCTGCTCTTTGGTTCATTAACATGATCACGAACAGGAACAATACCATTATGGCCCCGGCATACACAATGAGGTTCACGATCGCAAGAAACTGTGCATTCATCAAAATATAATGACCTGAGATGGCAAAGAAAACAGCGATCAGCCATAATACACTATGAACAGGGTTTTTACTCATCAGTACCATAATAGCGCTGATGATGGCTATTCCGCTTAAGATCCAGAAAATTATTTCGGTTATATTCATTGCAATTAGTTGGCTACTGACTCTTAATTCAATCCTTTTGCTTTCTTCAGATCTTCGGTTTCTGTTTTAGGATTTGGGATCAGCAGATCGTCTTTTTTATAAATAAAACTTTCTCTTGTAAAACTCGGTGGCGCCGGTGTTTCTGAAAGATATACTGCATCTTTCGGACAAGCCTCTTCGCATAATCCACAGAATATGCATCGAAGCATGTTCACTTCATATTTCGCTGCATATTTCTCTTCACGATACAAATGTTCTTCACCGATCTTTCTTTCAGCAGCTTCCATTGTAATAGCTTCGGCAGGGCAAGCCAATGCACACAAGCCACATGCGGTACACCTTTCTCTTCCCTCTTCATCGCGGTTCAAAACGTGTAAGCCGCGAAAAACCTGGCTGAACGGACGCTTTTGCTCAGGATATTGAACGGTTGGTCTTTTCTTGAATAGATGCGAAAAGGTGATGAGCATCCCTTTCAAAATATTCCACAGGTAAAGGCTCTCAACGAAGTTGACAGGTTTACGTTCTACTGGTTTCGATCTGTTTGTTAATGCCTGCATTTCCTATATCTCTTTCTCGCAAGGAGATTTTAAAAGTTCGCAAAAATATTTAAGTCTCCTAAGAGTTAGTTTATTTTTTATGTAGCGAGCTGTAACAACTTTACTCATCGCCTGTTGTGTCACTCACTTGTACGTTCCGATCAATTATCAGCTTTCAGCATTCAGCTATCAGCAAAACATATCAACTTCTATTAAACTCTGCTGACTGCTGACACCTGGTTGCCGATGTCTTTCCTACCGTACAAGAGTGCGACGCAACGGATGTTAAACCGGAGTTACTGCACTCTGCTCCACACTATTTATTCAACCACAATATCACTACTGCTGTTATCAGCATATTAAACAATGCCAATGGGATCATTTTCTTCCATCCTAAATTCATTAATTGGTCGTATCGGAATCTAGGAATAGTCCATCGTACCCACATGAATAAGAATATGAAGAAAACAACCTTAGCAATTAATGCGACAGCTCCTAATAACGCCAGCCAGTTACCCCAATCTGCATGCGCTGCTTCATTGAAGAATGGAATATCATAACCGCCGAAATATAATGTAGCTAAGATCACACTGCTGATGAACATGTTGATGTACTCGGCGAACAGGTAAAATCCAAGCTTCATTGATGAATATTCCTGGTGATAACCAAAATTCAATTCATTCTCGGCTTCCGGAAGATCGAATGGTGTTCTGTTACATTCAGCGAAAGCGCAAATAAGAAATATTAAGAAGCCCAGTGGCTGGTATACCACATTCCAATAATTACCTTCAGCGATCTGGAAATCTACTATGCCACGCAAGCTTGGCGTACCGGTGAGCATGATAAGTGCAATGATCGAAAGGCCCATCGGCAATTCATAGCTGATCGCCTGGCTAGCTGCTCTTAACGCAGCCATCAAAGAAAATTTATTATTGGAAGCCCATCCACCGATCATTATTCCATATACACCCAAACTGACTACTGCAAACACATAAAGGATCCCGATATTAATGTCAGTGATCTGCAATTCAATTGTTCTTCCAAAAAATTCTACAGTTCCTCCCCACGGAATTACTGCAGACGTCATCATAGCTGCAAGCATCGCTAAGCAAGGGCCTAATACAAATAAGAATTTATTTGAAGTGTTCGGAATGATCTCTTCCTTCATGAACAACTTCAATCCATCAGCCATAGGCTGTAACAAACCAAAAATACCGGCCCTGTTAGGACCAGGACGATCTTGTAATGCAGCTGCGACTTTTCTTTCAGCCCATGTTTCATACATAGCAATACCAAGCGATGCCATGATGATGACAACTATCAACACAAGTTTTTCAATTACCAGGAACCAATCTATCGCTAATAAGATCATATCTGTTTTTTATTCAGGGTTCATTCCTTTTTTCTCTTCGTAAACTTCGCTCGTCGGAGGCCCTTCCAATTCACTTAAATGCACCTGCGGCTTATTTACATCGCTAACATCATGAATATCCAACAACAGCTTTGGGTTTTGGCCCATCAGTTCAGGCATCACATCTTGCTGCTCATCAACTTTAATGTAGTGATTGGCAGAGATCACTGAATGACGAGCTATTTCCCTCGGGCCTTCAATCACCCAATCACTTGTTTTCTTTTTTTCGAATCGACATTCATTACAAATCCAACCTGTTGATCCATCCGGATTATCTTCAATCTCACCCCATTGATCTTTTCTTGCTGTTACACGAAACACTTCATCACCACGATTCCATAACGCTACTCTGCCCGAGCATTTTGGACAATCTCTATGAGCATTAACTGGCTTTAAGAACCATACACGATTCTTGAAACGGAAAGTTCTGTCTGTTAATGCACCCACGGGGCATACATCGATTACATTCCCGATGAAATCATTTTCCAAACTTTTTTCTATGTAAGTAGCGATCTGTGCATGGTCACCTCTATCCAACACTCCATGATCTCTACTGTTCGTAAGTTGATCTGCTGTATACACACACCGATAGCAAAGAATGCATCTCGTCATATGCAATTGAATGTATGGCCCTAATTCATGCTTAGGAAACGTTCTTCTTTCAAATTCGAAACGGGTTCCTTCACCACCATGCTCATAGCTGAGATCCTGTAAATGACATTCTCCTGCCTGGTCGCATATAGGGCAATCCAGAGGATGATTGATCAATAAAAATTCAACAACACCTTTTCTTGCATCCAATACCTTTTCCGAAGTGATGCTTTTTACTTCCATTCCATCCATCACTGTTGTTCTGCATGATGCCACCAGTTTCGGCATTGGGCGAGGATCTTTTTCAGAACCTTTACTCACTTCTACCAAACAGGTTCTGCACTTACCACCGCTGCCTTCCAACTTGCTGTAGTAGCACATAGCAGGAGGAGTAACATCTCCGCCGATCTTACGTGCCGCATTTAGTATCGTTGTTCCCGCCGGAACCTCGATGGTTATATTATCAATGGTAACTTTCAAAAGCTGATCTGACATAAATCAAAAATCAAAATAATAAAATCAAAAATCTATGACCACAATTACTTTTATCCTACTGGCACATGAATCGGATCAGCATAATGCGCCAATCCATAATTTCTTCTCTGGCATTCTTCAGGATTCATCACATGCCATTCAAACTCATCTCTGAAATGCCTTATCGCTGCTGCTACAGGCCATGCTGCTGCATCACCTAACGGACAGATCGTATTTCCCTCGATCTTTCTTTGAATATCCCATAACAGATCGATATCACTCAACTTGCCTTTTCCGTATTCGATGTTCTTTAAAATTTTCTCCATCCATCCAGTTCCTTCACGGCAAGGAGAACATTGTCCGCAACTTTCATGACGATAGAATCTTGCAAGTGTTAACGTGTGTCGCACTACGCACTGATCTTCATCCAGCACAATAAATCCTCCACTACCCATCATTGAACCCGAAGCAAAACCTCCGTCAGCTAAACTTTCATAGTTCATGTAACGTGTTTCGCCTTTTGCCGTTTTTAATAACAAGTTCGCAGGAAGAATAGGCACAGACGATCCACCCGGAATACAAGCTTTCAATCTTTTTCCATTTGGAATACCGCCGCAATATTCATCGCTGAAAATAAATTCCTCAACCGAGATGGTCATATCAATCTCGTACACGCCTGGCTTATTGATATTACCACAAGCAGAGATCAGTTTAGTTCCTGTAGATCTTCCCACACCGATCCTCGCATACTCTTCCCCACCCATGTTCATGATCGGAACTACCGCTGCGAGCGTCTCTACATTGTTTACAACAGTTGGACAATCCCATAATCCTTTCACCGCAGGAAACGGAGGTTTAATTCTTGGATTACCTCTTTTACCTTCCAAACTTTCTATCAATGCAGTTTCTTCACCACAGATGTAAGCACCTGCACCACGCTGCACATATATCTCGCAATCGAAACCACTTCCTAAAATATTCTTACCTAAAAATCCATTTTGCTTTGCTTCTGCGATGGCTTGTTCTAAGATATCAACGATCCATGCATACTCGCCACGGATATATATATAAGAACGGTTTGAGCCTAACGCAAAAGATGAAACGATCATTCCTTCTACTAACAAATGCGGAATGAACTCCATTAAGTATCTATCCTTAAAAGTTCCCGGCTCACTCTCATCTGCATTGCAAACAAGGTAACGAGGCACCCCTTCAGGCTTTGCAAGAAAACTCCATTTCATTCCCGTCGGAAATCCTGCACCACCTCTGCCACGAAGACCACTCTTCTTCACCTCTTCAACAACCGCATCAGGGCTCATTTGCTTCAAGGCCTTCTCTACACTTCTGTAACCACCGTTCTTACGGTAAGCCTCGAAGAAGCGTATACCTTCAATATGATCGTTCTCTAATAATAATTTTTTCATCGTTAATCCCTAAGGATTTATTTTTTAGTTAGTCAGCTGTATCTCTTCTTTCAACTTTCGTTGCGTCGCACTCTTGTACTGTATCAATACAATCGTCTTTCTTTCTTGTAGAATTGATAATGGTCATCTATTCTAAAACATATCCAACCTATCGCTAGTATGGTATGCATCATCTTTTTCACTGGTTCCATTTCGTTCCAGCTATAGATATTCAGCACAATGTATGCGAGCGTAAGAATATCCAAGACTAATAGCTTCCAATTCATCTTCTTTTTCATAGATTTTTTTAGTTACTAATTCAACTTGGTGCTTTGTCTGCTCAACAACTGCCACTTGTATCCATTTTGCAACCAAACTTGCAATACATGTAACTTCAACTCTCCTTCTTTCCCATCAAGTACATACCTGGTATTACTTTCTGCTCTAACAATTGTTACCGTTCCAGTTTCTTGCCTGGAAAGTTCCTTAGACCTGATTGAAACATACCTCAGCTTTCCAGAAAGCAGATGTTCAATCACATCTCTTTTACTTTCTATCCAACCGTTCGAATGGCCATAACTAAGTTCATCATGTAAATACTGGTTCAAAAAAGCAGTATCCAATTCAACTAAAGCAATATCCAGATCTCTGCTATTTTCCCCAACATTACGTTGACCAAAACATGCCACACTTACAAAGAACAACAGTATTGTAACAATATATTTCATTACGACAGTTTAATTGCCTGTCTTCCAAACAATCGCCACTTCCCTTTTTCCTTCACCCAGGTTAAAATCATTCCCAGGTTCAAAGCGATCGCTTTGCCATCAGCTTTGGTTTCAATGCCTTTGAATACATGGCGAACGATCGCCACATCATCATGAAAAATCACTGTTATATTACTCACTATGGTATCTGTATATACAGATAGGTTATGAGTAATATTGCTGATTGCCTCCTCTCTATTTTCAATTTTTCCACCAGAATGACCGTAAGTTGCTCTCTTTGCAAATAGATCTTCCAGTATTAAACTATCCTTCGTTCCGAAAACAGTATGGCTTAATAAGTATGTTCTTTCAATGACCTGCTTTTCCTTTTTACTTTGTGCACCTGCACTGAAAGCGATCAGCATTAAACAAAGAACTACATACTTCTTCATCTTAATTATTTACTGCAGCATTCTTCCTGCATTCATCAATGATCGAGTCTACTTTATCTTTTGTAAGATGCTCTCTGTAATGTTTACCTAACTGCATCATAGGTGCATAACCGCAAGCGCCTAAACACTCAACTGTTTTTAGAGTGAACATTCCATCTGCAGTGGTTTCGCCTACACCAATTCCCAACTTCTCTTTTATATAATCGATGATGCCGTCACTTCCATTCAACATACAAGGACCTGTCTGGCAAACTTCGAATAAATATTTACCAACTGGCTTAAGGTTGTACATACTGTAGAACGTAGCTACTTCGTATACCTCGATAGGCTTTATGTTCAGCAGCTCCGCTACATAATCCATCGCTTCTACACTCAGCCATCCGCCGAATGTCTCCTGCGCTAAATGCAAAACGGGAATCAATGCACTTTTTTCCTTTCCATCCGGATAACGTGCAACGATCTCCTGCACCTTCGCCAATTTATCATCTGAAAATTTCACCACTTTGTATCTGTTTTGAATGTTGAATTTTAAATGTTGAATTAATCACATTTGAAATTCAACATTTATCATTTAGCATTATTCTACGCATCCATTTCTCCCGCTATTAAATTCAAACTACTCATTGTTATTACCGCATCGCTCAACATACCATCTTTCACTAACTCTTCATAAGACTGGTAATATATAAAGCATGGTCTCCTGAAGTGTAAGCGGAAAGGTGTTCTTCCTCCATCACTTATTAAGTAAAAACCAAGTTCTCCGTTAGCACCTTCTATTGAATGATAGACTTCACCCGGTGGCATATCAATCTCACCCATGATGATCTTGAAATGCCAGATCAACGCCTCCATTTTTGTATACACATCTTTCTTCTGCGGCAAATAATATTCAGGAACATCAGCGTGAAAGACTTCTGCTTCAGCTCCTTTAAACTCCTGTACTTTTCTGTACGCCTGTTCAAGTATATTCAACGATTGCCACATCTCCTGATTGCGCACTAAAAACCTGTCGTAGTTATCTCCTGTTTTACCAACGGGTACAATGAAGTCAAAATCTTCATAACTGCTGTAAGGGCTATGCACCCTCACATCATAATCAACACCCGCCGCCCTTAAGTTAGGACCGGTGAATCCATAGTTCAAAGCTCTTTCTGCACTAATGCCACCAGTGCCCATAGTTCTATCCATGAAGATCCTGTTGCGTGTGAACAGGTTCTCAAACTCCTTCAGCACTTTCGGATATTCTCTTAGGAATTTCTCCAGCTTTTCAAAAGCGATATTGTTGAAGTTTCTTTCAAACCCACCAATACGACCAATGTTGGTTGTTAAACGCGAGCCGCAGACTTCTTCCCATATCTCATAAATAAGTTCGCGATATTGCATCACGTACAAGAAACCTGTATACGCACCCGTATCAACACCAACGATAGAATTACAGATCAGGTGATCGGCAATTCTGGCAAGTTCCATTATGATTACACGGAGATAATCAACCCGCTTCGGGGTTTTGATATTAAGAAGTTTTTCGCAGGTTAAATGCCAGCCCATATTGTTAAGCGGAGCGGAGCAGTAATTCAACCTGTCGGTAAGTGGAGTGATCTGGTAAAGCGGTCTTCGTTCTGCGATCTTTTCAAAAGCACGATGAATGTATCCAACAGTTTGCTCTGCAGATACGATCTTTTCACCATCAAGTTCAACTATATTCTGGAACACACCATGCGTCGCAGGATGTGTGGGTCCTAAATTTAATGTAGTAGTCTGTTTTTCTATCGAGCCTTCCGGCAACCTGATATTGATGTGTTCAGCCATTCGTTATTTTTTACTGCCGCGGTCTCTGTTCAGGTAAAGTTCACCCACAACCAGCACCGCAATACCTAACGTAACTCCTGTATCTACAGTTCTCATCGAGCTTTCAGTAAACACAGCCACAAGTAAAACCACCAGTACAAAAACAGCAGTCAGCAACTGGCGGTTTTGGATAATGTCAAAAATGTTTCTAATGTTTCTCATATAGGGGGATTTATAAAACTTCTTTCAATTTGTTATTTTGATTTACATACCAGCTTCATCACTTTGTGGCATCACCTGTTGCGTCGCAAGCACTTAATCGTTCAGCACATTATGCAACACCCGGCAATAATCCTTCACTCATCCTCTTCCAAACATCTCATCATCTTTATCCGTTCTCACCTGGTCTTCCAAAGGAAATTCTTTTCTCATTGGAAAATATGTCATCTCATCAACGTTCAATATCCGTTTCAGGTTCGGATGACCAACGAAGTTGATCCCATAAAAATCGTATGTTTCTCTCTCCTGCCAATTAGCTGAAGAAAATAACTGGGACGCCGTAAAAACATCCGGCTCATTGATATCAGTGAACACTTTAAAACGAATACGAATATTATCAACAAGGTTGTGCAAATGATACACGACCGCTAATTCCCTTCCTTTATTGTCAGGGTAATGAACTGCAGTGAGGTCGGTCATAAACCTGAACTGCAACTCATCATCATCAAATAAAAACTGGAGCACTTTAAGATTCATATCCTTCGGCGCCTCAAAAGTGAGCAGGCCATATGGCTCAGTGAAATTGGTGATCGATTCACCAAATTTCTCTTCCAGTTTCTTTTTAATTATATCGTTCGTCAACATTTATTCTTATTGAATACCGTAACTGTTCATTAAAGCTTTGTATTGTTCGCCGTTTCTTCTCCTGATGCTTTCATGACTTACCAGTTCCTGGATTCGCATAAAACCATCGATTATCGCTTCCGGTCTTGGAGGGCAACCCGGAACATAAACATCCACAGGCACCACCTGGTCGATTCCTTGTAATACACTATACGTATCGAAGATACCACCACTACATGCACAAGCACCAACCGCCATCACCCATCTGGGTTCGGCCATCTGCAAATAAACCTGCTTCACAACAGGAGCCATTTTTTTAGCGATGGTTCCCATCACCATTAACAAATCACATTGACGAGGCGAGAAACCTACTCGTTCCGCACCAAATCTTGCTAAGTCGTAATGCGATGCCATTGTTGCCATGAACTCGATACCACAACAAGATGTAGCGAAAGGAAGCGGCCAGATGGAGTTCTTTCTTGCCAATCCCACCACATCACTCAACTTGGTCGTGAAAAATCCTTCACCGGAATATCCCGGAGGAGCATCAGCATAACCAATAGCCGTCTTATAATCGGCTTCTTTCGCATTTATATTAAATCGTACCGGACGTGACATAAACTTCAGTTTAATTGATAATTCGATTTGATAATGAGTTAGCACTATAGACGTACCAATTATCTCATCATCACAGTATCACATTATCACGTTTTGTTAATCTTCCCACTTCAAAGCACCTTTCTTAATGATGTAGGTAAAGCCTGCAAGGAAAAAACCTACAAACATCAGAACCGCCATAAATCCATTCCATCCTAATTCTTTGAAATTAACTGCGTAAGGATAGAAAAAGATCACTTCTACATCAAACAACACAAATAAGATCGCTACAAGAAAGTATTTGATCGCTATAGGTTGACGTGCATCTCCATGACTTTCAATACCACTGGTAAATGTCTCCAGTTTATCTGCTGTTTTCCTCTTAGGTCCTAACCAATGCGTTACAGCCATCATTGTTGCTACAAAGCCGATTGCAAAGAACAATTGCAGTGCAATAGGAAAATAGTTAACGGCAGTATTAGAGATTTGAGGGTCTGCAGCCAATAAAATTGAAAAAATATTCATCAAGCAGGAATTTCGGCTGCAAAAATAGGTTTCTGGAGGTTATAAAAAGAAAAACTCCCTCATGTTAAGGGAGTTTTCATACATATATAATTTGAATTACATTTTCTTTTTGTCTGAAGACTCTTTATTACCGCCTCCCCCTCCATTCCCGGTCGAGGTAGCAGACGTTTTAGAACCAGTAGAACTGTTAGTTCCGCCAGTAGAAGATTTCTTTTGCTTTTCCAGGTTATTTCGAAGTGTTTTACCTGTTGTTTCAGCAAAATTGTACTCTTCTGAACCTGCAGGGTACAATGTTTTCATTTTATCTGTGATCTCTAAAGCTTTTGCAAGATCTTTAGCCTTTTCAGCATAATACACTAATAAATAATAATAGTTGCTATATAAAGACTTCTTGTACTTAGCAGTGTCTGTTAAGAAAAAATCATTCTGCTTATTGATAGGTTCTACTGCTAATCCCTGCGTTTGCGCTGTGTCTAAAGCTTTTGCCGCTGCAACCCAAAAAGTATATGGCTGTGGCTTGTCGGGAAATGCTGCTACATACTTGGGAGCTAAGGTGTCGAATATTCTTTTATACGCCTTAGCTGATAAAGACACTCTATTCAATTTATAATGATCTGCCTCACTCCATTGCGGCTTTGTATTAGCCATTCTTAAATACCATGTATACTGTTGCTCAGGCTTATTAGCTCTTTCAAAAATCTCTGCTGCTTTAGACATGTACGTAGCACGATTGGCTGCAATTGTATCCATTTCAATAGCCTTCTCAAGATAAGCAGAAGCAGCTGCCTCGCTACCCGGAAACTTTGCTAATACTGTTCCGGCTAAAACATAATCTTCTGCCTGTACCTTAGACAAGTTACCACCACTGAGATACTTCTCAATAGTAGATTTAGCCTGAACTGAATCACCCAACCTATCATAGTTATAAGCATACAACACATTCAAACGCGGTAATGATGTTAATCCATATTTCCCTTCTAAGGCCTTACCACAATCCAAAGACTCTTTGTATTTACCGGCACGAAAAAAATAGTCGCAACGATAAAATTCATTATCTGGATTTTGTTCGGCATTAGCAATGTATTTATCTAAGAATTCTTTTGCAGCATTCACATCTCTGTTCTTATAGTATTCGAAGAAAGCAAGGTATGCTGGAGAATACGCAGGATCTGCAGCTATAGCTTCACCGTAATATTTTTCAAATAACTCTTTATTCTGTTGGCTTTCATAAATTTTACCAATTCTATATAAGGCTACTGCAAGCTTAGGATTTCTTGCCAAAGCATTTTGAAAGGCCTGAACGGCGTCTCCACCTTTCTCACTACCCATCTTCAGATAGTTGATTCCCATATTAATGAAGATATCAGCATCTGTTGTATTCAACTGAGCTGCTTTTTGAAGCTTCTCAATAGCATAAACGGGATCACCTACAGTACTTGAGCCATCAGCATTAGCCCTGCCAATCGCATTTAATATCTCAGGACTTGGATTTTTCTTTCTATCTAAAGAAGCACTGATCGCAGCTTCAAAATGCTGGCGAGCTTCATTCTTCTTACCTTCCAAAGTTTCAGTGTGCGCCACACCAACGATAACTAACGGGTCGTTCACTCCTTCATTCAATGCCTTTTGATATAAGGCTTTTGCCCCAGCTATATCTGGTGGAATAGGTGCCAATAGTGCCTGGCCTAACCAATAGATAGCTTTAGGATCTTTTGGATTTGCATTATACGCTTTCTGCAAAGTTTCTTTAGCAGTATTATACTTCTGATAGTACAGCTGCTTAATACCCTCATCTACATTTTGAGCAAGAGCTACCACTCCACTCAAAACTGTCAACATTACCAGATAGATCTTCTTCATTTGCTTGCTTTTGAAATTTGAAAGGTAATTATTCCTCGTCTTTTATATCTGTTGTTCTCTTTCTGAAAACCATTTTACCAGGTACTAAATGTGCTCTTCTAAATATCAACTGTCCTCTTTCCTGGCTCATAAATCCTGCAAAACCTGTCCCTAGACCTGTAAAGTTCTCCTTTAACACAAAATATATTCCACGAACTAAAGGATACTGGCTGTATGTTACTGTAGCCTGTGAAGGTTTAGCAAATATGCCTTTCTCTTCGCAAGCCTTGCATTCAACTAATGCATACTTCACTTTCTTCATGTATTCTCTCTGTTCAGGATTGGTTGAATCGCCAAACCAACTTAATCCTACCATTCCAATTGTGTTCGCATTATTAGCGACAAAATCAATCACTTCTTCGCTGCTTTTCGCTGCCATTACATTCTTACCAAACGGAGCACCTCTCAGCAAACTATCCATCACATACCTCACTGTACTTGTAGCATTTTTCCCGTCCAATACTACAGACTTACTACTGTCTTTTCCGCTCAAGTACGAACTTAACTTTTCCAATGTAAACAGAGTGTCATTTGAAGCTTTGTTAACAATAACTGCTACCGCATCATATGCAACAACATCATATTCCGGAACATAATTAAGACTCGATTTAAAGAACTCTCTTTCATTTGGATTAAGGCCCCTGGTCACAATGATCAATCTTGTACTATCATTCTGTATATCCCTGAAACAATCCGCTTCTGATTTATAAGAAGCTATTATCTCCGCCTCGGGATACGTGGATTGATACACTTTGATTTGTTCTTCGATCACCGGTTTAAAGGTTTCATCTACACTTATGTTAATTCTTCCTTTGGTAACCGTATCGTTGTATCTCTTATTAGACGCATCGCCGCACGAAATCACTAAGAAAAACGATGTTAAAAACACTGTTATTGCCGCTGCTACTCTCATCATCTGTTTGTCTTTAAACCCCTGTATAATCTGAACAATCCATACACCGCGAATAAACCTGCCATGATGTAGCGAAACGTTCTGTTCGTTTCATCCAAAGCAATGATCTGTGGTATTTGCCATTGTACGCCAAAGAAAAGCACTACGGCCATTCCTGTTATCAGGACGGCCATGGTTATGTCTCTTATCTTTTGGTATTTTTCAAAGCCTCTCCGGCTTCTGTCCCTGTACTCGTTTTCAACCATAGTTATTATGTAGCCAGCTTTTGTTCGCTATGAAACTCCTGTTGCGTCGCACTCTTCAGCTTTTAAAGCTTTATTGAGCAAGCCAGCTCCATATCGAGGGCAGGCAATATACTCAAATATTTTATTCTTCATTATTCACAAAGCTCACAGGCAGATTAAAATATACTGCAACAGGACGACCACTCTGCAAACCTGGTTTCCACTTTGGCATCTTCTTAACCACCCGGATCACTTCCTTATCCAGGTCCTTTCTTCCGCTTTGAATAATATCTATTTCTGTGATATTTCCTTCTTTATCCACTACAAACTTTGCACGAACAACTACCTTTTGCCCCGGCTCAATATTATCCGGTTGCTGAAGGTGCTTTAGCATGAACTTTTGCAATGCAATCATTCCACCGGGAAACTCAGGCATCACCTGTGCATAGTCTCTCGGGTTTACATCGTCGAAAGCCGGTTCAACAGGTTTCTCATTTATATCAACTCCATCGCCACCCGCCGAAGGTGGACCAGGATCAACCTCAATACCAGTATTTGTATCCCCCGGTTTATTTGACGTACCTAAGGTATTATCTGCAAGTGTTTGTTGAGAAGGAATTGTATCTCTGACATCTCTATCTGGAACTACAGTAATTGGAGCATCATTGACTACTGCAGTCTCTGGTTTACGTTGTTGCTGTTTAGGTTCGTCTATGTGTCGCTCTTTAGGTAAATCTATCAATATGGTGCTATCAGGTGTATTGGCTGGATTGAAAACTGATTTTGGAGGTTTCATACTTTGTAACATTGCCAACAGTACTGCTATTAAACAGGTGAAGCCGATAGATTGAAATAATCGTCTATTATAATTTTTTCGAAGATTGTAAGCGCCGTAATCTTTATTCCTGTTTTCAAAAAGAATATCTAACACATCGCTTTGCAAAATTTTTTCTGCGTTCATACAAAATGAATTTTAGGTGAAGAATAGAACAAAGCCGGCTGTGTTTGTACTAAGATGTTTTTGTTAGGGAATTCCATAAGCCCTCAAGGAAATATTTAAAAGACCTGGCGCATATTGATCGGAACGTACAAGTGAGTGACACAAGGGGCGACGCCATGAAATACTAAAGCCGGCATCACAACATTGCTACTCTATCATCATCTCTTTACTACCCATTATATTTGCCGGTATGAAGATCCTGATGGTTTGCTTAGGAAATATTTGCAGAAGTCCTTTAGCTCATGGCATTTTAGAACATAAAGCAAAACAAGCCGGGCTGCATTGGACGATTGACAGTGCCGGCACGGGAAATTGGCATGTTGGTGAACCCCCACATCATTTGTCTCAAAAAGTAGCGAAGCTTAATGGCGTAGATATCTGTGCGCAATGTGCAAGGCAATTCAGGAAAGAGGACATGCTGGAATTTGATAAAATATATGTCATGGACAACAGCAATTATGCTGATGTAAAACGTATGAGTGGAAAACATTTTGACGAAAACAAAGTTGATCTTTTCCTGAATGAATTATATCCCGGCAAGAACATGGACGTTCCTGATCCATGGTACGGAGTGGAAGAAGGATATCATGAAGTGTACAAAATGATAGACGCGACATGCGACAGAATAATTGAAAAATACTCATCGGTTTAAATTCGCAACTGATCACATTTCTTTTCTTCAGTATTTTACTTTCGACTTTTTACTTTTGAATTAATATGAGCAAGCCCACACTACCACAAGGCACCAGAGATTTTTCGGCAGAAGTTGTTAGAAAGCGTAATTACATTTTTAATACAATAAGAGAAGTATTCGAATTGTACGGCTTTCAACCGTTAGAGACTCCTGCAATGGAAAACTTAGATACATTGATGGGTAAGTATGGGGAAGAAGGCGATAAACTCATCTTTAAAATCCTCAACAACGGTTTAGATAATGCTGCAAAACATGAGCAGGCAAAAACGGATTTCGAAAAAGTGCTGGAAGGAAAAAATACCAAAGGCATTACAGAACGGGCATTACGCTACGATCTTACTATTCCTTTTGCAAGATACGTTGCAATGAATGCAGGACAGCTCACTATGCCTTTTAAACGTTACCAGATACAACCCGTTTGGAGAGCTGATCGTCCGCAGAAAGGCAGGTACCGTGAGTTTTATCAGTGTGATGCGGATGTGGTGGGTAGTAACTCGTTGATCAATGAAGTGGAGTTAGCTGCTATTTATGCCATTGTTTTTGAAAAGCTCGGAGTAGCGGTAGATATAAAGTTCAACAGTCGCAAGATATTATCTGCCTTGGCGGAAGTGTGCGGCGGAGCTGAGCAAATGATGAACATTACTATTGCAATTGATAAACTGGATAAGATCGGTTTGGAAAAGGTAAAGGAAGAGTTAAGTGGAAGAGGATTGAATGGTGAACAGATTAATATCATTGAAAGATATCTCTCCATTAGCGGAAGCAATACAGAACGTATTACTCAGTTAAAAAAATTACTTGGCGATAATGTGAATGGGAAAAAAGGAATTGAAGAATTAGAATTTGTTCTCGCCTACAGTCTGCCATCTACAGCCTCTCGACTCAGCATAGATTTTACACTTGCAAGAGGCCTTAACTATTATACAGGTATCATCTTTGAAGTGGCGGCAAAAAATGTACAAATGGGAAGCATCGGTGGCGGTGGCAGGTATGATGATCTGACCGGGCTTTTTGGTGTACCTAATATCCCCGGAGTAGGTGTAAGTTTTGGTGTTGACAGGATTTACGATGTAATGGAAGAATTAAAATTGTTCCCTGAAGGAGTACAGGCAGGCACTAAGGTTTTATTCTTCAACCTTGGAAATGCGGAAAGCAAAAAAGCTTATGAATTGATGCAACAGCTAAGAAGTAAAGGTGTGGCGTGTGAATTATATCATGAGCAGGCTAAGTTTGATAAACAGTTTAAGTACGCCGATAAAAAGCAGATACCTTTCGCAGTGATGATCGGTGAAAAAGAATTGCAGGAGAGCACCTGCAATGTGAAGAACCTGAAGAGTGGCGAACAGCAAACTTTACCCCAGGCTCAACTCTTAAGCTATGCTTTTCTTCGTTTGGCATAGAATTAGGTTATGCAGTGGGTAAATCATCAGCCGGATGAAATTGCTTTACCTGATCCTGTTTGCTTCCTTTACTATTATCAGCTGCCATAAAAAAGCCGTTCCCGAAAAAACACATGACGCTGATTCAAATGCTCCGTCAGAAACAACCGTCTCTGCTGCTGAAGAAAAACCTACGGTAATGGTTGACGGTAACGGTAAGGTAGTGAACTCTTCCGTAAAAACTTCTTCAGGCACAAAAGTCTATTCTGTAGCTAAAGCAAGATCATTCACACCTAATCAGCGACAAAACCTGATATATCGCTACAAAACTGTACCACCGAAAGTATTACATGTTCCTGATAGCCAGGCTAAGAAAAATGCCCGCGGCACTTACTACGTATATAAGAGTAAATTCTGGTACTGGAAAAAAAGTGATGGCTACTTTCACCTTGATGAGAACTATTACAATTAAGATTAACAGTCTACTACCGTATACAAGCGGCTTTTACTTTTCTTTACCATTCGGTGGCACATAATTCGACTTTAGCAGGGAAATAGTTCGCCATGAAAAAATATTTACTCGCCGGATCACTTGCAGCACTAATTTTTACTTCATGCAGTACATCTAGAAACACCGGCTCAACCAATCCTTATCCGCAACCTTCGCCAAATCCTTCTGATCCTAATCCATATCCTTATCCTAATGGAGGCGATCAAAGCAGAACGTATCCTTATCCGCAAGAAGGGCAAAAAGATGGAAATGTAACTATCATTAATGACGGAAGAGACGGGAACGGCAACTATGAAAATCTTCCTCCTGGCCAGGCAAAAAAGAAATATGGTGGTAAGTCAGCCAAAGTATATGCACCGGGTCAACGAAAAAAGAATGGTGAAAACTACGATGGTGCCCCGAGAGTGATCTCGGTTCCAGATCATTTGGCTTCCAGATCAACATCAGGTCAACTATTTTATAATTATCGCAGTAATACTTACTGGAAACAGAATGACGGGTACTATCATTTGCAGGGAGGCTCTTCCCATCGGAATACTGAAGACAGCAAGAAAAAAGATAAATCAGGAAAGAATAAAGGAAAGAAAGGTTAAGACAGTAGAGCAATAATTTAACTAGGCCGGAATTACTCCGGCTTTTTTTATTTCTTTATAACATGAAACCCCCGTCAAAACGAACTGCACTGCTCAAGATCATTTCTTTTGTTGTAGTGGGACAGATGATCTTTTCTTTCTTTCCCCAAGTCTTTTGGAATGTTATTCCCGATCTTCCATTTTTAAAAGGTCCGGGTAAAGGCGCTTTCATTTCCGTAGTACTTCTCGTGATAGTTTCTTATTTGTTCTTAAAATCAGACAGATCATCTTTCAAAGAGTTAGGTGTTGACAGGATTATGCGCTTTAAACAATTAGGCTTTGGAATTTTAGCAGGAGTGGCAATGAATGCGATATCGGCTTTCATGCTGGCGTGGATGTTCAATTTTGAATGGAAAATCAATGTCAACTTCAACATGGGTATAATCCTTCTTGGTTTGTTATTGAACTGCTGGTCTGTAATTGCGGAAGAGTTACTATATAGAGGGTATGCATTCAAAAGATCAGTTAAACAATTTGGAACACCAGTATCTCTTATCATATTCATATTGTTCTTTGTTGTATTTCACTGGTTTGCATGGGGAGTGATCAGCAACCCAATGAGGATGTTAAGCGTATTCATCACAGTTGGCTTAGGTGGTTTATTGTTTTCTGTGGCCTTCTTACGTACAGGTTCATTAGCATTGCCCGCAGGGCTTCATCTAGGCATTATCTGGGCGAATGCTGATTTATTTACGGGAATGTTTGCACGATGGTACGATAACAAACAAGGATTATTTTATCCAATAAATACTACTCATGTAGATATCATGTGGCAAAAAAGCTGGCTGCTGATCAACATACCGTATATATTCGTATGTATCCTAGCAATTGCTGCTATTTGGTTTTGTGGCAGAAAGAACAAATCTGTTACCGGTGCAGCTTCAGTAGATGTGTAACTATACCCCACAAAGAAATGCACAACACTTCCAGAAAAGTATTACTCCTGATCGTATTGTCGCAATTCCTGTGTACAACATTATGGTTTGGTGGCAATGCAGTTATAGCCGATCTTATTAACGAACTACACCTGTTTCCTTCGGCGTTGGCTTCTATTACATCTTCAGTTCAATTAGGGTTTATTGCAGGAACACTAGCTTATGCGGTATCTACTATTGCAGATCGGTTCAATCCATCAAAAGTCTTTCTCTTAAGTGCAGTGCTGGCATCGCTCTCAAACTTTGTTGTAATTTTTAGTGCAGATTATTCATTCATACTCGTATTGCGATTCTTCACCGGTTTTTTTCTTGCAGGTATTTATCCGGTAGGAATGAAAATAGCGGCAGATTATTTTGAAAAAGGTTTAGGAAAGGCATTAGGATTTTTAGTGGGTGCATTAGTATTCGGCACCTCATTTCCGCATTTATTAAAGAGCCTCACTTTATCGTTTTCCTGGAAGTATGTTATAGTAACCATTTCCCTACTCGCTTTGATCGGAGGGAGCGTCGTGGGTTTCTGCATCCCTCCTGGACCACACAGAAAGAAGATGGCAAGACCTAATCTTACTCTGTTTTTAAAAGTTTTTAAAGCACCCGACTTTCGCTCTGCGGCATTTGGTTATTTCGGACATATGTGGGAACTGTATACTTTCTGGGCTTTTATCCCAGTAATGATCAGCACTTACCAAATGCGTCATATATCAATTAACTATTTGAATACTTCATTCTTAGCTTTCACAGTGATCGCAGCAGGTGCGGTAGCGTGCTTTACCAGTGGATTACTTTCAAGCAAACTTGGACCTAAGCGAACAGCTTTCATCGCATTGTTATGTTCAGGTATATGCTGTGTAATCTCCCCGTTTATTTTTCAGTTACCCCTATATGCGTTCATTGGTTTTTTACTGTTCTGGGGATGGATGGTAGTGGCTGATTCACCAATGTTCTCCACGCTTATTGCACAAAACGCTGTTATGGAAGAAAAAGGTACTGCACTCACTATTGTTACATCTATAGGATTTGCGATTACCATTGTAAGTATCTTCCTGTTAAATGAATTAAGGGATCACCTCAAAAGTGAATGGTTGTATGTTATACTGGCCCCGGGCCCATTATTTGGATTGATCGCCATGAGCAGAAAGAAACGCTAACATCACACCGTTTTTTCATCGAATGATAAATGTATTTGTTGCCTGGTTGTTTCTGCCTTCCGATAAATAACGCCAGCAGTATTGAGCATTTTCTTGCTGGCAACAGAAGATTCCGTGCCATCGTACTTATCGCTTAGGTAAATCACCTCTTTGATACCAGATTGAATGATCGCTTTGCTGCATTCATGACATGGGAATAATGCTGTATATATCCTGCAGCCTGTAAGATCCATACCAATATTATTGAGTATGGCATTTAACTCTGCATGGCATACGTAAGGATACTTTGTATTTAAAAACGCACCTTGCTTTTCCCATGGAAAATCCTCATCGCTGCAGCCGATTGGCAAGCCATTATAACCTGCTCCTACAATTTTATTCTGCCTGTTTACAATGCAGGCACCGACCTGTGTATTGGGATCCTTGCTGCGTAAGCCACTCAATAATGCCACTCCCATAAAGTATTCATCCCAGCTGATGTAATCTGCTCTTTTACTCATAAGCTTATAAAGATGCAAGATAACCTTCCAAGTCTAATCGCATTTATCATCCTGCTTCAACTTTTCTAACAAAGGAGCTGCAGTGTTATAGGTGATCTCTTCCATGAAGATCTGGTTCTCCAGGAACCTTTGTTTCATCTTCATGCTTAAATAGTAAGTCTTGCCCGCTTCAACCGGAACCTTCAATGCCAGCTTTTCTTTCGCTCGTGGGCCGTCCCAGGAAGTTGCAAAGAAATCATGTGTGCCGGGCTGAACATAAATTATCGCGTAACGATTGTTACGCACTTTGCAATACATCACATCGTTTACCAATACACGAAGATTTATTGCGCTGCCCACATGGCCTGTAGCCCGTACTACGTATATCTTCGCCATGTTCGCAGTATCTATTACTTTAACAGAATCCGTTTGCGCAAATATTGTGAGGTAACAAAGGGTTAATACAATACTAAACAACAACTTTCTCATATAGAGCGATTGGTTTTTCAGCAAAATAATAGCAATCTATTTTAGTATTGCAAGCATTGCAAACATTTAGAAAATCGAAATGCAGAAGTGTTTTCAAATCAGTAAAAAATAATGAAGAAGATATCGCTGATGATTAGCGCACTTTTTCGACGCTCGCTTTGCGTTGCATTGCAAGATTAGATATCAGTTTACTTGTATTACTTATGGCATCGATCGTAACGGGCTTCACAAGATAACTCGCATTATATGCTTCAGCAAACAGCTTATCTTCTGCGGAGCAGGAAGTAGAAAGTATCAATAGAGGGATATCTTTAAATGCATCATTCATTCTTATCTCCTTTAGCACCTCTCTTCCATGGGCTTTGGGAAGATTGAAATCCATCACAACAATATCCGGCAATTTACCAGGGCTCTTCACATATTTTATTGCAAGATTTCCGTCGGGAATTATCTGAATATTATAAACAATCCTTTCAGTTTCAAGCCCTTCCTTTAAAATAGCCACGTCATCGGCATCATCCTCTATTAATAGGATGTCTATCATTTTCTTCATCCTTACTGTTTACAGAATATCAAAAAGAATATTTACTTATTTTGTAAATCAAAATTTATAACTAGTTAGTAATGTCCACAAAAAGCATTCCTGCTGATGGAGCTGCAGCATCAGATGGTTATGTTGTTGGAATTGGCGCCTCGGCAGGTGGGTTAGAAGCCATCAATCAATTTTTCGACAATGTTCCCCCCAGCACCGGGTACTCATTTGTAGTAATCCAGCATTTATCGCCTGATTATAAAAGCCTAATGAGCGAGCTGCTTGCAAAGCACACGGATATGCGTGTGATAGAAGCAGGTGATCAAATGCCGGTAGAACCGAATTGCATCTACCTCATTCCAACCAAGAAAATCTTAACGATTAAGAATGGTAAGCTTTTACTAAAAGAAAAGCAGAAGGACAATCATCCTAATACCACGATAGATTCTTTTCTTGAGTCGCTTGCGATCGAGAAAAAAGATAAAGCGGTAGCCATTATCCTTTCCGGAACAGGTTCTGATGGAACAAAAGGAATTGAAGCTATCAAACAAAATGGAGGCACAGTTATCATCCAGGATCCTTCTACTGCTGAGTTTGATGGCATGCCGAATAATGCTATTGCAACCGGGTGTGGTGATATCATCGCTGCACCGGAAACAATGGGTGAGGAAATGCTGGAGTTTGTAAAAGAAGCGCCACTTATCCGTGCATTCAATGCATTAAATAATCATGAAGAAGCGATCATTGCTGATATTCTCGAATTGATATTGAAAGTAACACAACATGATTTCCGGCATTATAAAAGACCTACACTTAATCGCCGCCTGGCAAAACGAATGGCTGAAAGGAATATTAAGGCCTTAGCTGACTATTACGCATACCTGGTTAATAACCCGGAAGAGATCAAAGGGCTATGCCGTGAATTCCTCATCAACGTAACCCGGTTTTTCAGGGATGAAGACGCTTTTGATTGCGTAAAAAAAGAAGTGATCCCTGCGCTGTTTGCCAATAAAGATGCATCGGAAACATTGAAGATATGGGTGGTCGCTTCCAGCACCGGCGAAGAAGCCTATTCGCTTGCGATGATGTTTGAAGAATACATTGAATCCAACAGGAGATTTGATGTCAATGTAAAAATATTCGCTACAGATATCGATCAGCAGGCTATTGAAATCGCTTCTAAAGGATTATATAGTGAAGAGGCAGTGAAAGGAACATCACCTGAAAGATTGAAGCGATTCTTCACTAAAGAAGGTACTCATTATAAAGTATCTCCCACTATCAGGAAGATGGTAGTATTTGCAAAGCATGACATTACGAAAGACCCACCTTTCAGCAGGATCGATCTTCTCACCTGCCGTAACATGCTGATCTATATGAACCCGGTGTTACAAAAAAACATCTTGCTTAAATTTCATTTCGCTTTGAATGAAGATGGATTCATCTTCCTCGGCCCGAGTGAAAACATCGGCATCTTAAAGGATGTAACCCGGGAAGTTGAGAAGAAATGGAAAATATTCAGATGCATCAGCAAACACAAAACGGGAGAGTACGAAGCTTTCATCAATCCTGTAGATAAGCCAAGGCTGTTGGTGCCTAATGTTAAATCCAAGAATGCACTTAATCACCTGGCTGAAATTTTCAAGGATACACTTTTAGAGGAATACGCTTATGCAGGCATACTCATAGATAAGGAAATGGAAGTGAAACAAGCTACGGGTAACTTTAAAAATTTCATCAGCTTTCCCGAGGCTAATTTCAATTTCAATTTATTGAAGCTTGTGCCTCCTGATCTTTCTATAGCTTTAAGCACCTGCATCAGGAAAGCGATCAAGGACAATGAGAAAGTAGTACAACGGAAAGTGAAAGTTCAACGAGACAAAACTGAACGCAGCATTACGATCATCGTTAAGCCCTATCTCAATCAAAGAACTTATCTCCAACCTTTTCTTTTTGTTGTGCTTAGTGAAGAGATTGTTGAAGAAAAAACAGTGCCTGTCACATTAATTCAAGGTGATCATCTTGTAGGGGAAAGAATATTTGAATTAGAGAATGAGTTAAAAGATACCAAAGAAAACCTCCAGGCTGTAATTGAAGAAGTGGAAAGCGCTAATGAAGAATTACAGAGTACAAATGAAGAGATCATTTCAGCGAATGAGGAATTACAAAGCACTAACGAAGAACTGCAATCGCTGAATGAAGAATTGCATACTGTTAATGCAGAGCACCAGCTTAAAATAAAAGAGCTAATAGAATTGAATGATGATCTCAATAATTATTTCAACAATTCTGAGATCGGGCAAATATTGCTGGATAAGAATTTAAACATTCGAAAGTTTACCCCAATTGCTACAAGGCAGGTGAATTTGATAGAAGGGGATATTGGCAGACCGATAAAAGATATATCGACCAACTTCACAGACAGTAGTTTCATTAACGAGATAAAGAAGGTGATTCAAACTGGTAAGAAAGTGGAGAAAGAGATCGTAATGGATGAGGATAATATTTACCTGATGAAGATTGCTCCATACTTACGGCAGGATAAATCATTAGACGGTGTGGTGGTAAACTTTATTGACGTTACCCAGCTTAAAACCCTCAACAGTATACTTGAAGCTGTATTAGATAGCTCGACCAGTGGCATACTTGCCAAACGAGCTATCAGGGACAATTCTGGTAAGATCATCGACTTTGAATATACTACCGTAAACCGTATAGCAGAAGTGATGTTCAGTATGCAGACAGGCACCATAAAGGGCAAAAAAATGAAATCATTATTTGACCTTGAGAATGATGCTTTTTATAAGTACGTTGAAGTTGTAGAAACAAACAAGACCTGCCAGTTTGAAACTTTTTATACAAGTACAGGCAGATGGTATGAAGTAGTAGGCGTAAAGATGATGGATGGTCTCGTAACTACGGTCACAGATGTTACAGACAGAAAAGTGGCTGCAGATATGATCGCAAAAGGTTATGAAGAGTTGAAGAAGACGTCTAACAAGTTAGAGCTTACAAACGTACAGTTAGAACGGTCCAATTTCGATCTGCTACAATTTGCTTCGGTAGCCTCCCATGATTTGAAAGAGCCCCTGAGAAAAATACAGGCGTATGGCAATTTATTAAAGTCTAAAGTCCATGAGAAATTGGAAGATGGAGAGGCCGGTTATCTTGAGAAAGTGATCTCTGCTTCTAATCGCATGCAGGTATTGGTAGAAGACATTCTTACTTTATCCAAACTTTCAAATACAGAGATCCCTACGCAACCTACAAACCTCAATGAGATCGTTACAAAGATCACCGATGATCTCGAGATACTGGTGCAGGAAAAAAACGCTGACATTCGTTTTAAAGATCTACCTACAATCAATGCAGTGCCTGGGCAGATGCACCAGCTATTTCAGAACCTTATATCCAATGGACTTAAATTCAACAATAAGGAAAGACCACTTATCATAATTCAACAAGTGCCTGTTTCAAAAGAGCTGAAGCTAATGTACAATATCAACAACAGCGATTATGTGTGTATTGAAGTGATAGATGATGGTATCGGCTTTGAACAACAATATGCTGAGAAGATTTTTGGTATCTTCCAACGACTTGAAGGAAATAGCTACCAGGGATCAGGTATTGGATTAGCAATATGCAAAAAGATTGTTGAGAAACATAATGGTTTTATCAAAGCTGAAAGTGAACCAGGTAACGGGGCTAAATTCATTATTCTTTTATCCAGAGAATAGGATCATCATTACAGCCGGTTTTCGTCAATATTGTCTTAAGTTGATATCTCAGTTTCATAATCTTATACCTGCCGCTATGCATCATATGGTTTTTTAACCCCATCCATATGGTCAAAATTTGTAATTTGCCATTATGCAGACCGTTAATGAAGAGCCGTACTTTCTATATATCGAAGATGATACTGAAGATGTGGAGCTCCTGAAATATTGTTTATCTGATACGAGATTTAATTTGAATATCGTGCACATGCAGAACGGAGAAGCTGCATGCACATATCTTGAACGTATAAAGGATATTACCCGGCTTCCCGAGATCATATTTCTCGATATAAATATGTCCAAGCTAAATGGCAAGGAAACATATATATGCTTAAAAGCTATCAAAGACATTTCAAAGATCCCGATAGTAGTATTATCTACTTCTAACTTTCCGGGAGATATTCACTATTTCAAAAACTATAATGTTCCTTATGTGAACAAATGTGGTAATCTTCAGCGTTACCGGGAAGACCTATCTTCCGTATTGAGAGGTATATGGGCAATGGAACTTGATTTTACTGATTCAGCACCAAGGAAAACCGATGCTTAGTAAACTGTTGTCTTAAAAAACAACATTTTAAGGTCGATTGTTGCTATATAAGTCTACCTTGCCTTAAACCAGCTGAATGGATGAGCGCTATATAGAGATAGGTATGCTAACTAATGAATACCTGCAACTAAATAAACAATTCATCGAGGCCATCAATTTGAATAAACCTATTGAAGAATTAACCGCTCTAAAAGAAAAAATAAGAGTAGTGCTTGATAAAATAGAACAACTAGAAAAGGCACGTTCTGAAAGTTCTGAAAAAAGTTAAAGCTCTGCTGACAGTTAATACGTTATTAAAAATCTCTTTCTCCATCTCTGAGTTCGCGAGTAAGTTTTGTAAAGCCCACTACATTGTTACCTTCATCATGTAATGCTGTTATGAGTATGCTACCCCAAAAGGTAGAGCCATCCTTTCTCACTCTTTTCCCGATATGTCTTGCTCTTCCTTCTCTTCGTGCCAGGTCTAAAAGTTTTTCAGGCAAGTGCTCCTGCCTGTCCCTAGGCATGTAGAATATGCTGAAATTTTGCCCAATTATTTCGTCTTGCTTGTATCCTTTGATCTGTTCTACACCTTTATTCCATGAAAGTATAGTGCCGTCCATGTCCAACAAAATGATCGCATAGTCTTGAATCTCATCCACCATGCGCCTGTGCAGGTTCTCGAGCCGTTCTTTTTTATCTGGTCCCGCTAAAATGATTATCCGAACTGTTTAGAC
>JAEZDC010000071.1 GCA_023429825.1 Bacteroidota bacterium | reverse complement strand
ACCCACGTATGGGCTCATCTCCAGGTACGGACTGATTGCCTATGCATCTTCATTTGACTGCATCGGCATTTTTGGAAATAATATCGACGACGTCTCCCTGACATTAGAAGTAATAGCTGGGCCGGATGAATTCGACAGCACTGTTTCAACATCACCAATACCCGAATTTTCTAAATTGTTAAATCCCCCCGGCAAGAAATATCGCTTCGCCTATTTTTCTCAGGCGTTGAAAAATGCCGCATTGGATGAGGAAATCGCACATCATATTACGAGCTTTATAGATTCTTTAACAGAAAACGGCCATACAGTTGAAGCAATTGAGTTTGAATTATTTGAAGAGCTCGTTGCCACTTACTATATTTTAACAACCGCGGAGGCTTCAAGCAATCTTTCACGCTATGACGGAGTGCGCTTTGGCTTCAGCACAGCCGCTTCAGCTGCAAACCTGTCAGATATGTATACCGGCAGCCGTTCTAAGGGTTTTGGAAAGGAGGTCAAGCGCAGGATAATTCTCGGTACTTTCGTATTAACCGCCGGATATTACGATGCCTATTTTTCTAAGGCACAGCAGGTTAGGCAACTATTAGTAGAAAGAAGCACAGAACTTTTCAGGCAGTTTGACTTCATTATTTTGCCTACTGTTCCTTCCACCGCTTTTCAATTTGGAACCAGCCAGGATCCGGTCCAAATGTTCCTGTCTGACATTTATACAGTCTATGCGAATTTAGTTGGCATTCCCGCTATTTCACTGCCGCTCTACACTCACTCGAACCATATGCCATTTGGCTTACAGCTGCTCTCCTCCCCCTACAATGAGTTACCTTTGCTGAGCATTTCGAAAGAACTATTGGAACAAAAGACGAACTAAGGGACCTTTTACAAGACGACGATTAAGAAACAAAAGAACGGTTACCGAAACTGACTGGCTATACCTATTGTTGAACTAAAATTCTGTAAAATGGCAATGCAATGGACTGGAGTTATTATTAAAAATCCTATTTCTTACGCTATATCCCGAACTAAAGCTGTTGTGATCTGGTTTAGCTTCATTACCCTCAGCTTTTCATTAATGTCCTTTACAAGCGATGATAAGCTTAAAAAGAAGGATAGTGCGGAACAAAAAAATGAGTTTAAGAGCCTGATTGGTGCTAACACAGCAGCCAGTACAAGTAATCTGCTCCTGGAACAGCATCCTGAAGCTGCAAGCTATGCTGAGAACTTCATGGAAAAGCAAGGAAGAGATTACCTTAAAATGATGCAAAAAGGTCAGCAGTATTTAAATATGTTCGAGGATGTCCTGGAAAGAGCAGGTTTACCTTCTCACCTCAAATACTTAAGCGTTATTGAAAGTAATTTAAAAGCTGATGCACGTTCTCATGTGGGTGCCTTGGGGCCGTGGCAGTTTATGCCGGAAGATGGCAAACGCTGGGGATTGAAAGTGGGTGGTCGTAAAGATGAAAGAAAAGATTTTTACAAGAGTACTTTAGCTGCTGCTAAATATCTTGAGCATCTGTATGGCAGATTCGGTGATTGGTTACTGGTAGTAGCTTCTTATAACTGCGGACCAAACAGGGTAGCAAGGATCATTGAAGATGAAGGAAGCAATAACTTCTGGGACATTCAACATCGTTTACCGCTCGAAACAAGAAATCACGTAAAGAAATATATAGCAGTTCAATACTTATCAGAGAATAATAACGCTCAGCTTGAGCCTGCTGTTTCTTTCACTGAACTTACCGAGCAAGAAAAAAATGCGTCTGCAGTTTTAGATATTTCCGGAAGGTATAATGCTGAAGTAGTGGCTGAATCGATTGGAATGGATTTCAACCAATTGAGAAGATATAATCCTGAAATGGAAAACACCTTAAAAGAAGGAAAGTCTTACCAGTTAAGACTACCGAAAGATAAAATGGAGGTTTTTAAAGCCCGCAAGAGTCACATCTTAAGCGAAAGCCTTAAAGCTATCCTTAATAACGTTTAAAAAATTGCCTTTCTGCTGAAAGATAAAGGTGCTGTTATCCCAGCACCTTTTTTATTGCACTTGCTTTGAGCATGCATTCTTCATATTCGTTTTCCGGATCGCTGGAAAAGGTGATCCCACCCCCTACCTGGTAACTGAGGTATTGGTTAGTGGAATTATACATGATGCTTCGGATCACAACGTTGAAATCAAAATCTTTTTCCGGAGTAACGTAACCTATACAGCCGGAATAAATTCCCCGTTTTGTTTTTTCATATTGTTCTATCAACTCCATCACTCTTCTTTTAGGAGCGCCAGTCATTGATCCCATTGGAAACGTCGCCTGCAAAATATCAGCAAGATTAGTTTTATTGTTCAGCGCACCCTTAACTGTAGAGATCATCTGGTGTACCTGCGGAAACGTGTAAATGGTAAACAGCTCATCGACTACCACTGAGCCTTCTTTACAGATCTTGCTAAGATCATTTCTAACCAGGTCAACCACCATTACATTTTCACTTTTATCTTTCTGACTAGAAGCAAGCTGTTGCTTCAGGTTTTTATCGTTAATCTGATTGTCCAGATCTCTTTTGATCGTTCCTTTAATAGGTTGAGATATTACCTCGTTGCCTTTTTTTTGCAGAAATCTTTCGGGGCTGGCACAGCATAGGTATTTATCATTGAGCTTATAATACCCTGCAAAAGGCGTTGGGGAAATGGAAGTCAACTGCTGGTATAGGTATAAAGGATTTACCTGTACTGTTTCAGCATAGAACTCCATACAGAAATTGATCTCGTAGCAATCTCCTCTTGAAATGTGCTGCCGAAGCTTATTAATGATCTCGATATACGCTTCCCTGCTAATCCGCTGCCTGGTATCTATTGAACAAGAAGCTGTGTGATAATTAAATGAGGTGAATTGTATTTCCTCGAAAACTTCTGCAGGATCTTTTTGCAATGATGCTATTTCAATATCATTACCAACCTGCCTGATAACAACCGATGGCTGAAAGAAGAAGAGTTCTGGAAATTGTATCTTATCAGGATGCGAAGAAGTTAATGGTTCAATACTATTCTTTACATCATAACTAATATGACCGAATAACCAGTCATCATGCTTTTCATAAAATCTATGCAGTTCTTCCAGGATGTTTTGTTTGGGATCTAATACCTGTACTGCTTCAACACCTAAAATCCATTCTTCATTGTAATGTCCATAAGAATGACTGTCTAAAAAACAACAGATGTTGAACCGGTCTGCCCAATTCAACATCTGCTCTTTAAAAACCTGTATGTTGGAAACTTTAAATGACTGTTGTTTTCGTTTCACCTGTTACATTAATAATCATCCTCTTCGTCGTCATCAAATCCACTATCATTGAACATATCGAACTCTTTAAAGTCTTCATCCACTTTAAAGTCGTCGTCATCATCACTACCTTTCTTACCCCCGGCTTTTTTTGTGCTCTTAGGAATATCAAACTCGTCAAAGTCAGGGTCCCACTCTTCTTCCTCCGCTTCGGCTTTCTCCCAATCATCTTCATCTTCAGCTACATCCTCATCCTCATCATCTTCACCCTTACTTTTTTTAGCTGAGGCTTTTCCCTTCGCAGAGGTTACATCAATATCCTCATCTTCATCGAAGTCATCATCATCTTCTTCTGTTTGCTTCTTCGTTTTAGAAGATGGCTTTTCTATTCTTTCTTCTGCCTCTTCGTTCGCTGTAGCTTTTTTCCCTTTACTTGATTTTGCTGCCATAGTTTTTGGATTGGTACGTAAAATTTCAATTAGATTTTATTCCAACCAAAAAAATTTTTGTTCTCATCAAACCTGAAGCCACTTTTTACAATTTAACTATCTGGTCACGACCGGGCCCGTTGGATATAAAAGTTACAGGGGCCTTGATATAATTATTGATAAAGCCAACATATTCGCCCATCACTGCAGGAATATCTGAACTTGTTTTAAACTGGCTTGAATCCTGTTTCCAACCTTTGAGTGTGTGATACTGCGGTTCTATATTGAGCTTATCCATTTGATAAGGTACCTCTGCTGTTTCCTTTCCGTTTACTTTATATGAAGTACAGATATTAAGCTCATCAAAACCATCCAGCACATCAGCTTTGGTCATTACCACCTGGGTTGTTCCGTTGATGACACACGCGTACTTTAACGCAACCAGGTCAAGCCAACCACAACGGCGGGGCCTGCCTGTAGTAGCACCGAACTCGTTTCCTACTTTTCTTAACTCTTCGCCCGTTTCATTGTTCAACTCTGTAGGAAAAGGACCACTTCCTACTCTTGTACAATAAGCTTTAGATACGCCAATAACTTCTTTGATCTTCTGAGGCGCTACACCTAATCCTGAACAAACTCCTGCAGTAACTGTATTAGACGAAGTAACGTAAGGGAAAGTACCAAAATCAATATCCAGCATAGTACCCTGTGCCCCTTCTGCTAAAACTTTTTTTCCATCGCTCAGTTTATTATTGATGAAATATTCACCATTTACAATATTCAACGACTTAAGAAATTCTACCGCATCGAAAAACTCATCTTCCCATGCAGCAATATCTTCATTAAAACCAAAATTATCCAGTAGACGTTGATGCTTTAGTCTAAGCTTGATATAGTTTGTAGTAAAATTCTTTTGCAACAGATCTCCTACCCTGATGGCATTCCTTCCCGTTTTGTCCATATAAGCAGGACCTATCCCCTTAAGTGTTGAGCCGATCTTGCCTTCTCCTTTTTGCATCTCAGAGGCTTTATCCAAAGCTCTATGAGTAGGCACGATGATATTTGTTCTTTCTGAAATGAAAAGATTCTTTTTTACATCCACTCCAAAAGAAGAAACGATATCGCATTCTCTTTTCAATGTAACCGGGTCCAGTACAACTCCATTCCCGATAAGGTTGATGGTATTCTGATGAAAAACGCCTGAAGGTATCTGGTGAAGCACTATTTTTTTATCGCCGACGTACAGTGTATGACCCGCATTCGGGCCTCCCTGGAAACGAGCAATGATATCATAATTCGGAGCGAAATAATCAACGATCTTTCCTTTACCCTCATCGCCCCATTGCAGGCCAAGAATTACATCAACCATAATAGAAATTTGAAGTCTGGCAAATGTAAGCGGTGATTCGGAATAGCAGCTAAATATTGATTTTTGGTGAATAACTATTTAAGCTCCTCTGCAGTATCGAAGCGGTCAACTGTATGCAGTCCATCTAACTGCTTTAACCGGTTTACCAGTTCATCCAATTCTTCCTTATCGTGTACATACACTTTGATGGATCCCTGGAATAAACCCTCTTTACTTTCAATGGTAAGCCCTGCGATATTGATCTTTAGTTCCCCGCTGATGATGTTAGTGATCTTATGTACAACTCCTACATCATCTACACCAACAAGTTTCAACCCTGTAAGGAAAGATATTTCTTTGTTCTTAGCCCATTTGGTCTTAACTACTCTATGACCATAGTTAGCTAAAAGCTGTGTAGCATTCGGGCAACTCGTTCTATGAATGATCAATCCTTTTCCTGTACTCACAAAGCCGAATACATCATCACCAGGAATGGGATTGCAGCATTTTGCTAACGAGTATTTGATCTTATCGCTGCTTTCGCCAAAAATGATGAGTTCCGATTCTTTCTTACTGTAAGTTTTTGGAAGGTCTTCGATTATTTCGGGAAGTTTAACGGGCTTTGGCGGTTCCAACCTGTCGCCCAATACCTGGAACTCTTTTAATTCTTTAAGATCGATGGTCTTTGTTGCAATGCGATAAAACAGCTCAAGCTGTGAAGTGAGCTTATAAAAATGCTCCAGCTCATGAATATTATCATGACTGAAAGCGGCTCCCATCCCTTCCAGTTTCTTTTGAAGAATATATTTTCCTTCATCAGCTACTTTTCTTTTCTCTTCCCGAAGTGCATCTTTGATCTTACTTTTCGCTTTCGCAGTAACCACGATATTTAACCAATCTTCTGTGGGCTTTTGTTTATTACTGGTGATGATCTCTACCTGGTCGCCGCTTCTTAACTTATAGCTGATAGGAACAAGTTTATGGTGCACTTTCGCTCCTATACATTTTGATCCTACTGCTGAGTGAATGGAGAACGCAAAATCTAGAGCAGTACTTCCCACAGGTAACATTTTCACATCACCCTTTGGCGTATACACGTAAATCTCTTCTGCGAGGAAAGAGGTTTTAAAGTCCTGCAGAAAATCAACACTATCGGTATCCTGGTGTGCCAGTACTTCCCGTATCTGGCCAAACCATTTGTCAAAACGATCCTCATCGTTATTTCCCTCTTTGTATTTATAGTGTGCGGCCAAGCCCTTTTCAGCGATCTCGTTCATCCGCTTGGTTCTGATCTGCACTTCAACCCAACGTCCCTGCGGTCCCATCACTGTTGTGTGCAGCGCTTCATACCCGTTTGCTTTGGGATTACTTAACCAATCTCTTAATCTTTCAGGGGAGGGCAGGTATTCATCTGTGATAAATGAATAAACCTTCCAGCAATCTTCTTTTTCTTTTTCTGGAGGAGAATTAAGAATCACACGAATAGCGAACAGATCATATACCTCATCAAAAGAGACACCTTTCTTCTTCATCTTATTCCAGATGGAATGGATGCTTTTTGGCCTGCCATAGATTTCAAAATTAAATCCCTGGTCAACCAGTTTATCTTTGATCGGCCTGATAAATTCATTGATGTACCGGGTCCTCTCTCTTCTTGTTTCAGCAAGCCTTTTAGCAATGTCTTTGTATTGCTCAGGCTCCATGTACTTCATCGAAAGATCTTCTAATTCAGTTTTGATATTATACAAACCCATCCGATGCGCCAAAGGAGCATATACCCAGACGGTTTCGCTTGCCACCTTAAGCTGCTTTTCTCTTTTCATCGAGTCAAGCGTTCGCATGTTATGCAACCTGTCTGCAAGTTTTATGAGGATCACCCTGGGATCATCCGTAAGTGTTAGAAGGATCTTTCTAAAGTTCTCCGCCTGCTGTGAAGTGTTTGTATCCATCACAGTAGCGATCTTGGTCAATCCATCAACGATCTTTCCTATCTCGTTACCAAATTCCCTTTGAATATCTTCAAGTGTTACGTCAGTATCTTCAACTGTATCGTGCAGTAAAGCACAGATGGTACTGCGAACACCCAGTCCAATCTCGTTTATGCATATTTGCGCAACAGCAATAGGATGGAAGATATACGGCTCCCCGCTTTTTCTTCGCATGCTTTTGTGCGCTTCAGTGGCGATCTCAAAAGCCTGGCGAACAAGTTCTTTATCGCCCTTTTTCAATTTGGGGCGAAGACTGCGTAGTAGCCCCCGGTATTGACGTAGTATTTCTTTTCTTTCCTGTTCTTCAGTAAGATTGTACTTTGCTGTCGGCTGATCTATCACATTTACTTGCACTGCCATAACGCTACGAATATAATCCGAATTGCAGATTGGTTGGGTAGCAAATTGGTTAATTAGCAAATCGGAAGATTATGAGTGGTTGAATTAATTACCAAATCAAATCGCAGCATTACACGTTCTCTTATTTTTGCGCTCTATGGCCGATCAGTCGCGGAAGAAAATTTTCGATTTTTCATTACTACGCCGTGTGTTTCAATTTGTAAAACCGTATCGCAGGATATTCTACCTCAGTGTTTTTCTTGCGATAGTGATGAGCGCCTTTGCTCCTGTGAGGCCATACCTGATTCAGCTTACAGTTGATAGTGCTGCAGGAAAAAA
This sequence comes from Bacteroidota bacterium, assembly GCA_023429825.1. GTDB lineage: Bacteria > Bacteroidota > Bacteroidia > Chitinophagales > Chitinophagaceae > JAEZDC01. The sequence continues at coordinate 6,895 of JAEZDC010000071.1, read as the reverse complement.
TGTTGAGATACCGGGATGGTTAAGATTTTTATTATTCGATAACAACTTAGGCAATGTTGCAAGACTCATTGTAGCAATAAGTGTTTTCCAGGTAATATTCCTTGTGATCGAAACGGCTGTACGTTTTATTTTTTCATTTGCAGCATCATGGCTTGGGCAAAATGTAGTTAAAGACATAAGGAAAGCTGTGTACGAAAAAGTTTTAGGTCTTAATCTGTCGCAATTTGATACTACACCGATTGGTACCCTCACGACAAGAACCATATCAGATATAGAAGCGATCAATGAGATATTTTCTGAAGGATTGATACCGATCATCGCAGATCTTCTCACTATTTTTATTACGCTGGGTACAATGTTCTGGATCGATTGGAGATTAACACTTGTAAGTCTTATCCCATTTCCGTTCCTGCTTATCGCAACTTATTATTTCAAGGAGAGCGTAAATAAGAGTTTTATCAAGGTAAGAAATGCTATTTCGAATCTGAATGCTTTTGTACAGGAGCATTTAACCGGGATGCAAATTGTACAAGCTTTTGTAGCTGAGGATGGAGAGTTTGAAAAGTTCAGATCAATCAACAGGGAGCACAGGAATGCGAATATCAGAGCGATCTTCGCCTATTCGGTTTTCTTTCCCATTGTGGAGATCGTATTAGCATTAAGCACCGGCTTGCTGGTTTGGTGGATAGCAGCGAGAGAAATAAATCCGGGTTTGTTAGTAGCGTTCATACTTTACCTGAACCAATTGTTTCGACCGCTGCGGATTATCGCAGATAAATTCAATGTGCTTCAAATGGGGATGGTGGCAGCCGAAAGAGTATTCAAGGTGATGGATAATGATGATGTGACTAAAGACGCAGGAAAATTATCACCCGGTAAAATCAACGGAGGTGTTGCATTCAATGATGTTTGGTTTGCCTATAGTGGTGAACATTACGTTTTAAAGAATATCGATTTCGAGGTAAAGCCCGGTGAGACGGTGGCTTTGGTTGGTCATACAGGAAGTGGTAAAACGTCTGTTATCAGTTTGCTGAATCGTTTGTATCACATCGATAAAGGCGAGATAAAGATCGACGGAGTGAATATTGAAGATTATCAGCTCGATCATTTAAGAACCCATATAGGTGTGGTATTACAAGATGTTTTTCTTTTCTCCGGTTCGGTACTGGATAATATTACACTTCGCAATCCTGCGATTACCTACAACCAGGTAGAAGAAGCAGCAAAGATGATCGGCATACATGATTTTATTATGACTTTACCCGGAGGTTATCATTATAACGTTATGGAAAGAGGCAGCACACTGAGTTTGGGACAGCGGCAGCTAATTTCATTTATCAGAGCTTTGATTTACGACCCTTCCATTCTAATTTTAGATGAAGCTACCTCCTCGATCGATACGGAAAGTGAAGTGTTGATCCAAAATGCAATTGATAAATTAATAGCGGGCAGAACGTCTATTGTTATCGCCCACCGTTTATCTACAATTCGTAAAGCCAGTAAGATCATTGTGTTGGACAAAGGAGAGATCAGAGAGATGGGTACCCACGAAGAATTACTGGCATTAGGCGGGTTTTACAGTAAGCTTCACCAGATGCAGTTTGAGAGTAAAGCGGTGGCATAAAGTTAACCTTACCTTGGCAAGGCCTAGTTCGCTTTTGGGTAGGGTCTTGACCGGGTCTGCTTTGGCAACGCCGTTGAAGCGAACCAAACCAAAACCAGACTTTTGACCGGAACATAGCCGGAATATCTCCCCTTTATCTCCGGAATATTCGTGAAGCAGGGATAACGATGCCATAGCTAAAGTATAGAGTATGTATGAGTAGGCTACCTGCAGGACATTTACTATGATGATTCCTGCTTTCACCCCAAAAACTCCTTAAAATTTGGCTGTTGGAACGCTCAAATCTGCAGTGGTACAGCATATTCCGTTACTTTTGCAACCCCGAATAAAAACCATCGGGAATTATATCATGTCTGAAAACAATATTGTTAACCCAAACGCTGAAGCACAAGAGTCTGCAGTAGCAACAGAAGCTACGGAGACTACAGCGACAACAAATGTACCTGTGCAGGAGCCCGTAGCAGAAACTATCGCTACAGCTCATGATGATTTTGACTGGAGCATTGACAAACGTAATGTAAGTCATTATGCGAAAGATGAAAGAGAGAAATATGATGCAGTTTACGACAAGACCTTCGTTCAGATCGAAGATGGTGAGATCGTAAGAGGAATCGTTGTAGGCATCACTAAAACTGACGTTGTTGTAAACATTGGTTTTAAGAGTGATGGTTTGATCTCTGCCAACGAATTTCGTGATACGCAGGGATTGAAAGTAGGTGATGAAGTGGAAGTAATGGTAGTGGAGAAAGAAGATAGGGTTGGTCACCTTAACCTGAGCCGTAAATCTGCAAGGATCTTCCGTGCATGGGAGAGAATCGTAGAGGTTCACAAAACTGGTGAGGTTATCACTGGTACTGTTACCAGCAAAACAAAAGGTGGTTTGATCGTAGATGTATTTGGTATGGAAACATTCTTACCAGGTTCACAGATCGACGTTAAGCCTGTTACTGATTACGATCAGTTTGTTGGTAAGACGATGGAATTTAAAGTTGTTAAAATCAACGAAGCGATCAAGAACGCTGTAGTATCTCACAAAGCACTTATCGAAAGCGATATCGAAGCGCAGAGAGCAGAGATCATGAGCAAACTCGAGAAGGGCCAGGTACTCGAAGGAACTGTAAAGAACATTACAGACTTTGGTGCTTTCATGGATCTCGGTGGCTTGGACGGTTTATTGTACATCACAGATATTTCATGGGGCCGTATCAATCACCCTTCAGAAGTGGTGAAGATGGACCAGAAATTACAGGTGGTGGTATTGGATTTCGACGACGACAAAAAGCGTATCAGCCTTGGCTTAAAGCAACTTACTCCGCATCCTTGGGATGTGCTGCCTGAAACAATCAAAGAAGGCGAAGTTGTAAAAGGTAAAGTTGTAAATATCGAAGATTACGGTGCTTTCTTAGAAATTCTTCCGGGTGTTGAAGGCCTTGTTCACGTAAGTGAAATTACATGGGCTAATACGCCAATCAATGCAAAAGAGTTTTTCAAGCTGGGTGATGAGCATTCTGCGAAAGTGGTAACACTTGACAAGGATGCAAGAAAGATGAGTCTTTCTATCAAGCAAATGAGTGAAGATCCTTGGAGCACTATCGAAAATAAATTCCCTGAAGGTAGCAAGCACAAAGGTTTGGTGAAGAACATTACTCCATATGGCGTGTTCATTGAACTGGAAGCTGGTATCGGTGGTATGATCCATATCTCTGACCTTAGCTGGCTGAAGCGTTTCAATCACCCTTCTGAGTATACAAAAGTTGGCGAGCACATCGACGTGATCATCCTTTCTATCGATAAAGAAAACAGGAAACTTCAGCTTGGACATAAGCAACTGGAAGAAGATCCATGGAATGCATTGGAAGATACATTCGCTATCGGATCTGTTCATGAAGGAACTGTTACAAGAAGAGATGATAAAGGCGCTATTGTACAATTATCTTATGGCCTGGAAGGTTTTGCACCTGCAAGGCACTTAGGTAAAGAAGATGGTAAGTCTATCGCTGCTGATGAAACAGCTCAATTCCAGGTGATCGAGTTTGACAGAAATGAAAAGCGTATCGTTCTCAGCCATGCAAGAATCTGGGAACAGGCTCAGGCTGAAGAAAAAGAAGCGGTGAAGAAAGAGCAGAGAGCAGAAGCTGATCAAACAAGAAAAGCTGTGAAGAATCTCCAGTCTAAAGTTGAAAAAACAACTTTGGGTGATCTTGGTGCTTTAGCTGAGATAAAGGCCAAACTCCAGGAAGGTGAAAAAGGTTCAGATGAAGAAGCTAAATAAAGCTTTTGAATAGAAATTAAAAGCCCCGTAACGGTTACGGGGCTTTTTTATTGCCTACTGGTTAATTGATATTTAACGGGAAATACCTGATATTTAAGTGATTTCCGCCCTTCAATATTTAAATTTGTATACATCTAAAAAGGTGTTTTTTTCGTCTATATCCTATAACTATATCCTTCATCTATGCAAAAGGAAGCTACCGTGATACTGCCCAGGCCCATTTTATTAAAATTCCTTGCTGTATTTACCCTGGCAATATGCTCTCTTTCTCTGAAAGCACAGAAGGGTAAAGACGGTAGTGAAAATCCTGGTGCCGGCACATATATCTACAATCGTTACGCTATATTAAATGCAAGTGTATCGACTGGTGCTACCAGTTTAGCGGTTACCAATATCGGGCATCTTACAGCCAGTACCGGCGTTCCGGCAAATGCTACTCATCCATATGCAACCGATGCTTTATCTGCAGGTGACCTAGTGATGATCATCCAGGTTCAGGGGGCAACAATTGCGATGGGAGCCAATACTACCGATCCTGCATACGGATCTATTACTTCTTATGGCAATACAGGTAAGTATGAACTCATGACTGTTTTAAGTGTTTCCTCAAACACTATTAATTTTTGTGAGGCTTTAACCAACTCTTATTCTCAGGGCGGATATAATAAAACGCAGATTATTCGTATTCCCCGTTTGTCTTCTTTAACGGTAGGCGCAAGTGTGACCATTACCGGGAGTGCCTGGAATGGATCAGTCGGCGGCATTTGTGCGATTGAAGTTGATGGAAACGCTACCATCAATGGCTCGGTTCATGCAAATGCCATAGGGTTCAGAGGAGGCGCTGATACAGCAGCAGCAGTGACTTATACAGGCGGTAATAGTACTAATAGCTTATATAGATCCAGTGCTCCAGGAGTTGCAGCAACGGCTGCAGCAGGCAAAGGAGAAAGTATAGCAGGAGGTTTAATTGAATATAGAGCTATGGGTGGAGCATATGGCCGTGGTGCGCCGGCAAACGGCGGCGGTGGTGGAAATGGACAAATGGCTGGTGGGGGTGGTGGCTCCAATGCCGGGAATAATGGCTCTTTAACTACATATGATGGAACTGGTGTGAAAGACAATTCGAATGCTAACTATACAACAGCATGGAATATAGAGGACCCGACATTTGCAGCAAGTGTTTCACGGGGTGGTGGACGTGGTGGTTACAGTTTCAGTAGTTCAAACCAAAATGCACTGGCCTCTAATCGTCCTCCAGGTGCTAACCAGTGGGGAGGCGATAACAGAGACATTGTAGGAGGTTTCGGTGGCGCTCCATTAGATTATGCTTCCAACACCCTCTTATTTATGGGTGGTGGTGGTGGTGGTGGAGAGGAAAATGATGCGGTCGTAAGCACAGGAGGAAATGGGGGCGGAATCGTTTATTTACTTATCAAAGGAACAGTAAATGGCTCGGGCACTATAGCTGCCAATGGAGGTAATGGTGGTTCTTCAGAGGCAAATGGCGATGGTGGCTCCGGCGGCGGCGGCGGTGGTGCGATAATAGTGTTATCTAATACTTCAATTGCTGGTGTTAACATGGCTGCTAATGGAGGTGCGGGTGGTAATGCAGCCGGTACCACGGCAAATGCGGCCTGGGGGCCCGGCGGCGGCGGCGGTGGTGGATATATCCTCACAACTGCAACTTCTGTAACCCGGACGGTTACTGCTGGAGCAAATGGAACTGTTACCGGGGCTTCATCTGGCGTAACAGAATTTCCACCGAACGGAGCTACAATGGGTGATGACGGAACGATAGTATCTTCCGGCACTTACGTTGAACCTAATTCCTGCTATTCACAAATCACGGGGTTTTCTTATACCCCAAGTTGTTCTTTAGCTGCTGGAACTATTACACTTGCCAATACAGTGATCAATAGTTATTATCCAGGGGTAGCATCTGCTCCGGCTGGATCAGTCCGCCTAACCATTGGTGCTAAAAGAGGCGCTGCGGCTAACATCGCTCCCGGAGACCTCTTGTTAATAATTCAAATGCAGGGTTCTACGATCAATTTTACAAACAGCACGAACTATGGCAGTGGCAGTGGCACTTCTTCGGGCTTTTTAACTTCAACTGCCGGCACTTATGAATTTGTATATGCTGCCAGCGGTGCTACCGGTAGTGATCCTAATTATGTTTATCTGACCACTCCATTAAAAAACTCTTATACTAACGTTGATTTTGATAATGCAACGAGTGGTAAGGCTCGCTTCCAGGTTATAAGAGTTCCAGAATATTCCTCTCTAACATTAAATGCTTCAACGTCTATTATCGCTTCAGCATGGGATGGAACAAGTGGCGGAATTGTAGCTGCTAATGTTTCCGGCTCTCTCACATTTGGTGCGTTGTCCGCTATTTCTGTATCAGCACAGGGATTCAGGGGTGGTGGCGGAAGGTCGTTAGGAGGTTCAGGAACAGGTGCGAGTACTGATAGAGTAACAACAGCAACCACAGCCCGAAATGGATCAAAGGGTGAAGGAATTGCAGGCTCTCCAAGATACATGTGGAATGGGTCTGCCGTAATTGATAGTACTGCAGAAGGATACCCTGGGGGTAGTTATGCATCCGGAGCTCCTGGTAATGCAGGTGGTGGGGGTACAGATGGTGCTACTACCAACGCTCAAAACACAGGTGGTGGTGGTGGTGGTAATGGAGGTGCAGGTGGCGTAGGTGGCCGTGGAAACGGTAATACATCTACGATCGGAGGTTTTGGTGGCGTAGCTCCTTCATTTCTTTCAACTTCGCGTTTATTACTTGGTGGAGGGGGTGGTGCCGGAAGCACCAATTCTGCCACTACTACAGCAAGCGGGGCTGTCGGAGGTGGAATTGTGTTTATTAAAGCAGGTTCTATCAGTGGCAGCGGTACGGTCAACGCAAGCGGAGGAAATGGTCAGAATGTGACCACACAAGATGGTTCCGGTGGTGGTGGCGCCGGCGGAACAGTCTATCTGTATGCAGC
>JAEZDC010000047.1 GCA_023429825.1 Bacteroidota bacterium | reverse complement strand
GCGACAAGGAGCAAGACGATAATTCTACTATTGGTAATCCTTAGCAGAAATAAAAAAATCCAAATTCCATTTGAATATTTTTATTCTGTGGAATTTGGATTTTCTATTTAGCGATTAAAAAATTAATCGTCTTTTTTCACTTTACGTTTACCATCTTCAGCATCATACTTCACCTTCACATCGCCTTTCTTTAATTTGTAATCACCATCGGAGTCATACTTTCTTTTGTAATCATCGCTCTTTTCTTTGTAAGCGCCATCATCATCTACTTTTACTTTGTATTCTCCGTCACCATCTAAGCCAAGGTAGATCCAGTCGCCGTCGTCATTTCTTTTTACTTTACCATTGATCACAACTCCTGTCTTACCCCAGATGGTATCATTGGATTTTCTGTCAACATACATTCTTACAGGTTTGCCTGTTGCTTTGTTAACCATCAATCCTGTCTCTTCGTCTTTTACAAGTTCTACTTGTTCTCCTGTGCTAAGGTCAACATACCCTGCACTTGCATTATCGCAGGCGGTAAATGCTATTCCACCTAATGCGATCGCTGCAATACTTAATAGTGTTTTCATACGTCCGATTTTTCATGGACTAGAAGACAATTTTCAGACCAACAGGCAACTAATTAATTTTCAAATAATTGAAAAGAGAGAATTATCGACGGCCCCAAAGCGACTGATTGAAGCTTCTGTCGCATCTGTTATGCGCTTCGGGAGATTGATGGTCGCGGGAATTAAATTCCCCATTTCTTGACGAGGAATCACCATATGGAGTTCTTATTCTGTTGCTTCTTTGGAAAGGAAGGCTTTCCCTGGATGACCTATCTAGGTGGCTTGCAACTTCGTATCTGTTTAAACTATGCATATTGGAGGTGATTTGGATAGTATATAATCCAAAAAAAATGCCTTGAATATACGTGGGCACATATATCTGCTGAGGTTACGAAGGGAAGGACTTAATATTAAGTATGTTAGGTTCTGTTAAGTTGTACTTTTTTATTACGTCATGCAGGATAGAATCTCTTACAACTAACAGTAAGTTGCTGTTTGTTTTCTGAAGTATCTCTAATAAAACTTTATGCAGACCGCTTTCGCTTAATTCTAAAGGACCTATTTCATCTATAATGATCCATTCATAAGATTTACCTATAGCACTCATTAATGTCTCTTCAGCTTTCATAAATGATTTTCTGCTGAAGGAATATTTTCCGATTAACAATGCTTCTTCTCCAGCCTGGGCTTCCATTGGGAAATATTCATGAGCTTCAATATGAAAAAATGTTCTTTTTCCTTGTACAACAGGAGACGTGATACCTGCAACATTTTTCATTGTGACAAGCCAGTTCATTAGGGCTGTTGTTTTTCCTGAATGAACCGGGCCAGTTAAAATATGCACTCTTGCTCTCATGCAGGCTTAATGATATTTGCTGCGATCAACTTGATGCTTCTCTTCATTCGTTTAAGTGTGGTTAGATGAGCAGTAGATTGCCAGCATTGTTGTACAGTAGATTGTATAGAGGGAAGCAGCGCAACTATGGCATCAATATCATCTTTCCACTTGTACTGCTTTTTGCTCAACCAATTCTTGATAAACTTTATCAATACAGGGCTGATAACAAAATACCATGCAAGTAAGATGAGCACAGACCTTGTAATGATCCTTATGGAGATATGGCTTGATAATAAAGGCTCGCCAATTTTAAACTCTGACTGCAGGTATAAAGCAAATAATACTATCCATATAACGAAAAGTACTTTTTTCGTTTTGCCTTTATGTTTCGGTTGAATAAGTGATGATCTTTTGTTATTAACAGAAACAACATTTATATTTTCGATCTGCATGGGTAACCTGCTGCATATATAACCGACGATCAATCCAGCCACGATGTGTATCAGGATATAACCAGTTCCAAGATAGAGGCTATAGGAAGTTGAGTTATTCGTTAGGTTCGATAAAAATGTATCGATAGCTTTCCAGAATTCAATTCCATATACAATAATGGAGACTAAGATCCGCTGCAATGCTGATTCAACAAGTGCGATGATTGCGAAGAGATAACATGCTAACTTATATATTCTTCTGTTATAAAAGATGATCTCGCCTGCAAAACCCTGGAAGAATACTGCTACATACGCCATTGGAGGAGCCTGCGGACTCAGCATCATTTTAAAGATCGCAACGATGATAGTCGCTTTTATTATCGCTGTTCTGGAAGGAATATAGTATGCGATCAAACTAATGCAAATAACTGCGCTGCTTCCGACAAATAATCCTGACACCGGCAAGCGTAATCCATGTATCACACCGCCAAGCATCGCCTCGCACAATACCCATAACGCTACAAGGCGGTAATAGAGCAATTTCCTCTCAGCAGTTGCATTCATACTTCAATTATACTAACTTTATTTGCTTACAACCGAAACTATTTTGATACGATTCCTGCTCAATGAAAAAGAGGTTACTACTGATCTGAAACAGGCAACGGTACTGCTTGATTTTATCCGGTATCATAAAGATCTGACAGGAACAAAGATTGGATGCCGGGAAGGTGACTGCGGTGCATGCACAATATTGATAGGCGAGCTCATAAATGGAAAGTTAGTTTACAGGTCTGCCACTTCTTGTTTAACTCCTTTAGGTAATGCTCACGGAAAACATATCGTGACGATTGAAGGGATCAATTTTAAAAAGGAATTGAATCCAATTCAAAAAGCTATGTGCGAAGAGAATGGTACGCAGTGTGGTTTTTGTACTCCCGGGTTCATAGTAAGTTTTGCAGGCTTTTGTCTGAGTGAAAAAGAACCTTCTTATGAAAATGCCATTGCGGCTGTGGATGGAAATATTTGCAGGTGTACAGGTTACAAATCGATAGAAAGAGCTGCTGCAAGGATAACTGAACTTCTCCAGGAAAGAAGTAGTGATCCGTGCAAATATGTTTCTGAGAAAAATATTCTTCCGGCATATTTCTCTTCGATACACCAAAGATTGACCAACCTGAATAATGCCGATGAAATTGTAACGGTTAACTCGACAGGAAAATTTGTGGGTGGTGGCACTGATCTGTATGTACAGCAGCATGAGACGATTCCTTACGAAGAAGTGAATTTGTTATCAGGCAAAATGAATGAAGTAAGTGAAAAGGATGGAAAATGTTTTATAGGAGGAACTGCAACAGTAACGGATCTGTCTAACGCGATGTTCTTGCACGATGCTTTTCCTGGTTTTAAAGAACATATCAAACTTGTTTCTTCTACACCTATAAGGAATATAGCTACGATCGCCGGGAATTTTATTAATGCATCTCCCATCGGAGATTTTACTATTTTCTTTTTGGCCTTAGATGCGAAGATCATTTTGAGCGATGGTGATCAGAAAAGAGAAGTTGCATTGCGGGAATTTTACAAAGGCTATAAAACTTTAGATAAACAAATTGATGAGTTTGTTGAACAGGTATGGTTTCAGCTTCCTTCAGCTGGAAATAAATTCAGTTTTGAAAAAGTAAGTAAGCGAACCTATTTGGATATTGCCAGCGTTAACTCTGCAATGAATATAAAGATGAACGGAGATCTTATTGAAGAAGCTTTTATTTCGGCTGGAGGTGTTGGCCCAATACCGATGTATTTAAAGAAAGCGTCAGAGTGCCTGGGGGGTAAAAGATTAACTGAAGAGCTGATCGCTGAGGTTACAGAGATAGCTCAATCTGAAATCTCGCCTATCAGTGATGCAAGAGGCACCGCAGCCTATAAAACATTATTACTAGGTCAGTTAATAAAAGCACATTTTATAAAGTTGTTCCCTGAATTGGAGACAGAGAAAATTTTAAGTAGTTGAAGTGTGATTGTTAAGAGAAGGTTCGCGACTGCCGAGTAAAGTTCAGAACGTACAAGGGAGTGACACAACAGGCGATGAGTAAAGTGGTGTTGCCCGCTAACAAAAAAAATTATGCAAAACATAGATGCATATTCTCATACAAGAGGTGAATCAGTTTACCTGGATGATATTCCTGTAATTGCCGGAACGCTATTCGGTGCCGTATTCGATTCGCCTGTAGCACATGGCAAGATCAGGAGTCTTGATTTGAATGCAGCCTTAGAAAGTGAAGGCATTGTACGAATATTTACTTACAAGGATATTCCGGGTGCTAACCAGATCGGTGGCATTGTACCCGATGAGCCTCTGCTTGCAGAACATGAAGTTCATTTTTGTGGTATGCCAATCGCTTTCGTGGTGGGCGAAAGTGAAGAGCAGGTATATGCAGCGATCAGGAAGATCAAAATTGATATAGAGCCTTTGCCCGTGATTACTGATCCGAGAGAAGCGAAAGAGAAGGGAGAATTGATCGTACCTCCAAGAACATTTTTGTTGGGTGATGTTGATAAAGCTTTCAAAAAATGTGCGTATATATTTGAAGGAAGGGCTGATAGTAACGGGCAGGAACATTTGTACATCGAAACACAAGGTGCGTATGCAGTGCCTGCGGAAAATGGTGCAATTAAAATTTATTCTTCAACGCAAGGTCCTACGGCAGTGCAAAGACATACAGCAAATGTGCTGGGTATACCAATGCACCAGATAGAAGTGGATGTAACAAGATTAGGTGGTGGCTTCGGCGGTAAAGAAGACCAGGCAACTATATGGGGATGTATGTGTGCATTGGCGACGTATCACCTGAGGAAGCCTGTTAAATATTCTTTGCATCGAATGGAAGATATGCGAATGACTGGTAAGCGTCATCCCTATTCTTCGGATTTTAAAATCGGCTTAGATAAAAAGATGAAGATTGTTGCGTATGAAGCAACATTTTTTCAGAATGCAGGAGCAACTGCTGATCTTTCACCAGCAGTGATGGAGCGAACTTTATTTCATTGCACGAATTCTTATTTTATACCTAATGTAAAGACAACCGCTTACAGTTGCAGAACAAACCTCCCTTCTAATACAGCTTTCAGAGGGTTTGGTGGTCCACAGGGAATGTTTGTGATCGAAAGTGCAATTGTAAAAGCTGCAGAAGTGTTGGGAGTAGATGCAAGTGAAATTCAAAAAAGAAACCTTATTGAGACTGGTGAGGAGTTTCCATACGGACAGAAGGCTGAGAGCGAAGCGGTTGAATGTTGGACAAAAGCTGAAGAGTTATACGAGATAAATAAATTAAGAGGAGAGATTAATGAGTTCAATGCAACAAGTCAGCTATTTAAAAAAGGAATGGCATTGATGCCCGTTTGTTTCGGCATCTCGTTCACTAAAACTATGATGAACCAGGGACGAGCACAGGTGCATGTGTATTTAGATGGAAGTGTTGTGGTGAGCACAGGTGCTGTAGAAATGGGGCAAGGCGTTAACACAAAAATGTTACAGGTCGCAGCACAAGTGTTTGGATTGCCTGTTGAAAAAGTAAAAGTAAATTCTACCAATACTTATCGTGTGGCTAATACATCTCCCTCTGCTGCAAGTGCCACTGCAGATCTGAATGGGAAAGCCACAGAGATCGCATGTACTGCTATTTTGGAACGAATGAAGAAAGTAGCTGCAGAAGAATTAAATGCAAAGACTGACCACATAGAACTGAAAAATGAAATAGTGTTGCTGCAAGGAAAGCCAACTACACTGGATTGGAAGAAGCTGGTCTTTCAAACTTATTTCAGAAGAGTGAGTTTAAGCGAACATGCACATTATACTCCGCCCGGTATTCATTTTGACGCTTCAAAAGAGAAAGGTCATCCGTTTGCATATCACGTGTATGGAACTGCAATCATTACTTCAACTGTTGACTGTTTGAGAGGAACCTACAAGATAGATGCAGTAAAGGTGGTGCATGATTTTGGTGAAAGCATGAACCCTTTAATTGACCTTGGGCAAATAGAAGGCGGTATAGTGCAAGGTTTAGGGTGGATGACAATGGAAGAAGTTGTGTATGATAAGAATGGTAAACTTAAAAGCAATACACTTTCTACATATAAGGTTCCAGATATTTATTCTGTACCAAATGAGATATCGGTAAAAGCTCTAAATACAAAAAAAAATAACCTGGCAGTACTTCGTTCTAAAGCTGTAGGCGAGCCTCCGTTGATGTATGGCATTGGAGCGTTCTTTGCTTTGCGTAATGCGATCAAGGCATTTAATCCGAAAGCAGAAGTTCCTTTCGATGCACCCATGACGCCGGAGAAAGTGTTGACGAACTTGTATTCTACAACAAAGTATAAGGGAAAAGAAAAGCCTTCCGTTGAACTATCATCAGCCAATGATTAGCAAATTAGAAGTTTGGGATTTTATTTTAAAGAATGTTCAACAGAGTATTCCTGTTGTTCTATTATATGTACTGGAGAGTAAAGGAAGTAGTCCTGGCCGACAAGGTTTTCTTATGGCAGTGAATGCGAAAGCTGAAATGATCGGCTCAATAGGCGGCGGAATAATGGAACACAAGTTCGTTGAGATGGGAAAAGAAATGCTGAAAAATATTAGCCAGGGAATAAAGATAGAGAATGGAGGAGCTTTGCGAAAACAGATGCATGATAAATCTGCGAGCAGGGATCAAAGTGGTATGATATGTTCAGGTGAGCAGACTATCTTTATTTATCAGGTACAATCTCAAGATGTTTATTCAATTGAGAAAATTGTACAGGCAATAATCGAAAAGAAAGAAGCTAAGCTAAGATTAAACAAAGCAGGAATTGAGTTTGTTCAAGAGCCTGCACAACACCAGTTCCATTTCCAAATGAATAGCGAAGATGATTGGTCGTATGAAGAAAAAATAGGAGAGCAGCCTCATATTCACATCATTGGAGGAGGTCACTGTGCTCTGGCTTTAAGTAAGATCATGAACATGCTTGGTTTTTTTGTGCATGTGTATGATGACAGGCCTTTACTGAACACCATGCAGCAAAACCATTTCGCGGATGAAAGGAAACAACTGAACAGTTATAATGACCTGGCAATGCTGCTGGACAATACAAAAGAAGATTATGTGGTCATTATGACCTTTGGCTACAGAACTGATGATATGGCTTTGCGGGCTATTATCAATAAACCTTTCAAATACCTGGGTTTATTAGGAAGTAAGGCAAAGATCGAAAAGATGTTTAATGATTGCAAAGCTGAAGGATGGACTGAAGAACAATTACAATCGATACATGCTCCTGTTGGCCTTGATATAAAAAGTGAAACACCCGCAGAAATTGCCATTAGTATCGCAGCCGAAATAATTAAACTAAAGAATAATGCTGATCAGGATAGTTAAGATGACTTTTAAAGAGGATGCTGTACAAACCTTCCTTGACTTTTTCAATGAGCGAAAGAAGATCATTCGAAATTTTCCTGGCTGCACTCACCTGGAGTTGTGGAGAGACAAACATCAGCCAAATGTGTATTTTACCTACAGCATCTGGAAAAATGAGGAAGCCTTAGATCATTATCGCTATTCCGGGTTTTTTAAAGAAACCTGGACCTTCACCAAACAGCATTTTTCAGCTAAGCCCGAAGCGTACTCAATTGAGCATCTTGTAATAGAACAGTAGTTCTTATCATTTCATTTCTGAACTTTTCTTCCCTTTATCTTTACCACTCATGAACTTCCTGCTTCGGTCCATACAAGTTATCTATAGCATTTACGCTTTTCTTTTATTTGTTTGCTGTGTCATCGTAGCATTACCCATCACTTTATTCTGCACTTTATTTGGTAAAGTCACAGGTGGAAACATGATGTATCGTACTTATAAAGGCTGTTTCCAGGTATGGTATTTATTGATAGGTGTAACACATGAAGACATCTATGAATCCGCAGATGATAAAAGCAAACAATACATTTTTGTAGCCAATCATATTTCCTATATGGATATACCTGCCGCATTATTGGCAATTCATCAGCCCATGAGGATTTTAGGGAAATATGAGATGGTGAAGATTCCCATCTTCGGATGGATATATCGTATTGCTGTAGTATTAGTTGATAGAAGCAGTGCCGAAGCAAGGTCAAGGAGTGTAAGAGCACTTAAATCAGCATTGAAAAAAAATATTTCCATTTTCATTTATCCCGAAGGCACTTTCAACGAAACAGGCCAGCCCCTCAAAGAATTTTATGATGGTGCTTTTCGCCTCGCCATAGAAATGCAAACACCTATAAAACCACTTTTATTAATAGATACGTTCGAGCGCCTCGATTATCGTTCTAAGCTCAATCTGACGCCTGGTAAGAACCGTGTGGTTCATCTTGCAGAAATTCCTGTAACGGGTTTAAAACAGGAAGATGTAAAGCAATTGAAGCAGCAGGTCTTCAATACGATGGAAGCCGGACTCAGGAAATACAGAATTTATTGACCTAACTGTATATTTTCAAAAGACCTCCTGTTGCGTCGCACACTTGTACGTTCAGTTCAAAAGGCATCTTTTTTAGAGCCTGCCATTAATTATCTTCGTTCCATTCATGAGTATTGAACTTTTTACCACTCAACCTGGTCCTAATACCGCCTATGCAGAGGTGATCATTCCTCTTGCATTGCCAAAGAATTACACGTGGCAAATACCTGCTCATCTTCAAAGCGCAGTAAAGCCGGGAATTAGGGTTGAGGTGATTTTAGGTAAGAATAAAAAGTACTCAGGTATCGTGAAATCTATCTCTTCAACTCCACCTGAATCTTTTAAGCCAAAAGAAATTCTGAATGTTCTTGAGAATGATCCGCTCGTTTACAACGAGCAGTTGAAATTGTGGGAGTGGATGGCACATTATTACATGTGCAGTGAAGGTGAGGTAATGCAGGCAGCAGTTCCGGCGAATCTGAAATTATCCAGTGAAACGATTCTTATATGGAATGAAGAATTCGGTGATGATTATACCAATTTAGGCGATGAAGAGTATGTAGTGGCAGAAGCATTAGAACTAAAAAAAGAATTGCGGTTAAGCGAGGTACAGCAATTACTCGATGCATCACATGTGTACCCAATCATAAAAAAACTAATTGAAAAAGGCGTATGCTATGTTTGGGAAAACTTACAGGAAAAATATAAAGAGAAGAAAGAGACTTTTGTTCGACTCGCTTCAGAATACCATAACGAAGATAAACTTGCGGATCTGCTGAATAACTGGAGCAAAGCACCCAAGCAACTTGAATTATTACTCAGCTATCTGCACCTGGTGAAAACAGAAGGAGAAGTGAGCCAGGTGGAACTCCTGAAAAAATCTAATGCCACTGCAGCGCAATTGAAGGGACTTGTTGAGAAAGGAATACTGATCGCCGAAAAAAGAGCAGTTGATCGCATAAATCGCTTGCCTAAAGACCTTATCGTTGACTTCACTTTGTCAATCGCCCAGCAGGTCGCAAAATCAGAAATTGATAAGATCTTCAGAGAAAAACATGTTTGTCTTTTACATGGGGTAACTGCCAGCGGTAAAACGCAGATCTATGTAAACTTAATAGAAGAGCACATCAAGCAGGGCAAGCAGGTTTTATACATGCTGCCTGAAATTGCTTTAACTGTACAGATAATACGAAGACTTCAAAAACATTTTGGTGGTCATATCGCTATATATCATTCCAGGTTCAATCCCAATGAAAGGGTGGAGATCTGGAATAAGATAAAAAGCGGTGAAATAAGAGCCGTATTAGGTGCCCGGTCTTCTTTATTTCTTCCTTTCAAAGAATTAGGATTAATAATAGTTGATGAAGAACATGATGCATCTTTTAAACAGCAAGATCCGACCCCAAGATATCATGCAAGAGATGCTGCTGTTTTTTATGCAAGCTTATTCCAGGCAAAAGTGTTACTAGGTAGTGCCACTCCATCGATTGAAAGCTATTACAATTGTAAGCAAGGAAAATATGGACTTGTTCAGTTGAATGAGCGCTTCGGGCAAATTGAAATGCCCGGGATTGAGTTGGTAGATGTTAAAGCTGTTGCTAATAAAAAAGAAAAGATCGCACTCACCCCTCAATTGACTGAGGAGATAAAAAAAACATTAGCTGAAAAAAAGCAAATAATTCTCTTTCAGAATAGAAGAGGCTATTCGCCGTACATGATCTGTGGTGTTTGTGGATGGATCCCTCAATGCAATCACTGCAATGTGTCACTTACGTTTCATAAGGGAAAAAACAAGTTAAGCTGTCATTATTGTGGTTCTGCTTATCCGGTGATACAAACCTGTGCAGCCTGCGGAAGCCATAATTTTTTTCAGAAAAATTTTGGAACAGAGAAAATAGAGGAGTTGATAGCTGAACAGTTTCCACAGAGCAGGATCTCCCGGATGGATTATGACAGCATAAAGGGTAAACATGACCATGATGCTTTAATAAAATTATTTGAAGATCAGCGGGTGGATATCCTGGTTGGCACTCAAATGGTAGTAAAAGGCCTTGACTTTGAGCATGTGAACATGGTGGGAGTATTGGATGCAGATGGGCTTTTAAATTTCACTGATTTTCGGGTAAACGAAAAAGCTTTCCAGTTGATGGAGCAGGTGAGTGGAAGGGCAGGAAGAAAACATGGAAAAGGGAAGGTGTTGATCCAGGTGAGTAATATCCATCACCCGGTATTGCAGTTTGTGAAGGAGCACAACTATGAAAAGTTGTTTGCATTCGAAATTGAAAACAGGAAAGGATTTTTCTATCCGCCTTTTTCAAGATTGATCCAGATCACTTTTAAACATAAGGAGCAACACATTGCTGAAGAAGCTGCCAATATTATGCTGCAGGGATTGAAACCAAACTTTGCAAATTATATCTCAGGCCCGGCCGAGCCTTTGGTAAACAAAGTGAGGGGATTATTTCTTTGGGAGTTATTGCTGAAGTTGCCGAAAGATTCTGCCTTTATAGATAAATGTAAAATTGAGATTGAGCAACAGATCATCATTATTCAATCTAATAAAAGATATAGGCAGGTAAATATTATTCCGGATGTAGACCCGGTGTAGGAGGCAGAGATTATTACTTGACAGGTTCGCTTTAGGCGTCATGCCATGAAAAAAATAAGCTGGTGTAAATGAATATCCAACAAAATATATCGCTCAAATCTTACAATACTTTTGGAATAGATGTAATGGCAAGATCATTCGCATCCTTTTGTTCAGTGGATGAATTAGAGGAATTATACTCAAGCCTCCAATCTCCAGCCTCAAGTCTCGTCTTAGGCGGTGGAAGTAATATTTTACTCACAAAAGATTTTGATGGCTTAGTATTGAAAAATGACTTGAAAGGAATTGAAGTAGTTGCAGAAGATGCAGCGTACTATTTTGTAAAAGCTGCAGCGGGAGAGAACTGGCATCACTTCGTGATGTTTTGCGTAGATAATAATTATGCAGGGCTTGAAAATTTAAGTTTGATTCCTGGGAATGTTGGTGCCAGTCCCATGCAAAACATTGGTGCATACGGAGTGGAAGTGAAAGATGTGTTTCATGAATTGACTGCTTATCATATCAAAGAAAAAAGAACACAAACGTTCACTTTAGATGATTGTGAATTTGGATACAGGGAAAGCGTTTTCAAAAGAAAATATAAAAATCAATTTGTAATTCTGGATGTAACATATAAATTAAACAAGCAACCTGTTTTTAATACATCATATGGCGCAATAGAACAGGAACTGCAGCAGATGGGAGTAAACGAATTATCTATCCAGGCAATTTCACAGGCAGTGATCAATATTCGTTCTTCTAAATTACCAGATCCGAAAGTAATAGGTAATGCAGGAAGCTTTTTCAAAAACCCAACGGTAGAATACTCTGTTTATAATTCATTGAAAGGAAAATATCCTGCTATTCCGGGATATCCATCAAAGGAGGGTTATATAAAAATTGCTGCGGGATGGTTGATTGAACAATGCGGATGGAAAGGTTACCGTAAAGAAGATGCAGGCTGCCATGCAAAACAAGCTCTGGTATTAGTTAACTATGGTAATGCGAAAGGAAAAGATGTTTGGAACTTATCAGAAGAGATAATAGCAAGTGTAAACGATAAATTTGGGATTGTTTTAGAAAGGGAGGTTAATATCATTTAACATTTAATCGGGCAGCAAAATATTTTCTATATTGGTCTTAATTCCAAAAACAAACATTATGAAAAAGATCTTTTTCGCCCTTACTTTTATTACCCTTTCATTAGCAGGTTATTCGCAAAAATCAGCAAAATCTATTTACGCAGAAATAGGAGGACCAGGTCTCGCTTCATTCAACTATGATACTCGCTTCAGTAAAAAGGAAGATGGATTAGGTGGACGAATCGGTATAGGCGGATTCGGAATCGATGGAGAAAGATTGCTTACGTTCCCTCTCGGATTAAACTATCTTCTTGGAAAAGATGGTAAAAATTATTTCGAGATCGGTGCAGGTGTCACGATTGTTAGCTACAGCAGCGATTATTTTGGAGATGAAGGAACATTTGAGAGCACTTTTGGTCACCTGAGCTTTGGCTATCGTTTGCAACCAAAGAATGGTGGATTTTTATTCAGAGCCGCGATCGTACCTATTTTCGGCAAGGATGGTTTTATACCTTACTATGCTGGTGTAGGTTTCGGATATAAATTCTAATAAAAACTATTAGGAAAATAAAAAAGAGGTGGACTATTCCACCTCTTTTTTATTTGTAATCATCTTCATTAAAGTCATCGTCGTCATCTTCCTCGCTAAAGTTCATTTGACCAAAGTTCATCATACTCCCTATCAGGTCTTTGAATTGTATTCTACCCTCTATCATTTTCTTGCTGATCAAGGAATAGGAAGCCAACCCGTGCAATACAAATTCCATTAACAGCGCAGTCTCCTTTTCATTTCCATGTGCGTAATGCTTTTTTATAAAAGCGTGCAGGCCATCTACTTTATACAGCGCTGCAAGTTTATCTGCATCTTTCATATCAATCAAAAGATCAAGATGATTTCCGCTATCAAACCATTTTGTGATCGATCTGTATGGATTATCATCCGCTTTTTCCTGCTGCGTAGACTTGCCTGCACTTCTTTTCTTTTTTACAGCCTCAGGATTCGGGAAATACTGAATGAATAATGAACGAATAGATCTATCCAATAAGTTCACAGCAACCTGGTAAGGGCCTTCTTGTTCACCTTCGTAGACCAATTCAATTTTCCCGGTAATAGATGGGATGATGCCGGTAAGATCACTCACCCACACTTGTGTTTGCTTTTCATCGTGAATAATGGCTCTCCTTTCTGCACTGCTGATCGCGTTTTCAAAAGCTGATATGGTAAGCCTTGCACTCACGCCGCTTTTTTTGTCAACGTATTCATTATTCCTTGCCTCGAATGCAACTTGTTCAATCAATCGCTTAATAATATCACTGATGATAACAGGTGTAGTTTGATGCGAATTTATATTCGCCTCCTGTTCCGTTATAGCAAGTGACGTTTCAATATCTTTCGGATAATGAGTGAGTATCTGGCTTTGAATCCTGTCTTTCAACGGAGTGACGATACTTCCACGATTAGTATAATCTTCAGGATTTGCTGTAAAGACAAACAAAATATCTAAAGGCATCCTCAACTTAAAACCCCTGATCTGTATATCGCCTTCTTCTAAAATATTAAACAAGGCAACTTGAATTCTCGCCTGCAGATCGGGAATTTCATTTATTACAAAAATGCATCTGTTGCTCCTCGGGATAATACCATAATGTATCACCCGTTCATCTGCAAAGCTCAATCGCAGGTTAGCAGCTTTGATAGGATCAATATCACCGATAAGATCTGCAACGCTTACATCCGGCGTTGCCAATTTTTCACCATAGCGTTCGCTTCTATGCAACCACTGTATTGGAGTGTCATCGCCATGCTCTGCAATTACATCTTTGGCAAATTTGCTTAACGGATTTAACGGATCGTCGTTCACTTCACTTCCGGCGATAACAGGAATATAATCGTCGAGCAACTCCACCATCTGCCTGGCCATTCTGGTTTTAGCCTGGCCTCTCAATCCCAGGAATAAAATATTATGCCTGCTGAGTAACGCACGTTCAGTATCGGGAATGACGGTATCCTCGTAACCGATAATTCCTGTAAAAGCATTTTCCTTTTTTCGAATTTTTTCAACCAGGTTCCTTCTCACTTCATCTTTAATAGATAAGCTTTTGTAGCCTGCATTCTTTAATTCACCAAGGGTTTTTATCTTTTGTATATTCATTTTTATGGAGTCGGCTTTTTGTATTTCTATGAGGCTTCTCTTGCGTCGCACTCTTGTACTTTCTGTACATCATTCACCAATGAGCACGAGATTCAATGAAGCAATTTGATTAATAAACAGTCTTTCTTTTTCCGCTTTCAAAATCCTTGAATATAAATGCACCTAGTTTATCAAGACTGGCAAAGAATGCTTTGCCATTATTCATCTCTGTAAACTCCTGCACAAATCTTTGCAGGTAAGGATCAGATGCAATCATAAACGTGGTGATAGGTATCTTTAACTTCTTACATTGTGCAGCAAGATTGATACAACGATTTACCACCTTCCTGTCTAATCCAAAACTGTTTTTATAATACTTACCACCGATCTTCAGGCAGGTTGGCTTTCCATCGGTTATCATAAAGATCTGTTTATTCGGATTCTTTCTTCTTCTCAGTATGTCCATCGCCAGTTCTAGCCCTGCAACAGTATTGGTGTGGTAAGGACCAACTTGTAAATAGGGAAGGTCTTTGATCTCGATCTGCCATGCATCATTTCCAAACACCACAATATCTAAAGTGTCTTTAGGATATTTTGTTGTGATCAGCTCACTCAATGCCATTGCAACCTTTTTTGCTGGCGTTATCCTGTCTTCACCATATAAGATCATCGAGTGAGAGATATCGATCATCAGTACAGTTGATGTCTGCGTTTTAAAATCAGTTTCCCTGATCTGCAGATCATCTTCTTTCATTGTAAAGCTTTCGATGCCATGATTGATCTGTGCATTGCGGATGCTTTCAGTAAAATCGATCTGCTCCAGCATATCACCAAACTGGAAGGGCCTTGTTTCAGGATTGATCTCATCACCTTGTCCCGGTTTAAAGGTTTGGTGATTGCCCTGCTTTGTTTTCTTCAGTTTGCCAAAGATCTCTTCCAGGCTTCTTTTTCGGATACTTTGTTCGGATTTAGCAGTTATGTTCAAAGTCCCTGATGCAGGATCTTCATTCATGTATCCGTTTTGCTTCAGGTCTTCAATGAAATCTCCCATGCCATAATCTTCATCGGTAAAACTGTGCTGCCTGTCAAGTTCATTCATCCATTGTAAAGCTTCACTAGCATCACCATTCGTATAAGTAAGCAATTGCATGAAAATATCCAGCATTTGCTCGAACCTGCTTTTGCCTCCTGCATCAGGATCAAATTGTATAAATCTATGACCGAGCACTAATATTAATTTAATTGAAACTACTCAAAAACTTGTTATCAATATACTAACGGTTTTATGCTGCGGAAAGTTCTCCGTCTATCGAAAACAAAAACTCCCGCTTGTAGTGAGCAAGCGGGAGTTTTGATAAAAAAACATATCTATCGTGGTTGACTTCCTGAATCGGTAGTGATGGTTTTGCCTGTTTCAGGAACTGTTGGTTGTTGAGTAGCATATTGCTTCTCGATGTTCGTAATATCCTGGAGCAGTTGCTGCGCCATTTGAAGATCCTGCGCCATTTGCTCCTGTTTTTTCTCATCTAATGATTGATAAAAAGCAATCTGTTGCTGCAGATCTTTTTTGATTGCATCTCCAACTTTTTTAGCAAGGTCTTTTGCATCAGCTTCAAAACAAGCTTGCATAAAAAAAGCAGAAGTACGGTTGTGTTGATTGCCCCGTCCACTCATGCCATAAGGGAAGTTTTGCTCGAGCATGTTTTTATCTGCTCTTTCCAATATTTTCCTTGCTTCTTCTTTTCTTCCTTTTCTTGAAAGATCTAATGCAATTTCTGCATGTGCCTGGCGGATAGTTAACAAATGTCTCCTGTTCTCTTCATCAAAATAAACACCTGCAATATTTGCATTACCAAATTGCCATTTCTTTTCATCAGTCAACAGCTTCAATGCCCAATCTGTATTGACAGGAGAATTTTCGATAGGAACCAACCTATAGCTTAAGCCATCTCTTCTAATATACTTTCCAAAACCTAGTTCATCGAATGCACTGGTGAAATATACTGGCCTGTTCCATCCATTCTTGGCGTTTGCAGCAATTACAGCAAGTACAGCGAGGTCATTTTTTAAAATACCATTCCTTGTAAAATCAAAGGTCATTTGATCAACGACGCCTGTATCAGTAGCACCTACTGTTCCATTGCTGAGCACTTTGTTTTTGTCAACAGGGATTGAGAATTTATGTACAGGGAAAGTATTCACTCCTTCACCTCTGCGCTGATCATAATATTCAGGCTTATCTACGCCAACGTAATCTTTCAAGATAGAATACAGATCATAATACTTGTCTTCAGGAAAAGCAGGATTAGGTTGGTAGGTTACATAGTCTCTTTTATCGCCCTGGATTTGTTCTGGGGAGAATATCACATCAATAGGAGCGCTCTCGTTTACTTTGTAACGTAGCTGGTTGATGTACCAATCAATTCCCAATAAACTATAGTTGATCACTCGAATATCTTTACGAATTCCTTCTACTTCCTGTGCATACCACAAAGGATAAGTATCGTTATCACCAAACGTGAACAGTATAGAATTCGGTGCACAGCTTTCGAGATAATTTCTCGCGAGGTCTCTCGCTAAAACTTTCTTACTCCTGTCATGGTCATCCCACTCCTGTGAAGCCATCAATACTGGTGCTGCTAACAGGCAAAGAACGATGCTGACGTTTGTAATGATCTTAGGATTTCTCAAGGCCATGAACATATATGGCAATCCTGCTGCAACAATTGCAAATATCAGGAAGAAGCCTACAGCAAAAAGCGGGCTGCTGCCCGAAGCCAGGGCACCAAGCAAGAATAACGCTGCAAATATACCACCCACCACTAAGTTCTCTTTTACAAGAGCAGTGGCTCTTTTTATTCCTATTTCAATAAAAGCAAGTACAGCTAAACCTATCCAGATGGCAAATGCATAAAATGAACCTACATAAGCGTAATCTCTTTCTCTCGGTTGGTAACCTGGTTGATTTAAGTATAGTACGATTGCAAAACCGGTAAAGAAGAAAAGCAAGAAGCTTACAACAAAATCACTTCCTTTTTTGCGATATTGGTAGATCATTCCCACCAATCCGAGAATAAAAGGAAGCATGAACATCTTATTGTTAGCCTTGTTATTCTTCATGCTGTCAGGCATCAGGTTCTGGTCTCCATATAAAGCTTTATCCATGAAAGGAACACCTGTTATCCAGTTACCATCCCGGATGTTGCCGGCAAAAACTCCCTGCACATCATTTTGCTTACCGCTGAAATTCCACATAAAGTAACGGATGTACATGAAGTATGTTTGATAACCTACAAAGAACTTAATGTTATCCGCCTGCGTAGGTGCTCTTTCATACGTTCCATCCTGGTTCTTACCAATTCCAAGATAAAATGCATAATAATCAGCATGGTTCTGATCATTACTCATATCCCATAGTCGTGGCAATACCATTTTATCATCAGGATGAAACACATATGCTCTGTCCCTTCCTATTTCAACATATTTATCTCCGATCTTGGAATAACGTGGACCTTTATCCTTCATATCATACGGCTGAGCGGTGAACTTCTGTCCATATAACAAAGGAAAATCACCGTATTGTTCACGACCCAGGTAGCCCACCAGTGAGTTGGGATTATCTACATTATACATATCCACCGCAGGATCTGCATTACTTCTGATCATTGTGGTCACGTATGTACTGTAACCGATCAGCATAAATGTGAAGCACCAGAGCGCAAGACGTAAATATGGCCATCCTCTTTTTAAAGAATATCTTAATCCAAACCATATCAACACCGCAAGCAACAAGAAGAAAAACCCAAAGCCGGAGAAGAAAGGCATTCCTATACTGTTCACAAAGAACCTGTCAAAAGCACCGGCCATCTTAACGGAATATTGTATAACGCCCACCTGTATAATCCCGGTAAGTGCACATGCCATCACGAAAAAGATGTACATGCCGCCATATTCTTCCTTCTTTGCTTTATTCAAACTTTCAAAGAAGTACAGTAACCCCCATGCGATCAAAGCACCAAATAGGATCAGTGCAGCAAGTGTATTATCAGAGGGTAAGCCTCTTTCGTCATTCGCTTCACCTGTGCCAACAATCAAACCACCAATAAAGCCGAGTATTCCACCAGCCAACAATATCCAAACAAACCATTTTCTGACTGATTTATAATTGAACTGGTCTCTCTTTTTAAAATAATACACCATTACGATCGCAGGAATGGTCAATAAGTTAAGTAAGTGCACACCTATTGATAATCCCATCATGAAGAAGATGAATACGATCCATTTATCTGCACCCGGGTTCTCAGAATTATGCTCCCATTTTAAAATGGCCCAGAACACCAAGGCAGTGAAGAAAGACGACAATGCATATACTTCACCTTCAACAGCGCTGTACCAGAAAGAATCAGTAAAAGTGTAAGCCAGGGCACCCACAGCACCTGCACCCATTATCGCTAATATCTGGGTGGAAGTAAGCCCTTCAGTTGATTTTTCATTCCAGCCCAACACGATCCTTCTGGCAAAGTGCGTTATCGTCCAGAAGAGGAATAATATAGTGAAACCACTAGCCAAAGCGTTCATGGTGTTTACAGCTTTAGCAGCAGTTAATGGGTTGTCACCAAAAAGTACAATGAAAAAACGACCCAATAAAACAAACAAAGGAGCACCCGGCGGGTGAGGTATCTGAACCTTATTTGCACTGGCGATGAATTCACCTGTATCCCACAAGCTTCCCGAAGCTTCAATCGTAAGTACATACACTAAGCAAGCAATGATGCACACCACCCAACCTGTAATGTTATTGATCCTTTTAAACTGCATACAATGTTTTGGTTTTAGAGAGTGGCGAAACTACCCTAAAATGCCTAAAACTCAAAATAAGCAGCAGTTGCAGAGTGGATAACTACAAGAGAGGAATGTTAAAGTTTTCTAATATGGGAGAGTGACTTGCTATGAGCCAGAAGCCCGGATCATTACTTAGCTTTTGTTGCGTCGTCTCTGACCCTGGCGAGATAGTTCATATAAACATTCAGCATAGAAATTAAGTTGGGATATTACGTCTTACTTTCAAGAATTTGGGCAGCATGGATCCTACGATCTCCTTCCATCCCTGTACAAAGTTATCTTTTGCAAGAGCAGGAATGGGAGGAAATGTTTCCAGTCCTGCATGAGTAAGTTTTACTCTTGTACCTTCTCCTTCATCCAACAGGTTCCAGGTTACTTCGGAGTCTCCTGGTTGTCCTTCATATCTCCAGGTGTGGCTAAGCTTTTTATTCGGTATTACTTCTGTAATTCTACATAAATGTACCCACTCTACACAGTCGTGATCTTTTCCGAAAAAGCTGAATTCGCTGCCAACTTCAGGTGTAAAATCAACGATATCAAAATACCATTGCTTCATCAGGTTCTTATCAGTTAAGGCAGCCCAGATTTTTTGTGGAGAAGCGTTGATTTTTTTTTCTACAACAATGGGTTCATTTGACATACTTCTAGTTTAAGTTGACGTTGAAAATAGAACAATGACATCATAAAATAAAAAAGAGCAACTCAGTTGCTCTTTTTAAATCAAATTTCGATTGATATTATACTTCATCTACTGTAGTTCTTGTTACTCTTGTACCTCCAACAGTGTCATCACGCACAACCGTGGTTCTGCTTCTGGATGAACCACCACCTAATAAAGCGATCAATAATACCAGTAATAAGATACCACCTACAACCCATATCCAGTTGTTACCAAACCATCCACCTACGCCGGAATCTGTAGTGATCTCAACTTTTGTTGAACTGCTTCCGTTACTGCTACCACTGGCAGATCCTGTAGTTTCTTGCGCAAAAGTGGTTAACTGTAAAAAGGTAAACACTACTGTCGCTATAATTACATTCAATCGATAAGTTAGCTGTTTCATAATCAAACCTTTTACACCAAATAATTCAAGAACCAAGCCATAACAAAAAAGCCCTTCATACTGAAGAGCTTGAGTATTTATTAGATGAATGACCTTAGAGTTTATTATCTGCAGCCTGTTTTTTGCGGGCAGGAAAAACCTGGGTATACACTGTTCCTAAATTCACCTGCTGACAAACCCCAACAATCATCACTGTTAAAAATAAAGCCGTAAGCATAACGTAGTTTTTTACTTTCTTACAAATAATTCCTTTCTATATAAGACATCGAAATGGCGTGCCAGAATTATAATGAACAGTTAATTGAATTTGTAAGACATTAATATGATGCCCTGATATATTGATTTACACATAAAAAAAGCCGGAAAAAAATCCGGCTTACTTTAACTCTTGTCGATCTTTAAAACATTACCCAGGTGATTTCCTGTACCACTCACTATAACAGGATCATCTTTTGGCAATTCTTCATCTTGTTTAGATGTAGAATCTGTTTCATTTCTTGTATCTGTATTTTCTGATGCCTGAGAAGGAGATGTATTATTTCTCAGGTTCTCATCCTGATGCAATTTTCTTTCTTCCATACCTTACTATTTAATACGGTGTGCAGCACAAGTATTAAGCCATAGGAAAGATAAAGCAAGGACCTATTCAGCTACTTTTCCTGTAAGTTCAGCTTCCATTTCTTTCTGAAGCCATTTATATACATTCACCTGGCTCCATTTATTTATAGGAAGTTTGTCATGCAACAATCGCTCTATCAGCAAAGCTTCTTCTTTCGTTTTAAGCCCCAGTTGATCTGCTGCGAAGTTTATCATATATAAAACTTCATATCCTTCAGAAGGTGAGAATAGATTTCTGTCGGGTGTGTCTTTCAACTTATACGAATCCATGTTGGTATTCCACAGGTAATCCTGGAACCGAAGATCATCTTTTGTAAATAGTTCTTGCATATTATGAATAGGACAAAAATCCAGCCAGCCGTTTTACTCGTTGAGTATGAATATCGAAAGTTCGGGTTTGAGGAGAAATCACCTCAATGGATACGATACTGGCATCAAAGGAATAATTTTAGATCATGATATCTTCAATGACTACCCCTGATGAGCAGGAAAGGCTCCTTGAATTATATAATTATGATCTGATGGACACACCTTACGAGGAAGATTTTGACGAGATCGTTAGATTGGCTTCTCAAATATGTAACGTGCCTATGTCTTTGATCACGCTGGTAGATAAAGAAAGACAATGGTTCAAATCGAGACTTGGTTTAGAAGATACAGAAACAGGTAGAGATGTCTCTTTCTGTGCGCATGCAATAGCGGGAAACCACGAGGTGTTTGAAGTGGAAGATGCTACTAAAGATGAGCGGTTTCATGATAATCCTTTTGTAACTGCTGATCCTAATATTCGCTTTTATGCAGGCGTACCCCTCGTAACAGTATCCGGTAAAAAGCTGGGTACTCTGTGTGTGTTAAATTCTCATCCGCAACGCCTGACGGAAGAACAATCCTTTGCATTAAAAGTTCTCGCCAAACAGGTGATGAAACTTGCAGAACAAAGGATCATGAACAGGTACCTCGAAAATTTCAGAAAGCGTTTACAGCACCAGGGCGCAGCGCAGAATACTATTATTTCTGTTATTGCACATGATGTACGATCTCCTTTAACCTCTTTAAAAAATATTGTGGAATTGGATGAAGAAGGGTTGATAGATGAACAAGAACGCAAGAATTTGGTTTCCTTAAGTAAAAAGCAAATAGAAACAACCCTTGATCTTTTAGACAGCTTATCTAATTGGGGGAAAGCTTTAGTTAAAACCAGTGAAGTAGAGAATAAAAGATTTCAACTGTCACAGTTAGTGGATGAGATGGTCGGGTCATTTGAAGTGGCTGCTAAATTCAAGAATATCAATTTCATTAATAAAGTGAATAAGCATCTGCTGATTAAAACGGATGAAAATGCATTGCGGTTTATTTTGAGAAATATCATCAGCAATGCAGTGAAATACACAGAGAGCGGTTCAATAACTATTGCCGCTTCACGAAATAAAAAGAGGGTCCGGATATCTATTATTGACACCGGTATTGGAATGCCGAAACAGCAGGTACAAAGACTTGAAAAAGGGATGGGCCACGCCTCTACAAGAGGTACGAGAGGCGAGCCTGGCAGCGGATTAGGGTTTTTACTTACCAAAGGTTTTATAGATATGCTGGATGGCAGTATTGCAATAAATAGTGAACAGGGTAAAGGAACCACTATGTCGTTCGAAATTGAAGGTTAGCAGCAGCTTATGGCAGGCCGTTTGATTGGTAGAAACAAAAAATACCGATCATGAAGAAATTGTGTATAGGCTTAATGGTGTTCATATCTATACGGTTAAATGCCCAGGATTCGTTATCTGTTGTAAAAAACGATTCTGCTACGGTTATATCCTCCGCAATTACAACAACAGATGACAACAACACGAAAAAATATTATTCCGGCTCATCTCCATATACTACAAGTTTTAAAAAGGATGGCCCGATAACATTAGGACTAATTGGTTTGAATGTATTAGGTCTTCAACTGATTCAAAATAAGAAAGGACTTACACCAGCTGAGCTGGCCACAAAAACACGCGACAAAGTTCCATCTTTTGATAGAGGAAATGTAGGTTATTACGATGAAAGTATAGACGAAGCAAGCTACCCCGTAATGTATAGCGCATATGCATTACCGGTTGCAGTGGCTTTGTTAAATGGTAAAGAAAGAAATCGCTTCGGTCAGGTCTTAGTATTATATACGGAAACGATGGCTGTGACCGGAGCACTATTCTCTATCACCGCAGGTTCAATCAATAGGAGCAGACCTTTGGTATATTCTGCAGAAGCGCCGATGAGTACAAGGCTCAGCAATAATTCGCAGCGTTCTTTTTTCGCAGGACATACAGCCTCTGTAGCATCTTCAACATTTTTTATGGCGAAAGTGTTCAGCGATTTTAATCCTGATTCTAAACTCAAACCAGTTGTATGGGCAGTAGCAGCGGCTGTTCCTTCATATATCGGTTATTCACGTTATAAAAGTGGTCATCATTTCTTAAGTGATAATATTATCGGGTATACTGTTGGGGCTGCCGCGGGTATTCTCATTCCACACTGGCATAAGACAAGCAAGATGAAAAATGTAAGCATTGTTCCCAACGTTGGTAGTAATTATACCGGTATGGCATTGACTTATAAGTTCTAAGCATCAGGTGCAATTCTTGATGCATTATAATAAACTATTGTATGGACAAAGGCAGGGTATACGTTCAGTTGCCAACCGGAGATAAAAGGTTGGATGATCAGCCGGATGAAAGAGAAAGTCAAAGGAAAGCAACTTCTGAGACCTCACGTGACCAGGAATCTGTAACACCAGGCATGAATAAACCTTTTACTTCAGCTACAAAAACAGGCGCTGAGATCACCGATGGTGAAGACGGTTAAAAACTGAACTATGAAAAAGATATTGAGTTGTGTAATGCTGTTCTCATTCCTTGCATGCAATGTAAGTGTAGATAAAGATGAGGATAGGGATACTACTAAGTTGGATTCCATTATCAATAAGATCGATACCACTGCAGAAAAAGGATGGGATACAGTGAAAGAAAATTTCAAAGATTTGAAAGGCAAAGTGAAAGAAAGATTTGATGATGATACAACACGGCGCTGATTCTTTCGCACTATAATTTTTTTGAATGGAGGATATTCCTCCATTTTTTATTTCTATTCCTTGCATTCATATTTTGGAACGCTTGTTGCTAACTCGTAGGCAATCTTATTAAATGATAGCACAGAGATCTCACTGCTATTTCTAAGGAACGTTTTGCTTGTTATTTTTTAAAGGAATTATTAAACAGACAAATTAAAGTATGAAGACGAGTACTAGTGGACCATCTATTGTCCGAATGAAGAGAGTGCAATTAGAACAACTGACAACCGAAGTAAAAGAAACCCTGGCAACTGAATTTGTTGCATTGGATAAGAAGGGGCAGAAAACATTTACTGCAGCGGATCTTTGGAACATTCATAAACAAAGAAGATATCGGGTACAAAGAA
Source organism: Bacteroidota bacterium (assembly GCA_023429825.1). GTDB lineage: Bacteria > Bacteroidota > Bacteroidia > Chitinophagales > Chitinophagaceae > JAEZDC01. The sequence goes on along the minus strand of JAEZDC010000047.1, from coordinate 3,293 downwards.
GGAGTTATTAACCTAATGAAAACCGCACCCCGTTGCGGTTTTTTTATTTGGAGAATAAGCTACATATAGAGTTTATTTAAATCGAAGTTTGTTTCTTTGCCACTTCATAAACGATTGCTATGGCGAAGGGAAAAATCCTGGTAATAGGTGCATCAGGCCAGATAGGAGTGGAGCTCACATTGGCTTTGCGAAATATATATGGTAATGCAAATGTTATTGCCAGTGATCTGAGGGAGGAGAATGAACTACTGAAAGGATCAGGCCCGTATGTGAGTATGGATGTGATGAACAAAGAAATGTTGCATTTGCAGGTGACCAGGCAAAATATCACGCAGATCTATCTGTTGGCTGCAATACTTTCTGCAACGGGAGAAAAAAATCCAAACCTTGCCTGGAACCTGAATATGCAGGGTTTGTTAAATATACTCGACATAGCAAGAGAAGAAAAACTGGAAAAAGTCTACTGGCCTAGTAGCATCGCAGTGTTTGGCCCTACGTCACCCAAACAAAACTGTCCGCAACAAACCATCATTGAACCTACTACAGTTTATGGCATCAGTAAATATGCCGGTGAATTCTGGTGTAATTATTATTTCCAAAAGTTTGGTGTGGATGTAAGAAGTATCCGTTATCCCGGACTGATCAGTTATAAGTCTGCCCCCGGTGGTGGTACCACTGATTATGCTGTTGAAATATTTTATGAAGCGCTGGAACATCAGAAGTATACATGTTTCTTACAAGAAGATACCTATCTCCCGATGATGTATATGCCTGATGCCATACGTGCTACCATAGAATTGATGGAAGCTCCTGCAGAAAAAATCAATGTAAGGACCTCGTACAACTTATCTTCTATGAGCTTTTCTCCAAAAGAAATATCAGCAGAGATAAAAAAGCATATACCATCTTTTGAAATAAATTATCAACCGGATTACCGGCAAGCTATAGCAGATAGCTGGCCGCAAAGTATCGATGATTCAGTAGCAAGAAGCGATTGGGGATGGAAACATGAATATGATCTTCCCAAAATGACGGAGGATATGTTGAAGAATCTGAAGACATCCAAATAATACAAACAAAAAAGCCTGGTGATCGCCAGGCTTTTTTATTATAGTTTTGATATTAGAATCTGAAGCCAAGGTTAATACCTAAACCCCTGATACCAGCCCATGGGCCTGTTGATTTAATCACCGCTCCAGAAGGACTAATCGTATGATCAAATTCAAAAGGCTTAGGATCAAAATCTCTCAGAGTTTGATCTAATGCATCTCTTTCTTCCTGCGTAGGCAATGCAACATTCAATTTCAAATCTCCGTTACTGCTTCCGTAATGACCGCCTATCCACCAGATATCCAAAACTAGTTTCTTGGCTAGATTGAATTGTGTGCCAAACATAACACCTCCACTAAAAGAAGTAACTTTTCCCTCAAACACGACAGGTTTTGTTTGGGGGCCTGTAAGTGGATGATTGAATTCTATGTCGAAAGGTAAAGAGAGATCAAAGCTTGCATACCTTGCATACGGTGCAATGTAAAATCCTTTCATTGCACTTTTACCGAGGTAGATCCTTAATTCAGGTGTAATGGCGGTATTTCCAATTTGAAATCTGTCTATTTGGAAATCATCATTGTCTTCTACACCGAGAAGATTTTGAAAAGTGCTTTTCATTGGTAGATCACCTTTCGGCATGATCCTTACACCTAAATTCAATGTGAGCTTCGGCGCAATCTTTCTTTCATACTGTACATGATAGTTGCGGGCTACAAGTGAACTGAGGTTAACCTTTACTGCGTTTTTTTGGGCTATCACCAATGCCGGCAACAGCATGAGCAATAGGGGTAGTAATTTTCTCATAAATTTTAAACTTTGGTACAAATTAAAAATATTTAAACAGTTGGTAAAAATCTATTTGTGAACGCTATATTGCGATCCAAATCATCAATATGCGTACACTCCTGTTATTATTTGCAATGATCTTCATTTGTTCCACCACTGGCAATACCCAAAAATTGGTATTTCTATTCGGTCATGCAGAATACGCCAATGCAGTGGGTGATTTGAAAAATCTGAATGATAACGGTATTGGTGGAGAAGCAGGGATAGGAGTGGGAGTTGGTAAAACTTTCTTTGTTGGTACAATAGGCACTACTTTTTTGAGTAAGGCAAATAATAGCACCGCTGGTACCTTAAGATATACCCCTTTGAAAGCAGGTATCAGGAGATACATCGTAAGGAAAAACATTTTCGTCAAAGCAGATGCTGGAATGGCTAATATGAAGTATTCAAAGCACAGCGATGGAAGTACGAAGTTCACCTCAACTTTTGGTGCAGGTGTTAAGTTCACCGGGGTAGAAGCCATTGCTGATTTTACAAATGTTGCAAACTTTGGTTCCTGGATAAGTTTAAAAGCAGGCTTTACCCTCGGCATCTAGCATCCAACATCCAGCTCACCTTCAATATACCAGGTCTTCATATGCTGCCTGTAATTCATTGTAAGCATGCTGATCTTTTGCTTCTTTAGCCGCAGCCATTCCCTTTTCATACCAGTGAATAGCTTTTTCAGTATCGTTATTCCTTTCAAACAATTTAGCAAGATGGTAGTAAGAGCCAATGTAATCAGGTGATTGATTCAGGATATCTTCAAACAATGCCCTCGCTTTTTCATCATCATTGATCTTAATATACTCCAGCGCCAGAGCATGCTTTAAAAAATTATCATTGGGAGTAGATTGTAAGAACTCCTTCAGCTTTTCAATTCTATCCATACTACAAATATACTCATAGCTGAAGGCCGATAGCTGGCCACTGAAAGCTGACTGCTAAAAGCTGATAGCTGACGCTAATAGCTGACTGCTGAAAGCTGATTACTGAAAGCTCACTGCTAACACCCCCTCTCCCAACAAAAAATTTCCTCCTCTTTTATTTTTCCCTAACCTTTGCGGCAGATATATTTGCAATAGTTGCATAAACAACTAAATTGATTATGAAGATACTTGTCTGTATTTCTAAAACACCGGATACTACTTCTAAAATTGCTTTCAAAGATGGTAATAGCAAGTTTGATGAAGCCGGTGTACAATGGATCATCAATCCCTATGATGAATGGTATGCATTGGTAAGAGCAATTGAATTAAAAGAAAAGGATGCATCTGCTGTATTGCACCTCGTAACAGTGGGCGGTGCCGATGCAGAACCGATAATCCGCAAAGCATTGGCATTAGGTGGCGATGAAGCGATTCGTATCAATGCACAAAGCGACGACAGTTATTTTATAGCTGCACAGATCGCTGAAG
>JAEZDC010000091.1 GCA_023429825.1 Bacteroidota bacterium | reverse complement strand
GAAATAACTTGCCTACAAGTATAACCTTCGTTGGTAAGCTTTACGAGGATGCGACTCTTTTAGCTGTTGTAAAAGCTTTCCAGGATGCGACTCCTTATGAGGATGCTCATCCGGAAATGTTCAAATGATCCAAAGATTGGTTATAAAGAATCAAGAGCTGTAATGTTGGACGGGACATTGCAGCTTTTTGTATAGTGAGCGTTACTGTTGAACAAAATTTCATTAAGCCTTATTTGAGATTTCGGTAATTGCCTTAACTAATTTGTCCAGGTCCTGTAAACGTGTATAGACATGAGGCGTTACTCTTACGCAATTGATATTTTCCCAGCTAATTCCTACAGTATGAATTTTGTATTTATTAAAAAGTTCCTGGTCAAGTTGCTGAGGTGCCATCCCATCAACAGTTACTCCGCAAATTGCACATGAATAATTTGATTTTAAAGAGGTGTGCAATTTTACTTTTGGAAGACCTTGAACTTTCTGGGCCCAATAGTTTTTCAAATACCTGATCCTTTCTTCTTTTCTCTTTTTTCCAATGGCATTATGAAAATTTATGGCTTCTCCTATTCCCTGTTCAATGGGAAAGCTGCGGGTTCCAAGACTTTCAAACTTTCTTATATCACCGCTTTTAGGCTGGTCATTACATACCAAAGGCCATATCTTTTCAATCTTTTCCTTTTTGATCCACAGTAGTCCACTTCCGATAGGTGCGCTGAGAAACTTATGCAGTGATGACCCAAAATAATCTGCATGAAGATCAGTAATGTTGAAATCGAGCAATCCAAAACTATGAGCGCCATCTACCAACACCTCTATGCCTTTTGAATGTGCCATATCCGCAATCTTTCTAACAGGCAATATCTGGCCCACCCAATTTACAACATGGGTAATGTGCAGTAATCTGGTTTTTGGTGTGATCGCTTTTTCAAATGCCGCAACAATCATTTCATCATTTTCTATTGGAAAATCAAAACTTATCTGTGTGTACTTAATGCCTTCTCTTTCCTGTCTTTGCTTCCATGCATTGATCATGTTTGGATAATCCTGTTTTGTGCCTATTACTTCATCGCCCACCTTCAATGGTAATCCATATATCACAGTATTCAAGGCCTCGGTTGAGTTTCTATTAATTGCGATCTCTTCTGCATCACATCCTGCCAGTTCAGCCAGCTTTTGGCGTAAAGGTTCTCTTCCCTGGTCAATGATCCTCCACATATAATATGATGGACCTTCGTTTGCAAGCCGGTTGTATCTCTCAACCGCCTCCTGGACCACTTTGGGTGAAGGGCTAACCCCACCATTGTTGAGATTAATAAGATTTGGATTAACTGTATAAGCCTGCTGTATCACTGTCCAATAATCCTCATCTGCAGCAGCTTGTTCAGGAGAAAGGTTTAGAATTTTGAAATTGGCATTTTCAATAGCCCCTGCATAAGATTGATTGAAAAGACTATTAGCACTAAAGGCAAAAGTTAAAGCACCAAATTGCTGCAGGAAGTTTCGGCGGGAAGATGACATAACAAAAAGTTAATATCGAAAGTTAAGCAATTTGACCTTTCTGCTTATATCATATCCTCCATAAATAAAAAGTCCCGCTTTTGGCAGGACTCAAATTTAGTTAGCAATGAACTCTTTCAATCTACGGAATTGTCTTTTTTCCGGAGTTTCGAATAAGAGTGACAGCTTTTGGAGCAGATCTCCGAAGGAGGCATTTCTCCTTTTTTTGATTTTAAAAGTTGGTTTCATGGCATTGGATTTTGGATTCATCTTCAAAATATATTAACGGCCGCTTACTACAAAGCAGCTTTTAACATTTTGTCCAATGCTGATATGTTTTTGGCTTCTGCAATCAAAAAAGGGCTTTTTAAAAATTTTAGAAAACTAATTACCGTATTCACTTAAGAACTTGATCCGCATGATCTTCAATTGCTCCCAATTATAATCACCATCTGTTAACTCTTCCTGGGCAACTTGCAAAGAAGATGTATCACAACTTCTGAAATAATCTATGATCTCATCCTGCTCATCATCATCTAACATATCATCTATAGCATAATCGAGATTGAGCTTTGTTCCACTTGCCACAATCGTCTCCATTTCTTCCAGCAGATTATCTAAACGTAGGTCCTTGTTTCTGGCAATAGTTTCCAGCGGTATCTTCTTGTCAACATTTTGTATGATATAAATTTTGTTGTTGCTTTTATTCGCAACGCTCTTCATAACAAAATCATCGGGTCTTTCGATACCATTTTCTTCAACGTAAGCGGAGATCATTTCAACGAAAGGCCTTCCGTACCGGATAGCTTTCCCTTTACTTACGCCCTGGCACTTTTCTAATTCTGCAACCGTTGTTGGATACATCGTGGCCATATCCTGCAATGATGATTCAAGAAATACAACAAACGGAGGTAAACCTTTCTTTTTCGCTTCTTTCTGGCGCAACTCTTTCAGCATTTCAAACAACTTATCGTCTGCAGCAGCGCCACTTCCTCCGCCATCACTCTCTTCATCATCTGCGTTTGCATCTTCAAACAAATTGTTCATTACGATCTTGAATGATGAAGGTTTCTTCAGGAATTTTTCACCTTTCTCAGTGATCTTTAATAAACCATATTCTTCAATATCTTTTTTAATCAGGTTTTCGAGTAGCATTTGACGGATCAGGCTATTCCAGAAATGGGGCTCCTGGTCAGTTCCGGACGCATATACATCCAATCCATCATGACGGAACATCTGCACTTGCGGGTTTGGCCTTCCAGTAAGAACTGTAACAACATATTCAGTGGGGAATCTTTCGTCCAGCGCTTTTATAACTTTCAGTGCTTTTATAACTTCATCTTTCGCTTCCACTTTTTCTTTTGGATGAAGGCAGTTATCACAGTTTCCGCAATTTTCAGTCGCCCAGTTCTCACCGAAATAATGCAGCAATATTCTCCTGCGGCAAACTGATGTTTCCGCGTAGGCAAGTGTTTCGTTGATTAGCTGAGCACCAACTTCTCTTTCGCTGAGCGGTTTATCTCGCATTAAATGCTCAAGCTTCGCAACATCTTTATGTGAATAATACAGAATGCACTTCCCTTCCAGACCGTCTCTTCCTGCTCTACCTGTTTCCTGGTAATAATTCTCAATTGATTTTGGAATATTATAATGGATGACAAAACGAATATCCGGTTTATCGATACCCATTCCGAATGCGATGGTCGCCACGATCACCTGCACATCTTCGTTCAGAAACTGATCTTGTCTTTCTGCTCTCAGCTTAGATTCTAAGCCGGCATGATAGGCCACAGCTTTTACGCCATTTGCCATTAAGATCTGTGCAAGCTCTTCTGTAGTTTTTCGATTGAGCGTATAGATGATCCCACTCTTTCCTTTGTTCTGCGAAATGAACCGAACAATGTGTTTGATCGTTTGATCGATCTTCACCTTTGGCTGTATTTCGTAGTAAAGATTACTTCTATTGAAAGATGATATAAAGATGTTGGGGTTTCGCAATCCTAAGTTCTTTACAATATCGCTTTGAACTTTTGGTGTTGCAGTAGCAGTTAAAGCAATTACAGGAATATCAGGATTGATGATATCCATCATTTCCCTTAGCCTTCTATACTCCGGCCTGAAATCATGCCCCCATTCTGAGATACAGTGTGCTTCATCAACTGCAAAGAATGAGATTCTCAGATCAGAGAAGAAGTCAAGATTTTCCTGCTTCGTCAAAGTTTCGGGAGCTACATATAATAGTTTCGTTTTACCCGCCGTCAAATCATCTTTTACTTCTCGCTGTTGCGTTTTATTGAGAGATGAATTCAGGAAATGGGCCACATCATCCTTCTCACTATAGCCTCTTACAAGATCAACCTGGTTTTTCATCAAGGCTATAAGCGGAGAGACCACGATCGCGACACCTTCCATCAACATAGCAGGCAGTTGATAACAAAGACTTTTACCGCCACCCGTAGGCATGATCACAAACGTATCGTTACCGCTCATTAAACTATTGATCGACTCTTCCTGGGTTCCTTTAAATTTATCAAAACCAAAATATTGCTCAAGCCCTGCATGTATATCGTAAGAGTGAGATGTATTCTTCGCCTTTGCCTTAACCGCAATTTTTTTGGTGGTAGATCTTGCAGTTACTTTAGCGGGGGCTTTTTTACTTGTCGGCATTTTAATCCTTTATCACATTAAACAAAACAATAAGATAACAATCTTTGCCGGAACTATCGCTAAATTTTACTGCTGTGGTGAGTAAACCGAAAGTACCGGTCAAACCCGGTTTCTTCGAACGGCTTAAGGCCATTTTTTGAAAGGGTGACGAAGTTAATTGAAAACCGTTCTTGCTTCAACACTTAGTTGTTAAAGTTTACCTTTGCAAACCATGAATGAGCAAATTATTCAGACTGCTTTAAAAACCATTCAATTAGAAACAGAGTCCATTAGTGATTTGAAGAATTTCATTGATGCGGATTTCATAAATGCAGTAAAAACGATTCATCAATCAAAAGGAAGATTAGTTGTAAGTGGGATAGGAAAAAGTGCAGTGATCGCTCAGAAGATCGTCGCCACACTCAACTCTACCGGAACGCCCTCTTTATTCATGCATGCAGCCGATGCTATTCACGGTGATCTTGGAATGATTCAAAGCGATGATGTAGTGGTTGTGATCAGTAAAAGCGGAGAAAGCCCTGAGATTAAAGTATTGGTTCCGCTGATCCGCAATTTTGGAAATGTATTAATAGGGATGGTTGGGAACACTCAATCATTTTTGGCGAAGCATTCAACTTATATTCTGAATACAACCGTTAGTAAAGAAGCTTGTCCTAACAATCTCGCCCCCACAAGCAGTACGACTGCACAAATGGTGATGGGTGATGCGTTGGCGGTTTGCCTGATGGAGCTAAATGGATTCAGCGGAAATGATTTTGCAAAATTTCATCCGGGTGGCATGCTGGGAAAAAAATTGTATTTACGGGTGCAGGACATTTATCCAAATAATGCAAAACCAGGTGTAAACAAAGATGCCGGGCTAAAAGAAATAATCGTTGAGATCAGTACAAAGAGATTAGGCGCTGCGGCCGTAGTAGATGGAGAGAAAGTGATTGGAATTATAACTGATGGCGATATCAGGAGAATGTTGGAGCACGGGGATAATTTGAATACTATCAAAGCAAAGGATATCTCATCTGCATCACCAAAAACCATCGATCCTGAAGCGTTAGCGGTAGATGCTTTGGATATGCTTCGCAAAAATGAACTTAGTCAATTGATAGTTGAAAAGGATGGAAAATATCTCGGAATGCTTCATTTACACGACCTCGTTCGGGAGGGAATTGTATAAGATTATTTTGTACAAGCCTGCAACGTCTTACTTTTGCCCACTTTAAGCGAAGCGAATGAATAAACATCAGTACGTTGCTATTATGGCCGGTGGTATAGGAAGCAGGTTTTGGCCAAAGAGCAGGGTAGCACTTCCTAAACAATTTCTTGATATTTTAAATACAGGAAAAACACTTATACAATGGACCTATGAACGCTTTGCTGCCTTCATTCCTGAAGAAAATATCTATGTAGTTACTTCTGATGAGTATACTGATATCGTTCACCAACAACTTCCACGGATCAACCCGGAGAATATTTTACCTGAACCCAGCAGAAAGAATACGGCACCATGCGTGGCTTATATTTCTTACAAACTTTTTCAAAGGGATCCTGAAGCATCATTGATCGTTGCACCGAGTGACCACCTGATATTAGACAATGCGGCATTCCAGGATATCTGTTCTAAAGCCCTTGATTTTGTTAGCCAGATAAAAGCTTTTATAACACTTGGAATTACGCCCACGCATCCTAACACAGGTTATGGATATATTCAGCATGATAGTATATCTGCAGCTGATAATATTTATAAAGTAAAAACCTTCACCGAAAAACCAAATCTTGAACTGGCCCAGACATTCCTGGCCAGCGGCGATTTTCTTTGGAACGCAGGTATTTTCGTTTGGCAGGTAAAGAACATCATCAAAGCATTCGAAAATTTTCAGCCCGAAATGGCAGAGTTATTTGAAAGTGAAAAACAACATTTCAATAATGATGGTGAGCATGAGGCAATAGAGAGAATTTACCCGCTTTGTACAAATGTTTCTATTGATTATGCTATAATGGAAAAGGCAGATAACGTTTATGTAATCCCTTCTTCATTTGGATGGAGTGACCTTGGAACATGGAACAGTGCCTATGAAAATCTCGAAAAGGATTATTTAGATAATGCTGTGGCAGGAGATAATGTGATCATCATTGATTCAACCAAATGCATGATATCTGCATCAAAAGAAAAACTTCTATTGCTACAAGGCTTAGATGATTTTATTGTAGTAGATACTGATGACGTACTCCTCATTTGTAAAAAAGAAAAAGAACAGGAAATAAAACATTTTGTTGCCGAAGTAAAACGCAATAAGGGCGACCAGTATCTATAAATTTTCTTCCGGAATTTTGGCTGAAGGTTTTTTGATCATCCAAACAAAAAAGGCGATCACAGCAAATATCATTGCGGCGCCGGTAATATAACTGGCAATTCTTTCTGCCTGCCCTTCAGCAATAATGGTGAAGCATACCAATGCTATCAACATCACCAGGAAAAATACCTGCCCTTTCAACACTTTAAAATATCTCTTTGCCATAACTACCTCCCTCTATTTATAACTCTGTTGAGTTAAATGTATCTCCTTGTTTAAAATCACCGGTCTGAAATCCTTTTTTAAACCAATGCATTCTTTGTGCACTGGTGCCATGTGTAAAGGCATCAGGTACTACATGCCCTTGTGATTGCTTTTGCAATCTATCGTCACCAATTGCATTAGCGGCATTTAAAGCTTCTTCCAGGTCGCCCTGCTCAAGTATCTGCTTTGCTTTTTGAGCATGATGTGCCCAAACACCTGCTAAAAAATCTGCCTGCAATTCCAGTTTAACAGACATGCGGTTGTATTCCGTTTCACTTACCTGTCCTCTCAACGCATGCACCTTGTTAGTGACCCCAAGTAAATGTTGTACATGATGCCCTACCTCATGAGCTACTACATAAGCCATTGCAAAATCTCCGGGTGCATCAAACCTGTTAGAGAGCTCCTGGAAGAATGAAAGATCTATATACACTTTTGAATCAGCCGGACAATAAAAAGGACCTGTTGCTGCACTTGCAAAACCACATCCACTCCTGTCACTTCCACTAAACAACACTAACCTTGGCTCTACGTATTCCATTCCATTCTCTGCAAATAACCTGTTCCATACATCTTCTGTGTCTGCCAGTACAACTTTTGTAAATCCTGCTAATTGATCCTCTGCCGCTCTTTGTTCGTTACTCACAGGTTGTTGAGGATTAGATGCTCGTTGTAAAACATCTTCGCCACCACCGTTTCCACCAAGTAAGAAGTAAAGTATCGCTATGATGATTCCACCAATTCCACCACCAACTGCCATTCCTCCGCCACCAATTCCTCTTCTGTCTTCTACATTTCCACTTTGTCTTCTTCCTTGCCAGAGCATGATCTAACGATTAAAGTGTGTGAATAGAACCTTTGTCTTCCTCCAGGTTCTCATGATTATCTCCGCCTAAGCTGTAGTAATTATTTTCCTCATCTTCTTCACCTAAATCCTCGCTATCATCATCTAACTCACTTCCCGGTACGTCCAGGTCGTCACCTGTAGAACCAGTACTATCAACATCTCTGATCTCTTCTGTACCATGAAATACCATTCCTCTGTCGCTGCCCTCAAGAACTTCAAGATCTTCATCTGTTACATCCGCCTCTGTTCCTTCAACAATACCCAGATCATCTTCCACCTCATTCTCCTCTGCTGTAGGACGTTGCTCACCTCTCACACTTTCCGTTCCTGTTGCAGTGGTATTGTCTTCATTAGTTAATGGAACGATACCATTATTGTTTGAAGGATTCATCACATCTTCCCTTGCCGGGTAATGTGGATAGCCGGGAAAATCTTGTTTCATCTTCTTATCATTACTTCGTACGTCTTCTTTTGCATTCATCGCATTAGAAGGATCATTGTTCCTTGCAGGCTTTGATGAGTTATTTATGTTTCTGTTGTTCATCTGATGATTCTTTAATTCGTCTACATAGTTAGTATTAGAAAGAACATGCCAAATGAAAAATGTGGAAATGCAGGGTACAGCGGCTTTTGAGCGTGGATTGATTGAAATCAATTAAAGAATAGATACACAATGAATACCAATGAAAAAGAATCGCATCTTACAGCTCAGCTTGGCATTAAAGAGAAACGAGAATCGATAGACTCGGTGACTGAAATAAAAAAGATGGGGAATATAAGTGTAGATTAGTCGTTCACTATCTCTTAACGTTCCAGGTTTTGCAACAGAAAAGAGACAAGCCGTGGAGTATTATTTTTATCATCATTATCAAACCACTCATTAACCGAAACAATTGAAAAGCCGTTGTGTAAAGCAGCTTGCGTATAATCTGAAATATGATGCGTGAAACATTCAAGGATTTTGGTTCCTTCTGTTGTTTCAAATCTCGCTTTACTACCCTTATATTGTTTGAAAGGATGTAGTTCGCAGATATAGAAATATCCATTACTCTCTAGATGTTGATAAGACTGTTGAAAGATGAAATTGAGATCTTGAATATGTTCTAATATCAAACTGCAGGTGATAAGATTAACTTTAGAGAAATTCCATGGTTTGCTGATATCAGCAATTACGAAATCTACGTTAGCTAATGTTACTTTTCGTTTAGCCACAGCCTGCATCTCTTCAGAAAGATCAACGGCTGTTATATGTTTTGCTTTTTGCGAAAGCCATTCGGTATTCTTACCCGTACCGCAACCAAGTTCAATAACATTTCCAAATTGAATAGAAGATAGAATTTTTTGCCCTGCGATTTTTTCCAGGTCCCGAGTTCTGTTTTCAACAGTATCATATGTTGATGACCACTCATTGTATAGTTGATGCGTTGACATAAAACAAAAATAGGTAGCAATCATTACTACCTATTATTATTAATACCATGTTGTTATCTAATCCTTCGGTACTAATCCAGCTTCCCTACTTATTTCCAACATTCTTTCAATAGGTTTTAAGGCCTTCAATCGAATTGCTTCGTCCATTATTATCTCAGGTGTTTCATATTCCATCGCTAAATATAATTTCTCCAAAGTATTCAACTTCATATGTGGACAATCGTTACATGCACAAGCATTATTGGGTGGTGCGGGAATAAATGTTTTATGAGGAGATGCTTTTTGCATCTGGTGGAGAATTCCTGTTTCGGTGGCCACTATAAATTCTGTTGAACTATCTCTTTCAGTGAATTTTAATAATCCGGTGGTAGAGCCGATAAATTCCGCATGATCCAAAACTGCCTGTTCACATTCAGGATGAGCAATCAGTTTCGCATTAGGATGCCTGTGTTTGAGCTTAATTATCTTTTCTAAGGAAAATATCTCATGCACCATGCAGGCGCCATTCCAGAGCACCATATTGCGTCCTGTTTGCTTATTGAGCCATGCACCCAGGTTCTTATCTGGTGCAAAAATGATCTTTTGATCTTCTGGCAAGCTGTCAATAATTGCTTTTGCGTTTGTAGAAGTACATATGATATCCGTTAAGGCCTTGATCTCCGCGGTGCAATTGATATAAGAAATCACAATATGATCAGGATACTTCTCTCTGAACCTGGAGAATAATGCTGCAGGTGCAGATTCCGCCAGTGAACAACCTGCCTTTAGATCAGGTAATACCACTTTTTTGTTCGGATTCAGGATTTTGGCTGTCTCTGCCATAAAGTGCACACCTGCAAATACGATCATATCAGCATCTGTACTTTGAGCTTTTTGTGACAAGCCTAAGCTGTCACCAATATAATCTGCCACATCCTGTATATCCGGCTCCTGGTAGTAGTGAGCCAGCACTATGGCATTTTTTTTGGATTTTAAATCTTGTATCGCTTTGAATAAATCTAAGGCAGGATCTATATCAATATCAAGGAAACCGATCTCACTCACTTTGTTCTTTGCAATGTTTATATCCATCGTAATAATTATTATTAATAGATTATTTATATATCCCACTACTATTATTAGGAGTGTGGATTTCAGGAAAAGTTTTTTACTAACAGGTTGCAAAGTTAATTACACTGTTTAGTATTATTTAGCATTCACACTTCATCCACATTCAACTTTTCAATACCATTAAGAACTTGGGGCGCTTTTCAACATAATGTTGATTTCAGTTATTCCAAAACACACATTTTTGAAGTCACCGGTTATGCACTGTTAACGCAGAGCATGTAAATCGTGTAAACAATCTTTCATATGCAATCTCCTTACCATATCATCTCTATTTATTCTTTCTCTTTTCACAAGATTTTTTTGGTTTGATGTGCTTATCCCCGACGTTTTTGGCTTGTTCACAGAAGCATGGGGAAACAAAATATTTGGTGATTTGAAAGAAATAAGTGTAGAAAAAAATGGGTAACAAATCCACATATCAAAAATTTAATACCTAACAAGCTGTGATTTTTGAAATCCTTTACTGGCTTGATTTCCTCTGATTTTTCCACAATCCCTCAACACAGCGGATGCTTTATTCTCCTATTTTTGCCACCCTAAGAAATTTTTTGGTAAGGGAAACCCCCAAACCTCCAACGTAAAAACATACATACTATATTATGTCACTTATTCAGAAAATCAGGGACAAAGGTGCCGCAGTAATGATTGCACTTATTGCGCTTAGTTTGATCGCTTTCATTTTAATGGATGCATTCCAGGGCGGTGGAAGCAGTTTCTTCGGAAATAACGATGCCATTGGTAAGGTGAATGGAGTTAAGATCAAAAAGAGCGATTTTGATAAAGAAATGGAAATGTACAAGCAGCCGGGTCAATCATCTGAACAAATGATCGGGCAGCTATGGGATATGAATGTTGACAGGATAGTAATGCAGGAGGAATATGAAAGGACAGGTCTTTCTTTCACCAATAAGGAATTGAGCAGTGTATTATTTGGAGGAACGCCTCCACAATGGCTCCAGCAAGCTTTTACTGATCCAAATACCGGGCAGTATAATGCTGAACAAGCCCGCCAGTTTTTTGCTAACCAGAAAAAGCAAAAAGGAAGTGCACAAACAGAGATGATCTACAATGCGTACATCAAGCCTACGATCGAGCAAACTATCAGGGCAAAATATATTTCGTTGATCACTAATAGCGTGTATGTTCCTAAATGGATGGCTGAAAGGAACATTGCTGATAACAGCCAGATCGCTAGTGCATCTTATGTATATATTCCTTATTCTTCTGTAAGTGACACCGCTTTCAAAGTAACTGACGAAGAAATTGCAGCGTATGTAAAGAAATTTCCTGCAGAGTTTACAGTGGATGTGAACACAAGACAAATGATGTATGTTCCTTTTGATGTAATTCCAACGGGAGCAGATAGTGCTAATGCCCATAGCCAGGTAGCTACTTTGAGAGAAGATTTCATTGCTGCAGAAGATGAAGAAGCCTTTCTGAACCGTGTAGGAAGTGAAATGCCTTATTATAATAGCTATTTCAGTAAAGCAAAGATTCAGCATAGTTTCAAAGATTCTGTTACAGGTATTGGTGTGGGTAACGTATACGGACCTTATGTTGAAGGAGGCAGTTATGTAATGGCTAAACTTGTGGGTGTAAAGAACTGGCCGGATTCAGTTAAAGTGCGCCACATCCTTATCGGCACACAAGATCCTCAAACAGGGCAGGTTCAAAGAGATGACAGTACGGCAAAGAAGTTAGCAGACAGTATAGCAACTGCGATTAAAAACGGTTCTAATTTCGATTCTTTAGTTGCAAAATTTTCTGATGATAAAGGGAGCATTACAAAGGGTGGTGTGTACGATTATTTCCCACAAGGACAAATGGTTACGGCATTCAATGATTTTGCTTTCGATGGTAAAATTGGCGATAAAAGTGTTGTAAAAACAGAATACGGATACCATTATATAGAAATATTGGGTCAGAAGAACTTTCAACCTGCATATAAGATTGCCTATTTGGCAAAGCCCATCGTTGCTAGCCAGGAAACTGTAAATGCCGCTAATGACCAGGCATTGAAATTTGCCGCTGATAGTAAAGATCAGAAATCCTTCAATGCTACTCTAGCCAAGATGAAAAGATCAGCGCTTCAGTCTGCTGATATCAAAGAGAACGATTTCCAGATTCCGGGTCTGGGTGAAAGCAGAGCTTTGATCAGGTGGATATATGAAAATGATTTGGGGGATGTATCTGATCCATTTGACATGAAGGACAAGTTTGTTGTTGCTATGGTTTCTAATATTCAAAAGAAAGGATTGATGAATGCAGCTAAGGCAAGGCCATTGGCAGAGCAATTTATCCGCAACCAGAAAAAGGCAAAGCAAATTATTGCTAAGTTTAAAGGCAACACACTTGAAGCATATGCACAAAGTACCGGGATGCCTATAGCGAGGGTAGATAGCCTTGTGTTTGGATCAGCTCCTTTTGTTCCTAACCTTGGAATGGAGTCAAAACTGGTTGGCGCTGCACATAATAAGAATCTGAGGAATAAAGCAAGTGAGCCGATAGTAGGGTCAACCGGTGTGTTTTCTGTAAGACAGGAATTGATCGCTGCCATTCCACCAGCCAATGGCAATATTGAAATGGTTCGCCAGCAGCTTGTTTCTCAACAAAGAAGTAGTGGCGGATTCAGATCTGCTGAAAGCTTAAAGAAATCAGCCAAAATAAAAGATTACAGATTTAATTTTTATTAATCCTTATTGCTAAGGTGAAAAATTAAGATCCCGCTAAAACAAGCGGGATCTTTTATTTAAGGATACTTTAAAAAATTGGGGCTTCGGTAATCTATTTTCTAATTCCGAAAAGCAGATGTAACACTTCACGATAGATGTTATTTAATTTTACTTCATGGAAGAGATTGTAAACAGGGTTTCTGAAAGCGGTCTGATAACAATTGATCTTGAACAGTATTATCCAAAAGGTGAAATAGCAGTTTTTGATCTGAAGGATCACTTGTTTATGGGGCTGATCTTGAAAGAGAAGGATTTCAGAGCCGCATTACAAACACTTGAGTGGGAACAATACCAGCATAAAAATGTAGCCGTTACCTGCACAGCTGATGCGATCATTCCTGTATGGGCTTACATGCTGGTGGCAAGTTATCTTCAGCCCGTTGCAAAAGATGTTTTTTTTGGTGATGATAAAGCACTCATACAAAATGCTATCTCTAAAAATTTGGCTGATCTCAATGCAGCTGAATTTACAGATAAGCGTGTGGTAATAAAAGGCTGCGGGGAGGTATCCATTCCTGAATCTGCGTATTTAGAAGTAACCACAAAGCTTCGACCCTATGCAAAGAGCATCATGTATGGAGAACCATGCAGTACGGTGCCTATTTATAAAAAGAGGTAAGCCATAAAGCTGAAATCCTTGTTAATTAAGGCATCCAGCGAACAGGATTAATTTCTGTTGTTTATTTTCATTACAGGATGCTGCAACGCTACTTAATTGTATTTATCACTTTTTTCTTAGCTATCAATGCGAAGTCCCAATTACAGGTGCAAGGAAGAGTTTTTGATGTCACCAGGAAAACTCCTTTAGAATCGGTAGCAGTTTTATCAACAAATGGAAAAGGGGCTATTACGGACACTGCAGGCAGATTCACTATTTCAGTAAGAGACATCGATACGATCTATTTTTCATACCAAGGAAAAAATACAAACCGATTTGCAGTAAGAGATATTAGTGATCTGCTGAATTTCGAAATATCAATTCATGTGATCGCTAATGAATTGCCAGGTGTTACTGTGCAAAACAGGAACTACAGGATAGATTCTATTCAAAACAGAAAAGATTATGCGAAGGTGTTTAACTACAGAAAGCCAACGCTGAAGACTGTAACCAATACAACACCAGGCAGCCTTGGTGTGGCATTCGATCTTACAGAGATCATCAATATGTTCAGGTTTAAAAGAAACAGGCAGATACTTTCTTTGCAAAAACGATTGATCCAACAGGAGCAGGATAAATATATTGATAAGCGATTCAGTAAAAGATTTGTGATCAAACTTACTGCACTAAAGAGCCCGGAACTGGATACATTCATGAATCGGTATCGGCCTACTTACGACTTCCTGCAAACGATGAATGAGCTTGAGTTAGGACATTTCATAGGCTTGTGCTTTAAACATTACAAGGCAACAAAGGGTTATGAAATGGTCTTACCGAAATCACAGACGTTACCGGAGAATTAGAACCAGCCTCTACGCTTAAAAACCCATAGCATTAGCAGGGGAATAAATAGCATGCAACCTACTGCAAAATAAAATCCTAGTTGATGATGAGCACCCGGAATAACGTCGAAGTTCATTCCGAATATACCGCCTATAACCGTTGCGGGAGCTAAAAGGCACGTCACGATAGCGATCACTTTCATCACCTCGTTCAGCTTAAGGTTAACATTACTGATGTATAGATCTTGCAGATTCATGGTGATGTCCCGATAGTTCTCTGCAAGATCATTTGCCTGGAGAATATGGTCATACACGTCTTTGAAGTATTTAGTGGTTCTATCTTCCAGCAGTTCATTCTCACTTCTTATCATTCCGCTGATTATCTCCCTTACTGGAGCAATGTTTCTTTTTAGGACGATGATCTCTTTTCTAACATTATTGATACGGGCAAGACTTCTTTTATTACTGTATCTCACGATCTGATCTTCTACTTCTTCAATCCTGTCTCCTAATCTTTCCATCACTCCGAAATAATGATCCACTATCATATCCAGCATCGTGTAACACAAATAGTCGGCTCCCCTTTGCCTGATCTTACTGTTATTAAGTTGCAACCTATCTCTTAAAGTGTTGAATACATCCCTGCTTGCATCTTCCTGGAAGGAGATAACGAAATTCTTTCCGAGGATAATGCTGATTTGCTCACTTTCAACGCTGCAGTGCTTTTCATTATAGTACAGCATATTGAGCAGGCAATACAGCATATCATCAAATTCGTCCATCTTAGGACGTTGACCAATACTTAGAATGTCCTCTGTGATCAGTGCATGTATACCAAAACACTCAGATACCTGTTCGATATCAGTTTTACGCAGCCCGTCTACATTGATCCAATGTATATAACCATCATTTTTAGAAAATCTGAAACATTGTTCTACAGATTCAAGTTTATGTTTCTTGAGCTCAGTTGCGTTGTATTCATACACGGTTATTTCTACCTGCTGTGCCTCTTCACGTACAGGTGGCGCTACAGGGTTTACTTTTAGGATCTCTTTAGTGCGACTTGTATTAAAGACAGGTAATATAAGGTTAAGGTATTTAGCCGGGCTCATAGCAGTAAAGTTAACAGATGCATGCAGAAAGAAGTATGGGGTGTTTAGATTTGCATAAAATCAAACTATGGCTTCAACAAGAGAATTACTTGCTGAGTTCAAGCAGGAGATCAACCACACAAGAAAAATATTGGAAAGAGTGCCAGACGGAAAGAACGATTGGGCACCACATGAAAAATCAATGAAGTTGGGAAGGCTTGCAACTCATGTGGCTGAAATTGCAGGATGGGCAAGCGTAACGGTTACAACAGATGTATTAGATTTTGCGGGAGGAGATTACAAGCCCTATATACATGAGAATAATGCAGACAGGCTTAAATTCTTTGAAGAGACGGCAGCTAAATCGGCGGAGATATTAGCAAATATTACTGATGAAGATCTTGAGAAACCATGGACAATGCGGAATGGTGATGTTATTTATTTCACTATACCGAAGAAAGTGGCATTAAGAACATGGGTGTACAGTCACCTCGTTCATCACAGGGCACAGCTGGGAGTATATTTAAGATTATTAGGAGTACCGGTACCAGGTATCTATGGACCAAGTGCTGATGAAAGCTCGATGTAAACTGGTTGAGGGATCTACAATAAAAAAGGAGCTGGAAAGAATTCCAACTCCTTTTTATCCTACCCTATGCTGCTGTAAAATCTTAATGCCGGTTAGCAACGGCTCGTAATTTTTTTTTTCAAAAGAACTGCATAGGAAAAATCAACTACTATGCCATTGAGTATAGTATTACTTTCGAGAGGTACTGTTATATGTATATCCACTGAGAATCAGAAATAATACTCTCGTTACCGATATAATTATTTGCAAAGTTGCTTAGTTGAGGAATGTGAGTAATGATATAGAAAGTTTACACAGTTTCTACATAATCTTATTTCAGTGTTAAGAGATCATAGTCTTTCGTAGAGAGCCTTTAACTTTTCTCTTGTCATAATATTCTCCCAGTCTTTGCCAAGTGCGTTCTCCCAAAGCGGCTTCATACCCAATGAAACGTTGATCATTATATCGAATTGTTGATCCGTTAAGCCGCTACAGATGCCTTGAGGGAGATCAATGTTATTCAACTCCACCATCTTCTTAAACTCAACTACCGCTTGAGGGTAATATTCTTCAAGATGATTCATTACAATGCAATTGCCAATACCGTGTTTAGTGCCAAGAAGATAACTTAATCCATAGCTGACTGCATGGGCAACTCCCACCTGGGAGTAAGCGATGCTCATTCCACCTGCATAAGATGCCATCATCAGCTTATCATCGCACTCCTCATCCCATACCTGCTTTTCTAAAAAAACATATTGGCAAAGTTCCAGCGCTTTCTCGCCATAACTCTTACTGAATTCATTTAAATAAGTGCCTTGTAAACTTTCTATACAATGGATATAGCAATCCATGCCCGTATAAAACCTTTGATTATGTGGAGCGTTAGCCGCTAGTTCAGGGTCAAGTACAATTTGATCAAACGGAGTAAAGTCGCTGTTCATTCCCAATTTTCTTGTAGGGCCGGTAAGAACAGTTGTTCTTGAAACTTCAGCTCCAGTGCCGCTTAGCGTGGGGATACCAACTTTATAAACACCTTTATTTTTTACAAGGTCCCATCCCTGGTAATCTGCTGACGAGCCGGGGTTGGTCATCATTAAAGAGACGGCCTTAGCTAAATCCATGGTGCTGCCGCCGCCAATGCCTATGATCCCACTCACAGTTCCAAACTGCTCTTTCAGCATCTTTGCCAGCTCATCTACATAAGTGGTCTTAGGCTCATAAGTAACATCAGCTGAAAAAACCTTATCACTTCCTCTGACAGGAATTCTGCCTAGTAATGGTTTATCTTCAAAATAATGATCTACTAAAAAGATCATTGGAGCATCTTGTTTTCTATGTGGAGCAATGATCTCATCCAGTTGATCAAAGCAACCTCTTCCATACACCACATAGTCTACCATCTTAAAATTTCTAAACTTCATAAGCACATGTTTGCTGGGCGAATTTCAGTAATTCAATTGAAGTTGATCAAAGAAGTTTTTCAGCCTTTACGAGATCTTCCGGCGTATCTATTTCTACTCCCATGTAATCTGTGATTACCATTTTCAAGGGTATGCCGTTTTCTAAATAGCGCAGGCATTCAATCTTTTCTGCTTTTTCCAAAGGGGTCATAGGCCAGTTAGTAAAATTGAGCAATGCTTGTTTACGAAATGCATAAACGCCGATGTGCTCATAGTAAATTATAGCAGCTTCTTTATCTCTTGGATAAGGTATCACAGATCGGCTGAAGAATAATGAATTCATGTTCCTATCCACTACTACCTTTACATAATTAGGATCTGAAATAGAATTTTCATCTGTCAGCACCTGCATCAGTGAAGCTACTTGTACATTGTTAGCATTTTCAGATTTAAATACTTCAAGTAATTTACCCAGTGGCTCTCGTTTTACAAATGGTTCATCACCTTGCACGTTTACAATTATATCTACATCCATGTCTGCAGCAGCTTCTGCTATCCTGTCGCTTCCACTATCATGTTGCTTTTTGCTCATGACTGCCTTCCCCCCATTTGAAGCGATCTCTTTATAGATGATATCGCTATCTGTCACCACAACAACTTCATTAAATAATCCGGTGGCTACGGTGTTATCATAAGTGTGTCGAATAACCGTTTTGCTTCCCAACATCTGCATAAGCTTAGCTGGAAAACGGGTGGCAGCATAACGAGCAGGAATGAATGCGGATATCTTCATATAGCAAAGATGAATATCATTTATCTAACCTGCCAAAAGGTTTATTCATCAAGTGAAGGAAGTTTTCATCCTGATCATTTGAATAATGCCTGTCTAGTCCATACCGAATCTCTTTAGGGTCTAATTTCATAAATGTACCCAGCAAACGGTCCCAAATTGAAAATACTGCACCGTAATTACTATCGGTATAAGGTTGTTTCCAATGGTGATGAACTTTATGCATGTTTGGAGAAACAAGAATGAATGCCAGTCCACGATCAAGCCAACGTGGTAAGCTGATATTTGCATGCGTAAATGCTGTTGCTAATACAAGTAAGGTCTGGAATATCATTACGGCATACATTGGAGCCCCCGAAAAAATGATCCCTATAAAAAAGAAAATTCCCCTAAGTACGCTTTCAATAGGATGGTGGCGCAGCCCTGTAGTTACGTCTACATTATTATCGGCGTGATGCACTACGTGAAATCTCCATAGCACAGGTACTTTATGTTCTATAAAGTGGACGAGCCAACCGCCAAATAAATCTAATACAAGACAGGATACTATAATTGTTGAGAGAATACCTGCATTGGTCCAATGTACTATTCCAAACTGATTGGCCTTGCACCAATCGCTCAATGCAATAATAATGATAGCAAGAAATGTATGAATGATAAGATGAATGATTGTGAAGCTGAAATTAACAGCTGCATGCCTGAGTTTATTTCTTTTATATTGAAGTTGGATTAGAGGAATAGAACCTTCTATGATCCAAAAGACGAGTAAGCCTCCAACCAGCAAAGCCAGCCTCTCCAGTGGTCTCTGTTCAAGCGTTTGGAAATGATCTATAATGTTTTCAAACATATCAAGGTGCTTTGTTCTCTGATTCAAATTGTTTGATCAATTCAAGGCTTCTCTCTAATTGCACGCTGTTCACACACAGCTTAATGCCGCCTATTGCATTCGAAAGAAACGGGTCGATCGTAACAGTATACTCATCCTGGAGATGGCATACAATGTTTTCAGTTTGCAGCCTGCCAAGCCAGATGTGAGCGGTTATGTATGAGTCAAAACTCTTTACTGCAATGAACTCCATCTTTAAAAATAAAAAACCCTGCTCAAAAGAACAGGGTCATTTGGATTTATCTAAAGTAAACTTAGCTATTTAACATCAGAGGCATTACCAACATGAGCAGGTCTGATCCTTCTTCTTGTTCAAGTGGCTTAAGGATGCCGGCTTTTGTTGGCGTAGATAACTCAACTTTTACTTCATCAGTATCGACAGCGTTCAGCATTTCAATAAGGAACTTCGCATTAAAAGCGATCTGCAAATCTTCGCCATCGTATTGGCAACTCATTCTTTCGTTTCCTTCAAAACTAAAGTCAACATCCTGTGCTGCCATTTGTAATTCGCTTCCAGTTATGTTTAGCGCTACCTGGTTAGTACTTTTATTGCTGAATACACTTACACGACGTAAAGCGCTTTGAAAAT
>JAEZDC010000069.1 GCA_023429825.1 Bacteroidota bacterium | reverse complement strand
GGCTTAGCGAACGTAACTATAAATGCAGCGGGTGGAAATGGTGGAAATGCTAATACCCTTGCCCTCGATAATGGCACCGCAAATGATGGCAACCCGGAATCAGGACCAGGCGGTGGCGGTGGCGGTGGCCGCATCTATACTAATGGTAGTATTAACGCAGGAAGTTCTGTAGCTGGCGGAGCTGCCGGTACGACCACAACTTCCCTGAGAAATTATTTTGCAACAGCTGGTAGTGCGGGCTTTGCTTCAACTTCGGCTGGTAACCCGTTAACCGTAGCTAAGCTTTATTGCGATATAGATGATGACAATGATGGCATTGCAGATGTAATAGAAAATTATTCAGGATTTGTTGCTTTTACCGATACGGATAATGATGCTATCCCTAACGTTTATGATGATATTATTTCAAACGGAGACAATCGTATTGATGTAAATGGTGATGGCATCAATGATCTTTATGACATTGATAAAGATGGATTAATTGATGCGCTGGATCTTGACAGTGATAATGATGGAATTCCTGATGTTATTGAAGCTTACGGTGTGGATACGAATGGTGACGGAATTATTGATAATTATACAGATGTAAACGGAGATGGTTTATCAGACAATGCAGCAGCCTTCAATGCAATAAATGGTTTGGGCAATCAGGATTACGATGGTGACGGCATACCTAATTACAAAGACCTTGATAGTGATGGGGATGGTATTCCTGACATAATAGAGGTAGGCGGTGCTGATTCTGATAATGATGGCAAGTTAGATGGCTTTACCGATGCTAATAAGAACGGACTGCACGATACTTATGAAAGTAGCCCGCTTTTAATTAGCGGCACCGACACGAATAACGATGGAGTTGCGAATACCTGGCCTGATAAAAATGTTGATCGTTTGGGATATCCTAATTGCTATGACCTTGATGCAGACGGAGATGGTATCACTGATCTGACAGAAACTGGTTTCGCCGGAACAAATGGCATTGCCAGCGGTACCTTGGGGACTGATGGATGGAGTGATGTGATCGATGCACTTGGATCATTGAACCTACCGAATACTGATGGAAGGGGACCAGCTAATTATCTTGATATCGATAGTGATGATGATGGTATCACTGATAATGTAGAGGGCCAGCCAACAGGCACTGCAGGCTATTTATTACCTACAACTACCGATACGGATAACGATGGAATTTCAGATGC
This sequence comes from Bacteroidota bacterium, assembly GCA_023429825.1. Lineage (GTDB taxonomy): Bacteria > Bacteroidota > Bacteroidia > Chitinophagales > Chitinophagaceae > JAEZDC01. Next base: position 41,239 of record JAEZDC010000069.1, on the reverse strand, counting down.
ATACGAAATACCCGGCGGTTACGGTGCAGATGGAATCACACCTTACGATCATGACGGAGATACTTTCCCGGATTATATTGACACAGACTCGGATAATGACGGATCACCGGATGCAAACGAAGGTTCAAGAATATCCGGAAATTTCGTAGATGTACTTACAGACCTTGATGGAGATGGCTTAATCGATGAGTTCGACACTTTCGACATTACTAATCCCGGCGCTAATCCAGTTACTAATAATGTTGGCCATAATCAAATGGGTCCAAACGGAGTTGACGGCCCCGTACCGAGTGGAAGTAGTGCACAGCTACCAGCATCCTGGGCCGGACAAAGCAACCGAGATTGGAGGAATGCGCTTGCACTTCCACTTAATATTATCAGTTTCAAAGTAAACTATCTTGCTCCAAGTGCTTCTATAAGCTGGTCAGTATTAAATGAAACTAAAACAAGTCATTACAATATTGAACGAAGCATTGATGGTATACATTTCTTTTTAATTGGTCAACAAGCTGCAAATAATGTTGGTACCAGTCAATATCAATTTACAGATGGCCTGGCCAACATCACTGCTAAGACTATTTATTATCGTATTAAACAAACAGACAAAGACGGGAAGGTATTTTATACAACCATTGCTGTTGTTAAACTGAATATTCCGGCGGGTACATTGGTAGCTACCCCAAATCCTTTCAGCAGTTATATCAATATTGCAGTGAATGTTTCAAAAACGCAACCTGCGACTATCAGGCTGATCGATAGTAAAGGCAGAATAGTTAAACAGGAGATGATCTCTTTGCATAAAGGCTCTAATTCACTTCAATTAAATAACCTGACCGGGCTGGGGAAAGATATTTATGCTTTACAGGTGGTTCTTATGGACGGAGTACTCAGCCAAAAGATAGTTAGACTATAACACTTAATATTACAAGCTTAAAAATCCTGCAGGTGCAGGATTTTTTTATTGCATTAATTTAAAATGCAGTTCATTAAAATTTTGCAATGAAGATAACTTCAGATCCGCAGCACCCCATTTTGCATCTTTCAATTGTGATTGATGCGGGACCACGATACATTTCATTTTAGCAGCTTTCGCAGCGATCATGCCATTAAATGAATCCTCAAAACAAATACACTCTGTTGGTTCACTTCCTAATGTTTCTGCGCACTTTAAATACACCATTGGATGAGGTTTCCCATAAGGTAATTCTTCAGCAGATGAAACTGCACTCAAAAATTCCTCGATTCCAGTCATCCTCACAACAAGATCTATTAATTCCATTGGGGATGAAGAAGCCAACCCTATTTTAAAGTCCTTTTGAAGAAAAAAATTGAAAATGTGGTCTACACCCGGCATCACTGTACCATTGGTTTCTACCTTCTTTATTACTGAGTCTACGATCCTTTTTTCTGCTTTTATCAATTCATCCTCCCCTATTTTGAAATACCTGAACCACCACTCTACAAATTCTTTCGTTCGTAAGCCTGTTGTGGAGTTGTATTGTTCTTTACTAAGGGAAACGCCGTATAAATTAAAAACTTCATCTGCTGCTTCAGCCCATAATGGTTCACTGTCAATAAGTACTCCATCCATATCAAATATCACTGTATTCAAATGCATAAACCTTGCTTAAAAGGCTGCAAAGATATTGCTGTGACCCTTTAAACAAGGTTTATCAAACAGAAGTAAGTTGAATTATTTTAAACCAAATGTTACATGTACATCAAATTGCAACTTGATCTTTTTAAAATCTACATTCATCGGTGCATCTGCTGACTGGTTCTGAACAGATTCGAGTGCAACATTTCCCATTTTTCTATAGATAGGCATAGGATGAAACCCAACTTCATTAGGTTCGTTAATGGTTATGGGATCACCGATCTTTGCATCAATCGCTTCAGCTAAATAGATCGCTTTTTCTTTAGCCGCTTTTACCGCCTGTATCTTAAGTTGCTTCTTATACTCTAATATTTTAGAATGTGATACTCTCGAAATAAAAAAGTTTTGCGTTGCTTCATCGTCGAGTTTGCCAACCAGTTCATCCATTTTTTTTGTACTGCTTAATTTAACCAGGTAAGTGATCCCTGCCATCATATTAGGATCTTTCTTTTTCTTTCTATTGTACCATATATTATTTGCATCCCAGCCACTATAGCCTTGAACACTGATATCTTCTTCGGTTAAGCCGATATTTTTTATGGCATTTAAAAACTTATTTCGAATGGTCTCAATATCCACTTTGCCGGAGCCTTTCTTCTCGTATTCCCTAAGATCGATCTGCACGTAAATCTCATCCGGAACAATCTCCATTTCTGCAGACCCACTTACATTGATTGTTCTTTGGATCTTATTCTCCTGGGCGTGAACATTCAATAAACTAAAAATTGCAATCGCCGCAATTAACATCTTTTTCATATCTCTTTTTTTGAATGATGCACTAAAGGTAATTATTGCATAAGCCATATATTGCAGGTCGGTTGCTTAACATTTTATTTACATTACATTTGTTGCTTTCAAATCAAAACGATGCGCTTGTTTGACCAACTGAAACAAATAAGGATCGTAAAATCCGTCGTATACGCCATTGTTGGTATTGTAACCTATCCAGGGCTGGTATTAATCAACAAGATAAAGATCCAGGGGACAGAGTATATAACAAACCTTCCGCGGAAGAATGTACTTTTTGTAAGCAATCATCAAACATACTTTGCTGATGTCATCATGTTCCTTCATATTTTTTGTGCTGTAAAATGGAGGAAAGAAAACCGTTTAGGTTTACCATACTATCTTCTCAATCCTTTTACCAAAGTTCATTATGTGGCCGCTGAAGAAACAATGAACGGGAGCTTGATCAGCAGGCTTTTTAAACTTGCTGGTGCATTAACAGTAAAGAGAACCTGGCGTTCAGAGGGCAAAGAAGTAAGGCGTGGGCTTGATCCGTCTGACACAAGAAAAATTGAAAGAGCTTTAAACAATAGCTGGGTGATCACCTTTCCGCAAGGTACCACTAAACCATTTGCTCCCGGCAGAAAAGGAACTGCTTATATTATTAAACAAACACAACCTATAGTTGTTCCGGTAGTGATAAATGGTTTTTGGAGAGCATTCAATAAAAAAGGATTGAAATTTAAAAAGACCGGCTCCATTCTTTCAGTAAAATTCAAAGAGCCATTGGTAATTGATTATTCAAGCCCTGCAGAAGAGATACTAGAACAAGTAATGGATGCAATTGAGCAGAGCAAAAAATTTATGCTGAGGGGTAAGCACCATTTGATGAATGCATTGGATAAATGATTTGCTGTTAGTTGCCAGGATGCAGTTCGAACACTGTTATTTTTTTTCTTTTTTTTCGTTTTGAACGTTAGCTTTGAGTTACCCTATTCCTCTTCGCCCTAATAAAGGATTATGATTAAACCCTGCTTTTTATCTTGTGCATTATTTGTTATTCCCATTTTATCTAATGGTCAATTTTTAGGTGGCAGCGCGGGAAACGCAGTTACGCTGAAAGTTTCAGCCGACCTTGGTACGTCTGCAATCATTTATAAAGGAGGCAGTGGAGACGGGTTAGCATCTTTGCTCAAATCATCGGGTGACTTAGGGAATGCTCAAAATTTTCATAAGGGTGGAAGCGGAGATGGAGTAACATCTCTGTTAATCTCAACTGGCAATTTAGGCGCTTCCCAAAACATTTACAATGGCGGAAGCGGAGACGGAATAGCATCTCTGCTAATTTCAGCTATCGATCTAGGCGCTTCCCAAAACATTTATAAGGGTGGAGGCGGAGATGGAATAACATCATTACCCCCATTATTTGACGATTTAGGAAATTCTCAGAATATATATAAAGGCGGGACTGGAGATGGGGAAACATCTTTGACTACTTCAACTATCAACCTGGGTAATTTTCAAAACATTTACAGGGGTGGAAGCAGTGATGGCTTTGCAATGATTCACATAGCGAATACTTCGCCCCTCCCGGTTAGCCTGCAAAAATTTACAACTGAATGGAAACAAAATGACGTATTGATTAAATGGATCACTTTACAAGAAAGTAATACATCCCATTTCCAGATTGAAAAAAGTTTCGATGGAATTCAGTTCACTACTATAGCATTCCAATCCGCTTCGGGCAACAGTTCATCAGTTAAGTATTATCAACAAGTAGATCTGAAAGCAAAGAGAAATCTTCCTCCTAATCACAAGATACTGTACTATCGTTTGAAGACAGCCGATAAAAATGGAAAGTACAGTTACTCTGCTATTGCAATGCTTCAAATTGATAACCTCGTACAAATCCTTAACGTTTATCCAAATCCTGTTAAGGAAGTCATTACAGTAACAATTAGTAATAACATGTTGGTTGATAAGCCAACAATATTGCTATTTAATACAAGTGGGGTGGTTGTGTTTAAAAAAAGTATGACAAATCAGTTGGAACAAATTCAGTTTCAAGATTATCCTGCAGGACTATATATGTTAGTGATAACAGATGCTAAAGGCAATAGGCACACTCAAAAAATAATAAAACAATAATATCAACCTTAAATAACCAATTATGAAATGGCTTTTACCTGCATTTATGTTGTTGTGGAGTTCATACGCCGCCATAGCAAATAATCTTCAAATCTCTAACGTTTCTACGAATGTCAATGGCACCATTACAACTGTTTCCTTTGACATAGCCTGGGAAAACAGCTGGCGCGGTGGAGTAGCGAATAACTATGATGCGGCATGGGTATTCATTAAATACAAAGACCAGAATAATGAATGGCATCATTTGAATTTGACCGGAGCGGATAATAGTACCACAGCTCCCCTTACGATTGAAGCCCCCAGTGATAAAAAAGGGGTCTTTATATACAGATCTGCAAATGGAATCGGAGACATTTCCCCAACGACTGTGGTTCTAGGCGTACAGCAACAACCAGGTCTTTTTGATATAAAAATTTTCGGAATTGAAATGGTGTATATACCACAAGGTGAATTTTATGTAGGTGGAGCTGATGCAGTAGGATATATGGAAGGAGGAACCGGTGTAGCAGCTATGCCTTACTTAATCAGTTCACCTAATCTTCCAATGATGGGAAACTCGATTGGCCAGCTTTACGATTACAGAGGAAATGGCGTATTAGATCAGCATTTTCCTAGCGGCTATGGTGCTTTTTATATTATGAAATATGAACTTTCTCAGGCTGGCTATAGAGATTTTTTGAATACTACATTGGAGTTTAACTCAATCTATGCAGAAAGAACAGCATTAACGCCTGCAAACTATCAAACTTCAGGAAGTCCCTTATTGAATGCATCCAGAAGGAATTTTTTAGAAGTAACGGGAAATTCGAATAACCCGGTTGGATGTGACGCCAATGCCAATAATATATTTAATGAAGCTGATGATGGTGAATGGGTAGCTTGCAACTGGCTATTATGGAGTGATTTGGCGGCATTTTTAGATTGGGCAGCTTTAAGACCTATGACAGACCTTGAATATGAAAAAGCATGCCGTGGGTCAGAGAACGTGTTGATCAATTCACATGCTAACTATTCAACAATACACGATAATGCGGTATCCATTCAAAATAGTGGTACAGCTAATGAAACAGCAACCTTTACCGGGCCTAACAACAGTTATTTAAATATTTTAAGCTCCATTAACGGCCCATTACGTAATGGTTTTGCTGGAACGCAAACTTCTAACAGAAAAAATTCAGGTGCTAGTTATTATGGTGTTTTCGAGTTGAGTGGTAATGTTGGCGAATATACCGTGTCTACAGGCAACACTGCTGGCAGAAGTTTTAGTGGTAAACTCGGCAATGGCGAAATATATAACAACAATCCAGGAAAGGGCTCAGCAGATGTTCCCGGCTGGCCTGGTTGTTTGAATAATGACATTAGCCAGCCTAATATAGCAGGCTATATCGCGTATGGAAACACTGCAGGAATAAGTGTACGCGGTGGTGCGTTTGCAAATTTTTTTGGATACATCGGATACATTCAGACTGCAGGAATGCCAACCGGTACACGCGGAGGATTTGAATATGCCTTCGGTGGCCGGGGTGTTCGCCAACAATTCTAATACTCATATTCGTTCACCCTAACACCTTTTTATGAAAGCACTGCTATTTTTATTAAGCTGTTTTTTTTCAAATATAATTGCATCACAGGAGGCCGAAAATTATTGTGGAAATGCTGAGAAATATGCTACCTCCAAAGATTGGCGAGACCTTCCCGGTTGTACAGCTGATTTTAAAGAAGAAGGTGATGATGCTCTATCCACTGCAGGATTACTGGCCTATGCTAAAGTCCGCTTCCAGAAATTTTATGAGGCCTGGAATGCTAATAAACTAATGGATGAAGAAAATCCTTTACAACTTCTCGTTACCGATTGCCAGTTTTTTCAAAATCCTTTAGCTAAAGAAAAATGGGAAACTGATCCTAAACTGAGAGCTGCATTACCTATATATCAAGAGCACGCTAAAAAAATACAGGAAGCTTACGACCTGTACTATTTTAAATGGAAAGAAACATTAGAGCGCATTATCCAGGATTATATCTACGCTGAAATGTACATGACAGAGATCGACAAAGCTTTTGAAGAAGCAAAAGGTAAAACGATGTACGGGCAGATAGGATTAGGTGAAAGGGCAGTATTGAGAGGCAAGGTAGAATCCATTAAACCATTATTAGATAAAGCAACAGAATTGAAGATTCCTGATGGACTCATCATTTATGGTTCAGGGGACATAAAGGAATGCACAGTGGGTGTGATCAGAAATGTACTGTATAAAAAATGGGCAGCTTACAGTGCCGAATCTGATAAGAAAGCTTTAGAGGCGTATGAAGCAGAACTTATGCCATATTTAACCCTACTATCCGGTGAAAAGGCCAACGAGTTTCGTAAATGGTATGGTGTATACATGTATGGCCCCGGTGGTAAATCGTTAAAAAACCCACAAGAGGTGGCAGCAGCAAATGCCTGGTACTCCTCTGGTACTGCACTTTGTACTATATGTCCAAAATGGAAGGTCAATGGCGTTCATTTCAAGGGAAATGCAGTAATCAATAGAACAGTACAAGAAGGATTTGGATCATCAGCACCTTCATTTGTTTTTAAATAATCTTATGAGAAGTATAGCAATTCTACTAATGCTTTGTTTTCTCTATAGCTATAAAGACTACAAAGACAGTAAACCTGATATGCTAATTGATAGCAGAGATGGTAATGAGTATCGGGTAATAACTATCGGCGGCAAGTCATGGATGCTGGATAATTTCCAATTACCAATTGAAGGCAGCTCCTGCTATGAAGACAACAACGCGTATTGTAAGGAGCATGGAAGGTTATATTCACACGAAGCTGCTATGAAAGCAGCTCCCAAGGGGTGGCATTTACCATCAAGGGATGAATGGGAGAAATTGATAAAAGATCTGCAGCAAGAAAGCTCTGGTCTTTATAAAGCTGCGCTGGAGACAATGCAGATACAACTAAGCGGATATATAGATGACTATGGTGACCCCGTTAAAAAGGATTATCAAACACGATTTTGGAGTAATACAGAATGGGGTAATGACAATAGTTATGCTTGGTATTGTGGTATATCCCGAAGCCGGGAAATGATGGAGATGGATGTGTTTGATAAAAAATGCAGGTACTCTGTAAGATATGTGAAAAATTAAATAAACAATAATTACCTAAACCTGGATTTATGAAAAGAAAACTACAACTAATAGTAGCTATTGCCATAGTTACTTGCTTATCGCTGTTCACAAGTGCACTTATACCTGATGAAAAAAAGGTAAGTTTTGCTCCGGAGTATCGACCTCGAATGGTTGATCAAAAAAAATTAAGCTCATTTAATTATTCTTCGGCGCCGTTAGAAATATTGCAAGCCATAGAGAAATGTGAGTATAATATCTCATGGCAACAAGGTGCTCATAGCTACCAATCACCTAATCGTGCTACTAATCTGCGATTCACTTATTTCAAAAATGGTTTTAGAGTACAACCAAGGACTATTAACATACCAGTTTTAAATGAGAAGTTCTCATTAGAAGAAGAATCTGCATATAACACGATAGATGATTGGAAAGTTGATATGAGCTTAAAAAACTTCGGGAGAGATGATGTGACAGAGAAGTTCAATGGCTCTGACTTCACGGTGGTTGGAAATGCCGCATATATCGAAGATGAACGTATGAAGATCGAGTACCTAAATAACAAAGAAGGGATGCGGCAGAACTTCATAATTAAGGAGAGCCCCGAGGGCAATGGACAATTACAATTGAATATCGTAACCACTACGGATTTACGGGTGTCAGTAGCAGATAATGTAGTGTCTTTCGCTACTTCTAACGGAGAACCAAAGATGCAGTACCGTGATTTAAAAGTTTGGGATGCAAAGAATACTATCTTAGAAGCTAACATGCTGAGCACACCAGATGGTTTCAAGATTGTAGTAAATGATGAAAACGCCGAATATCCTATAACGATCGATCCACTTTCAAAACCAGAAGACTGGGTATATAACGGATCCCAGGCAGATATGGCTCTCGGAAGAAGCATTACCTCTGGTTATATAAATGGTGATTTATTTGTGGACGTAGTAGTTGGGGCTAGTCAATACGACAATGGGCAAATTGATGAAGGAGCATTGTTTGTTTTTTACGGATCCGCGTCTGGGCTATTAACAACCCCTGTGATACTTGAAAGCAATGTAGCAAATGCAAAATTGGGATACAGTGTTGCTGTAGGCAACGTTAACGGAGATATCAGGTCTGATGTAATAGGCGGCGCTCCTTATTATTCAAACGGACAAACTAATGAAGGCGCTATTTTCATATTTTATTCAACTGTCTCTGGAGTTGCCGGGAATAACCCTCCCGCTAGTTTAATAAAAGAAAGCGGGCAAACAGGCGCTTTAATGGGTTGGGATGTGGCCAATGGCGGAGATGTTAATCAGGATGGTTATATTGATATTATGGTAGGTGCTCCAAGATGGGAATCAACTCATATTGGACCAGGAAATGAAGGCGCAGAGGTGGATGAAGGGGCTGCCTTCGGTTTTTATGGCTCAGCCACAGGCATTTCACCTACTGCAACAGATTGGCTGCAGCAAGCTAACACGAGGGGAGCACAGTTTGGATTTTCTGTTTCTTCAGCAGGAGACGTGAACGGAGATGCTATAGGAGATGTTATTATTGGAGCGCCTTATTATCATCCAAATGCTACAACTGGACAAAGAGGAAGAGGAAGAGTATTCCTTTTTGCTGGGTCTGGCGGGGTTGGCTTACAAAATCCGTTAGGAATTTCTGAGGGAGCAGAGTATGACTATCTAGGCTGGGAAGTATGCAAAGGTGGTGACGTTAACGCCGATGGGCGAACAGAGTTTGTTTTTACTGCGCCTGGCAGCATTTTCCAAAATTCAGCAGGAGCATTTTTTTATGGCTATTACAATATAGCAGCAGGATTTATTTCAGCTTCACGTATTTCAGCCACGCTGCCAGGTATAGGCCTTGGCAGTACTGTTACAGCAGGGGATATTGACAATGATGGAAAACCGGAAGTTATAGTAGGTGCTCCTTATTACGATAATGTAGAAACTGATGAAGGGGCTATCTTTATTTACAAGGTGAATAGTATCACAAGCGTTACATTAACACCTTGGCGGACTGAAAGTAATACTGTAAATGGGTTTCTAGGTGCAGAAAATACTTTATGTTATTTAGGAGACGTAAATGGCGACAGCTACGGTGATTTCGCTATCGGAAATCCTCTAATAGGCAATGGTTCTCTCTATATCTATCATGGATCATCAAACATACTTCCGGTAACCCTGTTAAATTTTAATGCAGAGAAAAAAGAACAAAAGGTTGCCCTCACCTGGCAAACGGCTTCCGAACAAAATAATAAAGGTTTTGAAGTGCAGCGTTGGGATGGTACTAAATGGCTTTCGCTCGGATTTGTTCAGGGAGCAGGGAATAGCAACACGTTACAAAACTACAATTACAGTGATTTTCCGGGTAAAACCGGCTCATTCCAATATCGGTTAAAACAAGTTGATTTTGATGGAAAGTTCAACTATTCAAATATCGTCTTAGTGAAGTTCAACAGTCATGGTTTCAGCGTTAATGTATATCCGAATCCCGTCAGAGAACAACTAACTGTTCAATACAAACTTGAAAAGACTGAAAAGGTTAAACTAAAGGTCTTAGACGCTGGTGGTAAACTTGTAAGAAATGTTTTGGATATAACGCAATCTCCCGGAACATATCAAAAAACTATAAATGCTTCATCTCTTCCAAAGGGGAGCTATTATTGTAAGCTTACAGTGGGTGATGAAATACAAACACACAGATTCCAGGTTCAATAAAAAGAAAGGTGTCCCAGCGACACCTTTTCTTTTATCAATCTTTTACAAACAACGCCTTCAATTCATTAGCATCATCTGGCTTCATTTTTCCTGCAAGGATCAATCTTAGTTGCCTTCTTCGCAAAGCGCCATCATATAACTTCTGCTCTTGCTCGCTTTCAGGTATAACGGGAGGTACAGGCCTTGGCTTGCCATTAGGATCTAAAGCAACAAAGGTAAAATATGCTTCATTGCTTTCATATCGATACTGGTGCAATGAATCTTCACCCCAGACTTTCAGATGCACTTCCATAGAAGTATTAAAAGCCCTTGTGATCCTCGCTTCAATATGAACAATATTACTGAGCCTGATAGGATTTTTAAAACTGATGTTATCAACTGAAGCCGTCATACAAGGCGCATTACTATGCTTCGTAGCAACAATTGCTGCTGCGATATCCATCCAATACATCAGGCGCCCACCCATAAGATTACCAAATGTATTGGTATCGTTAGGTAATACTATTTCATTCATCACTGTTGCCGTTTCACCCACTTTTCTTCCTTCCATACTTAAAATTTGCAGCAAAGGTAATAGAGACTGTTTACGAAGCAGGTAAAAACAGCTGCCGTTACTCAGCCTGCCACATGACCACCGTTATTTTTTAGTTCAATGCTGTTATGCGATATTCGCAAAACGAACATATGTTAGTACAAGAAAAGAAACGGTTGCACATGAATCTTTCGTTCGAAAACACACAGAATGCATTTGCTTATAAATCTGACAAAGAACTAGGGAAAGCTAAATTTTTGTTTACCAGCATGGGATATAACTGGCTGGTTGCTGCGGGCACAAGAGTAACTCCCTTGATTGTGAAGGGGAGGCTTCCCATTATTACTTCGATCATTCGCAGTACTATCTTTCAACAATTTGTAGGAGGCGAAACGTTGCAGGAAACCATTCCTGTTGCAGATAAACTAGGTAAGTATAATGTACAGGTGATCCTTGACTATGGCGTAGAAGGGAAAGAAGGTGAGGAAAACTTTGATAATGCCACAAAACAATTCATTAAAAATATTGAGTACGCTGCTACCAGAAGCAACATACCCTATATAAGTATTAAGTTGACGGGCTTAGCCAGGTTTGGATTATTGCAAACCTTACACGAGGCTCCACGCTTAAGAAGTGGAATTCATGATCATGAAGTGGAGACAGAAGAATGGAACCGTGTAAGAGAGAGAATGTATACCATTTGTGAAGTAGCAAAACAACATAATATCGGTGTACTGCTTGACGCTGAAGAAACATGGATCCAAGACCCCATTGACAGGCTGGCGATGGAGCTGATGGAAGAGTTCAATAAAGAAAAAGCAGTTGTTTATAATACCTTACAGATGTATAGGCATGACCGACTGGATTTTCTGAAACTTTCTCATGAGATCGCAAAGCAAAAGGGCTTTATACTTGGCGAAAAACTGGTGCGTGGTGCTTATATGGAAAAAGAAAGAGCTAGAGCTGCAGAGTACGGGTATGAATCGCCCATACAACCAGATAAAGAAAGCACTGACAGAGACTTTGATGCTGCAGTTATTTATTGCATTGAAAACATAACCGATATTGCCACCATCATCGGTTCACATAATGAAGAAAGTAATTTGCTGGGTGCCAGGTTGCTAGAAGAAAAAGGATTACCACACAATCATCATCACGTGCATTTCTCTCAATTGTTTGGCATGAGTGATCACATCACTTTCAATCTTTCAAAAGAAGGGTTCAACGTAAGTAAGTATCTCCCTTTTGGACCTATCAGAGATGTAATACCTTACTTGATGAGAAGAGCACAGGAAAACAGTAGCGTAAAAGGACAGACAGGAAGAGAGCTGCTACTCATCAAAAGAGAGATCGAAAGGAGAAAAGGAAAATAACCCTAAGGGAACTTTTTAAATACGGATAATCGTGATGCCAACTCAAGGATAATAAACCCGATGCCTATCAGCAAAGGATAGAAAAACTTGTCACTAAACCTGTTATAGGTTGTAACTTCTACCTTAGACTTTTCCAATGTATCAATACTGTTGTAAATTTTTTCAAGACTGCTTCTATTAATAGCATGAAAGTATTGGCCACCGGTTTCTATGGCAAGCGTCTTTAATAATCCTTCATTGTACTCTACCTTACGTTTCTGGACCTGGGTACCGAAAGGGGTTTCCACAGGTGAGTCAATGTCTCTTTCACTGCCGATGCCTATAGTATATACCTTAATTCCATACAACTTCGCCATTTCTTTTGCTATGTCCGGTGGAACGATGCCTCCGAAGTCAACTCCATCCGTGAGTAATATCACTACTTTACTTTTAGATTCGGTTTGCCGAAGCCTGTCGACACTAGTAGCTAACCCTGAACCTATAGCAGTACCTTCTTCAAATAAGTAACCATTCTGTATAGCAGAAACCTGATGAAGTACAGTGTTATGATCCGTTGTAATGGGGCACAATGTAAAACTCTTGCTGCTGAATATTACTACTCCTATCCTATCTCCTTGTCTTCTTCTCACAAAGTCAGAAGCCACTTCTTTCGATGCTTCCAGCCGGTTAGGAAGTATATCTGTTTCGGTCATACTTCCACTGATATCAAAACATAAAACAATATCGATTCCTTCACCTTTAGTTCTATCTTCTATAAATTTTTCCTGTGGCCTTGCCAATGCAAGAATCAGAAAGGCTAAACCAAATGCTCTAAAAATTATTGGCAAATGGCGAAGGCGGACTCTCCAATTAGGTTTATGCTTTAAAAAGAAAGTAGTAGTAACTTTTACTGATGCTGTAGATTTATAATGATTTCTCCAATACCAGAATAAAAGAAATGGCACAATCAGTAACAATGGCAACAGCCATGGATAAGCAAACTCAATATGTAACCAGTCTTTCAGCATTATTACTTTCCTGTTCTATGTTCGTATTGTAGTGTGATAAAATTCTGTAACCGTTCAAGGACTTCTTTGGATTCTTCTGCAGAGGGAAGATACCTTGCAAACTTTACCGCATCAGCCAATCTCAAAAACTGGAAATATCGTGTTTGCTCATCTGTACTGGAAATATTTGACTTTACATTGATCATGTACTCACTTGTGGTAAAATGATTGGTGTTCGCAGACCATAAAGCATCAAGAAAAGAACGGGTAGCATGTGAAGACTTATGGTATACTTTCTTTACACTTACCGGATCATATATACCTGATCTTTGGTAATCATCTATTAACTGGATAAGATCTTTGTACATATCTGATAGTGTGCCGGGCCGGATATTCTGCACTGTATCATTTTTTCTTTTTTGAACAAACCATAACACAGCGAATAAAGAAAAGATGAACACACCAACTAACGCTGAAATGATATACCAGTTATTTTCTAATGGCACTTCAAGAATATCCTTGATATCATGAAAATCCTGGAGATTAGAAACGTCAACCGATAATACAGTAATATTCAAAGCTTCTGAGGTAAGCCTTTTACCATTATCAAATACTAACTCAAATGCTGGCAGTTGCCAATATCCTGAATCGAAAGAGGTGATAACAAGATTATGAATATAATTCGCTCGCCCGGAAACGGAAACTGTATCGATAGTATGAGACAATATCTCAAGGTGGTTTATTGTATCAGGCAGACGTATGTCCTGAATAATATTTACTCCTTGAGGTATATCATCGATTTTGATCTTAACGTTAACTTGTTCGCCTATTAATATCTTGTCTCTATCAATAAGAGTTGAAGTTTTTTGTGTGAAAGACGAAGCATAAAATAACAGCGAGAGCAAAACAAACACACACCTTGAAATTGTCAGCGTCTTCATGTGTTTACGCTCGTTTAATAAAGAATTGCTGGAGGAGCTTCACATAATCCTGCCCAGTGGCAACCTGTACAAGATCGGCACCTGCTGTTTTAAACGTTTGCTGTGCATCTAAAACAATTCGCATGAATTGTTGTTCGTAATATTTACGCCCTACAGCACTGTTTGTATCCAACCACACTATTTCACCGGTCTCTGCATCCTGTATCTGGATCAAACCTTTAACAGGAAGTTTTTCATCTTTTACATCATATACCTGGATCCCGATCACATCATGTCGTTTGGCTGCCACTCTTAACGCGTCATGGTAACCAGCATCAGCAAAATCACTCAGAATAAAAACAATGCTTTTGTGCTTACTTACCTTATTCAGGAATTGAAGTGCTTTAACCAGATCCGTATGCGTCGATTTAGGTTTAAAAGAAAGCATTTCTCTGATGGAATATAATACATGATCTCTACCCTTTGCCAAAGGAATGTATTTTTCAACGCCGTTAGTGAAAAAGATAAGCCCTGTTTTATCATTATTAGTTAGTGCGGAGAATGCAAGAACTGCACATATTTCAGTAATAAGTTCCCTTTTATTCTGATGATTTGTTCCAAACGAACTGCTGGCACTGGCATCGATCAAAAAATAAACCGCCAATTCTCTTTCCTCTTCAAAAACCTTACTGTATGAATTACCCATTCTTGCAGATACATTCCAGTCGATAAATCTCACATCATCGCCATGAGTATATTCTCTCACTTCTTTAAAAGACATTCCTTTTCCTTTAAATGCAGAATGGTATTCACCCGTAAATAAATGATTCGTGAGTTTCTTGCTTTTTATTTCAAGCGTTCTCACTTTTTTAAGAATATCGGCTATTGTAAGCGAATTCTTTCTTTCAATCTTATCTGCATTCTTTGGCATTAAGGAACATTTACTACACGAAGAAGTTCATCAACTAAAGTTTCACTGGTTACATTTTCAGCTTCTGCTTCATAAGTTAACCCGATCCGGTGCCTAAGTACATCCTTTGCAATGGCTTTTACATCTTCCGGAATAACATATCCTCTTTTATTCATGAAGGCATGTGCTTTGGAAGCCAATGCAAGATTGATGCTCGCTCTGGGAGAGCCTCCATAACTTATTAATGCTTTCATTTTACCTAACCCATATTCGGCCGGTACCCGGGTAGCAAAAACAATATCAATGATGTATTGTTCTACTTTTTCATCCATATACACCTGCCTTACGAGATCTCTTCCTGCAATAATCTCAGAAGTGCTTACTACCTGGTTTATTGTGGGTAACTGTATGCCTTGCACCTGCTGGCGAATGATCATCTGCTCTTCTTTTTTTCCTGGATAACCAACTACTACTTTCAACATAAATCTATCCACCTGCGCTTCGGGCAAGGGATAAGTACCTTCCTGTTCCAGGGGATTTTGTGTAGCAAGTACTAAGAAAGGTTCTTCCAGTTTATAGGTTTGTTCGCCCAGGGTAACCTGCCGTTCCTGCATAGCCTCGAGCAAAGCGCTCTGCACTTTGGCAGGAGCCCTGTTGATCTCATCTGCCAGGATAAAATTGGCAAATACAGGACCTTTACGCACTACAAATTCACCCCGTTGCTGATTATAAATCATCGTACCTACCACATCAGCGGGAAGAAGGTCTGGTGTAAACTGGATCCTGCTGAATTTCGCATGAATAGCTTGAGCCAGCGATTTTATAGTTAGTGTTTTGGCTAAACCCGGAACACCTTCGAGCAAAACATGTCCATTGCTAAGTAAACCGATCATCAGGCGATCAACCATGTAGGATTGTCCTACCACCAGCTTGGAAAGCTCATTTTTTATCCTATCAACAAACGATGCGGCATATTGAATTTTTTCATTCAACTGCCTGATATCTTCTGCAGTCTGCATCTAAAAAAAATTTGCATGAAAGTACAAAGTAAGGAGCCATCTTTTGTGTAAGACAGTGGCTATAATTTATTTGCGAAAGATTAACCAAGAATAATGCCGTTGTAGGATGCGCAACTAAGCTTAATAACCGGAATAGTAATTCTGAAATACAGCGATTAAGCTTAAAATTCCAGTCAAAGCCTCAAAAATGATTTCATTAAAAAATTAATTATATCTTCGGAATGTCCAATGTTGCAGTTCTTCCATTTCTCTCATTAGTTTTCGAACGTAAATGGGTTTTGGTTAGTCTGTTTTTCGTTGGTTTTTGTATCACATAATTTTTTTAAAATGAACATTTACGTTGGAAACCTAAACTGGACGATGACCAGTGACGACCTCTACAACCTTTTTTCACCGTATGGAGAGGTTGCTTCTGCTAAAATCATTACAGACAAATTCAACAACAACCGTAGTAAAGGCTTTGGCTTTGTTGAAATGAGCGATGATGAGGCTGCACGCAATGCAATCAGCAACCTGAATGAAACAGAAATTCAAGGTCGCAAATTAGTAGTAAATGAATCTGCTCCTAAGCCTGAAGGACAAGGTGGTGGTGGCGGTGGATTCAAGAAGAAAAGCTTTGGCGGCGGTGGATTCAGAGGTGGTGGAAACCGCGGAGGCAGTGGTGGTGGATATAACCGCGGCGGTGGTGGCGGTGGTTACAACCGTGGTGGCGGAGATGGTGGATATAACAGATATTAATATCATAGACCTTACAATAAAAAGTACCGTAATTCACGGTACTTTTTTGTTTCTATTATGACAATCAAGGTTTAACCTCTTACATTTTAAAGTACTGCTGTAACAATATTACAGGCTTAGCTCTCGTTGGTAGGTTCGTTCGTTAGTGCAACAATCCAATATCCTTAATACTGATGCTTAAAATTAAAATTTTAAGACTTAAACTGTTTTGTTTGAATATAACCCTTGCCCTTACCTATTCGTGTGTAACGAAAGCTCATAAAGCATCAGATAGTGTTTTCTTAAAACTCTCGTCTGATTCATTGGTTGCGCAAAGCTCTGGCATATCAGATTTCAATATTCAATTAATAAACCCGTCAAGTACTCCATTTAAAGGGTCTTTATTTATCCGGACGGAAAGAGATATTGAGCTTATCTCAAAATCATCAATTCCATTCTTATTGTCTAAAAATGAAAGCTTATTTATACCGGTAAAAATTTACATTTCGAATAAGCTTAAAGCACACCAGCAAAGTATCGTTAAAATAAGCCTGCTGGATAGTAATGGTATAAAGCAAGTAGAAGAAGAATGTGTAATTAATGTTGCTGCCCGAAAAGAAATCGTTTTACTAACTGAGCAACCTGAGATATTATTTGATGAAACTGACGACTCACTTTCCATACCTGTAAAAATCTGCAACTATGGAAATACTAGCGAAGCGATAATGATTGTAGTGCATTACCCTTCTCTGGACCAGAATATCAGCTATCTGACCAAACAGGCCTTGACACTGGATCCTTTTACAGACACGACGATTTTTTTTAAAAAGAAATTACATCGAAAGATCTTGAAAGGTGCAGACGATTACTTCGTTAAGATCAGAGGTTTATATTTAAGTGGCGACCTGTTTGGTTCCCAGCTTATCAAGGTACAGCAAGCAAGATCCGTTCGTTCGTATTATAGCGAGCCATCTATCAGTAATAACGCAGTAACAATTTCAGCTCATAAGTTGTCTCCACAGAATGAGTGGTATCATTTTTTTGGATCCGGTTCTTTCAATTTAAGTAAACACAACCAGATACTTTATAACATTGATGCATCGTACTGGAAACATCAAGGCATCTTTTTACAAAACACCTTCATTACTTATAAAGGAAAATCATCAGGCCTCACTGCAGGAAATATTAGCCGGAGTTACGAACTTTTGATAAACGGTCGTGGAGTTGTTGTATTTGCAGATAGAAAAAATGAAAATGCAGAAGCTGGTTACGTAGAAAAGGCAGTTAATTTATTTGGGCCTCCGATCAAATATTTTTCAAAAAAAGGTTTTACTACATGGGCATTTTATAATCATGAAGCAAGCAATTTAAAAACCAACTCTGGCATCTTTTACGATGTTAACCCTTATAACAATACAAGGAGTGCCTTAGTTACTAATGATATCATCATCAGTAACCGGGAGAGATATACAGTTAAAGGGTCGCTTAATAGTAGTCGAATCGCCGATCTTGATAATCCTACAAACAACACTATTGGTGTAGCAGGAGGGTTAAAATTTAATGGAAGTATTGGTAAGCTATACCTGAACAGCGATAATTATATAAGCTCTCCGAACTATGCCGGTCTTGCAAGAGGATCTGTTAATCTTTTTGAAAGGATCGGTTGGTCGATAAAGCAAAAGGCAGTGTGGATTTCGGCTAATTATTCTTCACTTAATCCGGCACCCTATCCCGGATCAATTTTCTCTATTAAATCTCGCCGATTAAGATTGGAATATGGACTTTCCTTCCCTATAGGTGACTTTAAATTTTCAATTAGTCCCAGTTATAATCTTGAGAAAGGGAACAATTACGGCCTATTCGTAGCTGGCACAACTGTATTGACAGCTTTTCATGTAAGTACATCTGTAAGTTACCTGAACCCTGCCAAGCAAATTTACTTTTTTGCAAACTCTGAAAGTGGTTTTTATAAAGCCAGCATAATGAGCGACTATCAGTTTCATGCTAAGATGATGATGAATGCGCGGTATCATTTTGTTTCTCTAAGCTCATCTCTTCAGGTTGGCAACTTTTATGTGGGAGAAATTATTGCTAACCATGCTGCGGGAGTAAAACAAAAAAATGCCTCCCTAATATTGAATCCCCAAATTCAAAAAGATCTATTCAACCAACGAATTAAACTTCATGCCGGATTATCATTTATGAAGAGTTCTTCAGCGGGTTCAAATTGTATGATCACAGGACGAGTAGAGTTCGATTACACGTTAAAAACAAAATTGTTTGCAGCGATAGATCGAAACAATTTTGGTCATGCCCAATATACTTACAATAATATCCAGATAGGAATCACACAGAAGTTACCACAATCCAGAACCAGTAATCAAAACAAAGGGCATGTGATGGAAGTTTTCCTCTTTAGAGATATAAATCATAACCAAACATATGAGCCGGGCATTGATGCAGTAGCTGTAAACTGCTATGTCTACATCAATGGAATTATTTTCATTACCGGATTTGATGGATGTATCACATACAAACATCTGCCGGATGCATTTTATCGGATCAGCGTTCCCCCCATAAATAACTGGTTTGCTCCGGAGAAGTCCATTCCATCTTTTACTAAAAATATGCGGTTAGAAATACCACTTCAACGAACAGGTGTATTGAAAGGAACTATTACTTATTCTTCCAATAAATATAGTTACGAAGTTGATGTTAATAAAACTGGTTTAATCGTTAAGGCTATTAACGGTCAGGGTGAGTCCTTTTCCTCTAAAACAAATGCGGAAGGCGAATTCAGTTTGTTTCTTCCTACAGGAGAATATGATATTATATTGGAAAAAAAGAATATTCCTGAGGAGGTAGAATGTCTTAACGATTTCCAGCGGATCCTTATTACTACAGATAAAGAAAGTATAACTCATTTTCAATTGAAGGTTAAAGAAAGAAAGCTGAATACAAAAAAGTTTATTTCACCCTCATTAGTTAAACATAACAACGTTGAAAAACATTGAGCATTAGCAGAGCTCATATTTCTTAAATAAAAACAATACGACAATGAAGAAAACTCTAATCACGACAATGATCCTTTTTACGTGTGTTGCTTCAAACTTCAGCAGCAAAGCTCAGGGAAACGGATCAGTAACAGCCAACATCACTGTAACCCTAGCCGATGTACTTGACATTCACATTGCTTCCGCAGTGGGGAACAATACTAACGTGCCTGCATTTGCATTTAATACTCCCGCTGCGTATCAAAACGGCGTTCAGCAAGCATTAGCCGATCATTTATTTGTAGTTGCAAGTAAAGCATTTCAAATAAAAGTGGCTATCGGTGCAGACTTAAATGACGGAAACGGTAACCTTATACCAGCCGCCGCAGTAACAGTTCTAGCTGCAGATGGATCTTCAGGCAACTCAGGAAAACCTGCAGGTACAACCTACGCACCTGCGGTTGCATTAAGCACCACTGCGACTCAGATACTTACCACAACCGGTGGAACAGCTTTGTATAAGTTTAATGTTACCTATACAGCAGGTGGTGGCAGCAATGCCTCACACTTTTTGGGCAAGCCAAACGGAAACTATACCGCTACTGTTACATATACTATTGAACCCTAACTTAACGAACAGGAAAATTGCCGAGCATTTTCCTGTTCTTCTCTAAATCACCCTTATGAAAAGGAAAACTTGCTGCATTGCTTACCTTTGTTTGCTTTTTTACTCATACCAGGCATACAGCCAAGCTGGTATGACAGCTTCTCCTGTTAGAAATTATTTTAGAGTTTCAAAAGGTAATTCATCTGTTAAAAAAATTACCATCACAAACCCGAATAATACTCCACTCGAAATCGGACTTTCTGTAAATGATTGGAGACACGATATAACAGGAAATAATGAAGTGTTTCCCGCAGGCACTTTAAAAACTTCAATGAGGAATTGGATACAGGTACTTGAAGGTTCATATTTTATATTACAGCCAAAAGAAACAAGGGATATTAACCTTGTTATTACTCCTGCTGCTGATGCTGATACAAGTATACCCGTACATACTTCAATGATATACCTAACTCAACTTAATCCAGCGGAGGTACCAAAAGCAAATGGCGCTTCTCTAAAATTAGCAATAAGGCTTGGAATTAAACTTTATCATTCTTTCAAAAGTTTTGATGAAAAGAACATCGAGATCAATGAGTTTAAAGACCTCGCATTGATAAAAGATAGTTCCACAAATTCAGCACTAGAATTAAAGATCACGAATACGGGAAGAATATGGCTGGAGGCAAAAACCAAATGGGAATTGATGAATTCGAAAACAGGAAAGAAAGTAGTGCTTGAAAGCCCTGAGTTTGATATGTTGCCCGGAGAGGTTCGAATTTTGAGAAAAGATTTACCTACATCGCTGGAGAAAGGAAGTTATACTGCTACAGTCATAATCAATTATGGAAACCGGGACGAGTTGAAACTAGCAGAGTTAGATTTTATTTTATAATCCAACGAAATCGGATGCATTTACTAAAGATAAGCCTAAGCCTTGTTATTAACGCAATACTGTTCTTTGAGATTCAAGGGCAAGTAAGTATCAATTTTTCTCCGGGCAGATTATACTATTATACCCCTATAGGCAAAATCAGCACCCAAAAGATAACCTTGATGAACAAGGGAGATAAAGACTTAGAGTTGTTGGTATCTGTGAAAGACTGGAGATACGATTCTTTAGGGAAAAATCTATTTTTTGAAGCTGGCGCTCTAAACAATTCCTGTGCGAATTGGATAAAGGTTGATCCATCCCCATATATTATTCTTCGGCCAAAAGAACAAATCATTATATCTGTAACACTGCAACCTATAGCTACTACAACCTCAATTCCCGTAAGAACAGCTATTGTTTTTTTTACACAAGTAACTTCGGAGACGAACCGCTTGTTTACAAGTTCAGCTAAAGTTGCGGTTCAGGTAGGGACAAAAATATATCACAGTTTTTCTGACAAAGCCAATTGCTCTTTGG
The DNA here is from genome assembly GCA_023429825.1 of Bacteroidota bacterium. Classification (GTDB taxonomy): domain Bacteria; phylum Bacteroidota; class Bacteroidia; order Chitinophagales; family Chitinophagaceae; genus JAEZDC01. Next base: position 19,406 of record JAEZDC010000069.1, on the reverse strand, counting down.
AAGTTATCGACTTGAAAGATATTCAAAAAGAAAGACCACCTAACATTTCTTCTTCAACAAGTCACCTGGAGTTGCAATTACTAAACACTGGAGAAAAGTGGATCGAAGGTGAAATAGAGACCGAGTTATTCAGTGAAGCGAATGGAAAAAAAATTAAGCTCGATGATATTCCACTTTATAGTTTACCAGGAGATTTTAGAACGGTGAATATTCCATTGCCAAATCTTAATCGCGGAAGGTACACTGCGACCGTTCTTATTAGATCTTCAAAAAAAGACAAAGGCATTATTGCTGAACTTGATTTTTTTTCTGAATAAGTTATATGGCCTTCTTTAAATACATAATGATAGCAATCATAATTGCTTATCCACATAAAAGTTTTACGCAGTGTAGTTCAGCAAATGTAAGTTTAGGTGGATACAATAACAGCAATATTACATTCAATACGTATGCTCAATTGCACGCTGGTGCAACAGCAGCCAATAGCATCACCTTATCATTTAACATAGCGTACGGAACTAATTGCATGACAGGATGGTCAGTTAAAGTACGAGTTGCAGGAAATTATACTAATGGCACAAGTAGTATTGCTCCTATCTATACGTCAATACAATTCGCATCTTCCACAGGCGGACCTAATGCAGGAATAAATACCGCAGCAGTATCTCTGAGCACCACAGACCAGCTAATTATGAATGCAACTACTGCCTTGAATGTGCCCCCAAATAACTGGTATTATTATGAATACAAATTCAACTATTCTGTACAGGGGGGTAACCATCTTATTCAACCTAACCAGGGAACTTTTTCAAATAATTTAATATTCTCGTTTTATAATGCCAGCAACCAACTGGTGAGCACTAAGACAATCCCGATCAGTTTTGTTAACAATGTTAATGTTTCATGTACACCGCTTACACTCCAATCTTACTACGACAATGCTCCCACATTTAGTACTTATGCGGAAGTGGTAGCAGGCGGCACAGCTTCTAATGGAATTAATTTGCAATGGGGTGTTCCTTCGAATACTACATGTACCGGATTCTCCTTGAAGGTGAGAGCTACCGGAGATTTTGTTTGCGGAGCAAGTACGGTGTCACCCGCTTACGCTTCCATAAAATTTAATTCAGCTTCAGGAGGGCCTTCGGCTGCAGCGTTAGGGTTAATTACAACTCCAATACAACTTAGTACCTCTGAAATAACTCTCATCAGTAATACTAACACCCTTGTTCAACCACCTCCAAATAACTTTACACACTTATATGATCTCATCATCCAGGGTGGCACGCATCTTATAAAACCCGATAATGGAACTTATACCACCAGCTTGGTTTTTTCCCTGTATGATTCCAATAATCAACTCCTGCGATCAACAACAGTCAATGTAAGCTTTCATTATACATACTCGGGAAATTATCAATTCAATCTTCAACTAGCAGGTGGAGCAAGTAATGTTAGTTTTAATTTTAATTCCGGCTCAACCTATACCAATGGCATTTCCATTATGCAAAACAATGCGCTTTCAGTATTGGCTCATGTTCCATATGAAATTATTGCAAAGACAGATGCACCGGATTTCACCTCATCTAATACTAATCCCCTGGCTGTTTCGGTTTTGAAATTACAGGCAAGCATGAATAGCCAACCTAATCATATTTCAACTTTTTCCTTCCCACTGTCAGCAATGGATCAAACACTCATACGAAGTACCCAATCCAGCAATCCCGCTATTAATTTCCACCTCAGATATTTTACTGACCCAGGCAATACTATCATTCTTAATGCAGATAAACAGCACCCATACACTACTACAATTACACTAGTTGCAGTGGCTTTATAATAGTTTAGTTACATTTTTTATTTTTAGATCATGATAAGCTTATCTGTACCTATTGCAGGCTGCATGAGATGGGGCAAATGGGGCGCTGCTTTTACCCTTAATGAGTATCGCCAAATGATAGAGGCGTGCTTAGAAAACGGCATCACCACATTTGATCATGCAGATATTTACGGAGATTATACAACAGAAAATGAGTTTGGAGAAGTATTGAAGCATAATTCAGCCCTTAGAGAAAAAATCCAGATCGTTACAAAGTGTGGGATACAGTTAATGAGCAATAACAGGCCGGGGCATGTCATCAAATCATACAATACGTCCAGCGATCATATTATCGCATCAGTTGAATGTTCTTTGAGAAATTTTAATACTGACTATATAGATGTATTGCTCGTTCATCGTCCTGACCCACTGATGGATCCTGCAGAAGTTGCTGAGGCGATCTATCACTTAACAAGCCAGGGAAAAATTTTACAATTCGGTGTGAGTAATTTTTCTACTCATCATATTGAATTACTGAGAAAGCACATCGATATCCAATATAACCAATTGGAAATTTCCATTCTCCATCACTACCCCTTTACCAATGGTGTGTTAGACCATTGCTTAATGCACAAAATAAGCCCGATGGCATGGGCGCCTTTGGGTGGCGGTATTATGAATGATGATAGCCATCCGCGTTATCGAAGCATTGTATCTGTTGCTTCATCATTAAGCGAAAAATATTCAACGGGTATAAACCAAATATTAATAGCGTATTTACTTAAACATCCTTCCGGAATAATTCCTGTGTTAGGCACTACAAAGATCGAGAGGTTACAACAAGCCAAGGAAGCACAGAACATTTCACTTTCAAGAGAAGACTGGTTTAAATTGTACATCGCCTCTACCGGAGAAGACGTTGCCTGATCAATCTTTACGAGAAAATGAATATGGCCAGGCTATCTTTGTTATTCCTCTACGTTTAGCCGGTGCTTTATCCATCGAAAAATTTAAACTTCCTCCTTTCATAACATCCAAATGACTGATCCAATTGTTACTCCATTGGTTATTATTTAATGCCACGGACTTTATGTATTTATTATTGGCAGAATTATTAGCGGAACTAATAATGAATTTTTTACCATTTTCTAAATGCAAAGTGACTTTCTTAAACAATGGTGTGCCTAAAACATACTGATCGGTTGCAGGGCATACAGGATAAAAACCCATAGCAGAAAAAACATACCATGCAGAGGTTTGCCCGTTATCTTCATCACCACAATATCCATCGGGTGTAGGCTTATACATTTTCTCCATCACCTCTCTCAGCCAATGTTGCGCTTTCCACGGTTGCGCGGTATAATTGTATAGATAGATCATATGCTGTATCGGCTGATTACCATGCGCATATTGCCCCATGTTCATGATCTGCATTTCTCTTATCTCGTGAATTGTTCCGCCGTAATAACTATCATCAAATACTGGCGGCATTTTGAAAACAGAATCGAGCATTGAAATAAACATCTTATCGCCGCCCATTAATTCTTTTAATCCCTCCACATCATGAAAAACACTCCAGGTATAGTGCCAGCTATTGCCTTCAGTAAATGCATCGCCCCATTTAAACGGATTGAAAGGAGATTGAAAATTTCCATCTTTTTTCCGACCTCTCATCAACCTGGTTTCATTGTCAAACAACTTGCGGTAATTCTGGCTGCGGTTTGCATATAATTCTATTTCCTCCTTAGGCCTGTTCAGTTTTTTTGCTAATTGGTAAATACAAAAGTCATCATACGCATACTCCAACGTTCTTGCAGCACTTTCGTTTATCTTAACATCATAAGGAACATAGCCCATGGTCTTATAATATTCTGCTCCTTTTCTTCCCACAGCATCAATAGGACCTTCATTATTAGCACCCTTCAACAATACCTGGTATAGAGAATCGATATTATAACCACGCAATCCTTTTATATATGCATCTGCAACAACAGAAGCTGAATTATTTCCTATCATAATATTTGCATAGCCGGGGCTACTCCATTCAGGTAACCATCCTCCTTCTTTATAATCATTAAGCAATCCTTCCTGCATTTCTTTATTTATAGATGGGTACATCAAATTCAAAAAAGGGTAAAGCGCTCTGAACGTATCCCAAAACCCGGTGCCACCAAACATGTAACCATCATGCACCTTGCCATCATAGGGACTGTAATGAATGATCTTACCCGATGCATCATACTCATATAATCGTTGAGGAAATTGCACCATTCTATATAAGCATGAGTAGAAAGTTTTTATTTGTTCTTCCGTGCCTCCCTCAACTGCAACTTTACCAAGCACTTTATTCCATTCTGTTTTAGATTTTTCCCTGGTAATATCAAAATCATCATATTTAATTTCATTCAGGTTCCTTTCAGCTTGTTCAAAACTGATGAAAGAAGAGGCGGTTTTAATATTCACCTTTTCTCCTTTCCTAGTTGTAAATCCAACCACTGCTCCTGAATGGTCTGCACTCATTTCTAATGCATCTTTTACCAGAACGCTATCGTGCCATGTATAAGACACCGTAAAGGCCTTATCAAACTGGATAACAAAATAGTTTCTGAAGTTAGGCAACGGACCTCTTGCATGTTTTGTAGAATAACCAATGATCTTGTTTTCAGCAGGTATTACTTTAATATAAGAACCTTTATCGAATGCATCCACTATTATAAATGCACTATCGGTTGTGGGATAGTTGAACCGAAACTGTGCTGCTCTTTGCGATGTGGTTAATTCAGCTGTAACATCATGATCTGCCAGATACACATTATAGTAGTATGGTTTTACTATCTCTGCCTTGTGAGAAAACCAGCTTGCTCTATCTTCCTGCCTGAATTTTAATTTACCGGTTACAGGCATAATTGCAAATTGCCCATAATCATTCATCCATGGTGAGGGCTGATGAGTTTGTTTAAACCCATTGATCTTATCGGCACTGTATTGATATTGCCAGCCATTGCCCATCTTATTTGTTTGAGGTGTCCAGAAATTCATTCCCCACGGTACGCAGATAGCCGGATAAGTATTCCCGTTACTCAATTGATACTTCGAATCTGTTCCCATCAGCGGGTTAACATAATCAACATAAGACTGTGCAATGTTGAAAAATGGAACAAGCAGCAATGCGATAAGTAGTTTCAGTTGCATGATCAAACCTAAGTAATAATTATATCAAATTAATGATTGTCAGCCAGGTGAAAATGAGTTATAAAACTGGCACTATGCTTGAATTTTATTTAGAAAAATACGTATGAACAAATTATTATTAGCGGCAGGAGTAGCTGGACTTGCTTATTATCTTAAGCAACATCCTGAAATGGTAGATTCGCTTAAAACAAAAGCAACAGATGCGTTGAATAAATTGAAAGGAAGAACGTCTTCAACAACAACAGCTAACAGCTATACTTCTGACAGTGTAGTTTAATAGCACATGTTAAATGAAAAACGTCTTGTGAATGCAAGACGTTTTTCATTTTAAACATTCAGGTAAAGTTTTTGCGGCTGCTTGCGAAATTCTCCGCATGAAAAGCAAGGCCAGCATAAAAAGTCATCCTATACATCCCATTCTTATTGCATTTCCCATCGCATTTTTTACCGGCTCGTTTATTTTTGATCTGTTAGCTATTCTATTTCGTATAAATAACTTTCATACCACCGCGGCCTATCTTAATATTTCGGGTGTGATCTCCGGGTTAGTTGCTGCAGTGCCAGGTATAATCGATCTCATTTATACTGTTCCTCCAAAAAGCTCGGGCAAGAAAAGAGGCATTCAACATGGTCTTATCAATACTTTAAATATATTATTGTTTTTAAGCATCTGGTTATACAGAAGAGATAATACAACGCCGTCTGCTTCAATCATCCTAACGGGTGAAGCCATTGGATTGATGTTACTAATGATTGCAGGCTGGATGGGAGGAACGTTGGTGTATCGGAATCAGATAGGTGTCGATCCCCGTTATGCATTTGCTGGTAAGTGGAAAGAAATTCATGTTGACCGGAAAAAGGGCGAAATGGAAGTGGCTACTGCAGATGAACTACTGTTAAATCAAATGAAGCTGATACATGTGGGCAATGAAAGAATAGCTTTAGGCAAAACTGAGAATGGGTATAAAGCTTTTGAAGACCGTTGCCCGCACAAGGGAGGCTCATTAGCTGGCGGCAGTTTGATGTGCGGAACAGTACAGTGCCCATGGCACGGATCTCAGTTTGATGTATGCGATGGAAAAGTAAAAGCAGGACCAGCAAAAACGAAGATCAAAACCTATCAAGTGAAAGAAGAAAATGGAAAGATTTATTTGTTGATGGATTGAACCTGGTATAAAAAAGTATGTATAAGGAGCATATTGCCATTTTTAGAGAGACATTTATAACAAAGAAGAATCGGCAAGTCATTTATATAGAAGATAAGTGGCTATTTTCTAACCCTTAAAGGCTGTTTCGCAGGCCATAAAACTACCTTCGCCGATCTTTTATCAACTTAACAGAATCAGAAATCCCATACTTCCAATCAGGAATCTACTTCTTCCCATCAATAATCCATTTCTGCAAGTCCGATATCCACTTCTTCCAACTAGAAATCCATTTTTTGAGATCAGGCGACCATTTTTTTAAACCCATCCGATATTTCGCGTACAAGAGGCCATGTAAAGGGGACGATGAAGTGCTTGCGACGCAACAGGTGATGCCACGAAGAGATGATGCTGGTACTAAAATCAATAAAGGCCACCTTTCGGCAGCCCTTAAAGCTTTATCTTAACGAAGATCGTATGCTTGTTATTGTTCGTTGCTTGGTTTTACCAAACCTAATTTGGCTTCCAGGCTGAGTGTGGCGTGAGGCACAGCACGTAAACGAGCTTTATCGATCAACTTTCCGGTAACACGGCAGATACCATATGTTTTATTTTCAATACGGATGATCGATTTTTCAAGGTGATCGATATATTGAATCTGGCGGCTGGCCATTTGGCTGAGCTGTTCTCTTTCCATGCTCATGCCACCGTCTTCCATAGTCATGTAACGGTTATCGGTTTCATCGCCGCCCATTTCGTCTTTACGGGTGATAAGACCTTGTAAATAGGCTAGCTCCTTCTTCGCTGCATCTAATTTCTTATTGATAAGTTCTCTGAACTCATTCAATTCGCTATCGCTGTATCTCACTAGTGGTTCATTTGAAGTTTGTGAATCTTTTCTTTGGTCTAAAGGGGTATATCCTGGTCTGTAAGGAACACTGCTTTTTACAGTGGTCTTAGGAATTTTTACTTCTTTCACCGGTTCATCCTTTTTTGTAGGACGCTGAAAACCTCTGGGCTGAAGCACAGGCGCTCTTCTCGGATCCGGGAATGGCTGAGGTGCTGGTTTCGGCTTTGGTGCACGAGGTGCCGGAGCGGGTTTCGCAGCTTTCGGTGGCTTAGGAGGTTTTACAGGTTTTGGGGGTTTTGGTGGTTTTTCAGGCTTAGCTGCTTTTACAGCAACGGCTTTTTTGGGCTCTGGTTTAGTTGGCTTCACCACTTTACCCGCTGGCTTGGCTACTGGTTTAGCAACCACTTTTTTGGCAGGAACTACTTTCTTGGCTGGCTTAACGTTCTTGGCCGGAGTTGCTTTTTTAGCTACTGGCTTAGAAGGTTTTGGAGCCGGCTTTGAAGACTTCTTTGCCATAGGTTTTACTGCTTTTTTAGGAGCAGGCTTAGCTTTAGCAACTACCTTTTTTGCTGCAGGCTTTGCTGCTTTTTTAGCAGGTATCGCCTTTTTAGCTGGCTTGGTTACTTTTTTTGCTGGCACTGCTTTTTTAACTGATTTAGAAGTTTTTACAGCAGTTTTGGTTGGTTTTTTAGGGGCTGGTTTTTTGGTAGCCATACATTTACCCTTTTTTATTTACACTCACTTTCAGGCTTATATCGTTCACCTCAATATCAGTGCCTTGTTCAATCAGGGGCAACCAATCGAGGGAATCTGCCAAAATTTCGGCGCAAATATAGTTTTTATAATCGTTTAGGGAGCCTTTCAGCTCAGGCACATCCTGTACCTGCACGAATATACGGTCTGTAAGTTCAAAACCGCTTTCTTTTCTGATATTTTGTATGCGATTCACGAACTCACGGGCATCCCCTTCTTTCTTTAATTCAGGTGTTATGGTTATGTCTAATGCAACAGTGAGATAGGCCTTTGAAGCCACACTCCAGCCTGGTATATCTTCAGCAATAATTTCTACATCATTAGTAGATATATCTACGTTGATGGTTGATAATTGAAGGCTGATACTTCCATTCTTTTCGAGCTCAGCTATTTGTTGTTGAGAGAAATTGCTAATAACAGCAGCAGCTTCTTTCATATTAGCACCCAGCTTGCTACCCAAGGTTTTAAAATTAGGTTTGATCTTTTTGCTGATGATGCCTTCTGTTTCTGTGATGTACTGCAATTCTTTTACGTTAACCTCTGCTTTTATGAGATCCTCAATTTTTTGAAGCTGTTCTTTCATTTTTGGATCAAGTACAGGAATCAACACTTTTTGCAGCGGCTGGCGAACCTTAATATTTACTTTTTTACGAATAGATAAAACGAGTGAGCATGCATCCTGGGCTAATTGCATTCTTTCTTCCAGGTCTGAATCAACAGCAGATTCAATTGCTTCCGGGAAATCGGCGTGGTGAACAGACGACACGTTGAATCTCCCGGATACGGCGTTGAGGTTTTGGAAGATGGCATCGCTGAAGAATGGAGAGATAGGTGCCATTAATCGAGCAATCGTTTCCAGGCATTCATACAATGTTTGATATGCAGCGATCTTATCCTGCTCATATTCTCCTTTCCAGAAACGACGGCGACAGAGACGTACATACCAGTTGCTGAGGTGTTCGTCTACGAATTCTTCGATGGCTCTCCCGGCAATTGTAGGTTCGTAATCATCCAGGGCATCATTCAATTTTTTGATAAGTGTATTGAGGGATGATAGAATCCATCTATCAATCTCTGGTCTTTCTTCCAAGGGAATATATCCTTCTTTAAAAGCGAACCCATCAACGTTTGCATAGAGTGCAAAGAATTGATACGTATTATATAATGTACCAAAGAATTTACGCTGCACTTCTTTTATGCCATCAATATCAAACTTCAGATTATCCCAGGGTGATGCGTTTGTGATGAGATACCAGCGTGTTGCATCAGCTCCGAATGTTTCAATTGTTTTGAAAGGATCGACAACATTGCCGAGACGCTTACTCATTTTGTTGCCGTTCTTATCTAACACAAGTCCGTTGGAAACAACTGTTTTGTATGCAACAGAATCGAAGAGTAATGCAGCCAATGCATGTAATGTATAGAACCAGCCTCTCGTTTGGTCTACGCCTTCAGCAATAAAATCTGCAGGAAAGGCTTTTTTGAATTCATCTTTATTTTCGAAAGGAAAATGCCATTGAGCATAAGGCATTGCACCGGAATCGAACCATACATCGATCAGATCCGGAACACGTTTCATTGGTTTGCCGGAAGGTGAAACGAGAACGATCTCATCTACATAAGGTTTATGCAGATCGAGAATTCCTTCGTGCAAATAATTTTTGTTGACATCACCACCTAAAACTTCATTGGCTTTTCTTATTCCTTCATTGAGTTCTTCGATAGAGCCTATGCAAACTTCTTCGCTGCCATCCTCTGTTCTCCATACTGGTAATGGTGTTCCCCAGTAACGTGAACGGGAAAGATTCCAATCCACCATATTCTCTAACCAATTGCCAAATCTTCCTTCACCGGTTGATTTTGGTTTCCAGTTGATGGTTTTGTTCAACTCTACCATTCTGTCTTTTAGTGCAGTGGTTTTAATGAACCATGCATCAAGTGGATAGTAAAGAATCGGTTTGTCGGTTCTCCAGCAATGCGGGTAACTGTGTTCGTATTTTTCAACTTTGAATGCCCTGTTCTCTTTTTTGAGTTTAACAGAGATGTCAACGTTAACGTCAGAGTATTCCTTGTCGTTCTTATAATCTTTTACGAACCGATTGCTGAACTCACCCAATCCATCAACAAACTTTCCTTCACGATCAACCATGGTGAGAATGCCGATGTTGTATTTCTTACCAACTTTATAGTCATCTGCACCGAATGCCGGGGCAGTGTGAACGATTCCGGTACCGTCTTCTGTAGTAACAAAATCTCCCAATAGTACTTTAAAAGGATCAGCATCGGGTGTGATCTCCTTTACTTTTTCTAAAGAGTTGGCTTCGTAAGGAAGGAGTTGTTCGTAGCGTGCTTCTTCAATATCTTTTCCTTTGAACTCTTTTAGAATTTTCCAGGGGAGCAGTTTTGTTTCTGATGAATAATTGTCGAAATCGCCATTCTCACCTTCCGGCTTGAAATATTTTCCAATTAATGCCTTTGCTAAAACAACATTGACAGGAAGATGCGTGTATGGATTGAAAGTTTTTACCAGAACGTAATCTATATCAGGACCAACGGTCAATCCAAGATTCGATGGCAGTGTCCATGGAGTTGTCGTCCAGGCTAAGAAGAAAAAATCATTGGTCATTAAGTCATTACAATCAAAATCTTTCATAAATGACCTATTGACAAATGACTCATTGACTATTTTAAACATCACTACTGCAGATGTATCCTTCACATCTTTGTAAGTACCGGGTTGGTTCAATTCATGAGAGCTTAAACCGGTTCCTGCAGCAGGAGAGTAAGGCTGAATACTTACGCTTTCGTACAGTAGTCCTTTTTTATATAACTCACTTAGTAACCACCAAAGTGTTTCAATGTATTTGTTATCGAAAGTGATATAAGGATCATTCAGGTCAACCCAATAACCCATTTTGGTGGTGAGCTCATCCCATTTGTCTTTATACCGAAGTACTGCTTCACGACATTTCTGGTTGTATTCTTCAACGGATATTTTCTTACCGATATCTTCTTTGGTAATTCCTAATTCTTTTTCAACGCCTAATTCAACAGGAAGTCCATGCGTATCCCATCCACCTTTGCGCTTCACCTGGAAACCCTGCATGGTCTTGTAACGGCACACCATGTCTTTCAACGTTCTTGAAATAACATGATGAATGCCGGGCATTCCATTCGCACTGGGCGGACCTTCATAAAAAACAAAAGGCTCGGCACCTTCTCTCAAGCTCACACTTTTCTCAAAAGCATTTTCGGCCTGCCATTTAGCAAGTATCTCTTTTTCTATCGATGGAAGATTCAATTGTGAAAATTCTCTATACTTCGCACTCATCCTTATTCCTGTTGATTTTAAAGGCTGCGAAGTTAAGGAATGCAGACTGTTGAAGGAACAGTGCAGTAAGATGAAAAACGGATTTTTACAGAATGCAAATCTTTGGTAATTAGGTGCTTTCTATTTAATGGTATACCTGAACCCGAGATAGGCTTTCCTTTCCTGTAATGGAGCATAATTGTACGAAGGGTCAAAGGTATATCCATTAGGATTGTTTACAGGATCATTTACATGCTTGTCAAAAGGATCCTGTGGTCGCATGATGGGATCAGAGGGAATAAAATTCAACAGGTTTTTTATCCCGCCATAAAACTCCCATCGTTTCAATGTTTTTTTTGTGACTTGAATATTGGCTAAGCAAAACCACGGTGAATATCCCGGACGATAATCATTCGGAAAAATGGGTAACCGCATTGGCCCATACCAATTTCCTGTAAAGTCAATTGCGAGATTGGGCTTAGTAAATGTTTTCCCTAAACTGAAAGTGCCACTCCATTTTGGCGCCTGAACCTGTTGCTGTTTTTCTAATTTGCCCAGGTTATTGTTTCTAACCTGGTAAACATCCATAAAGCTTAGGCCCAGGTTGAATTTATAGGATTGGTGTTTATTCCACTCTGCATTCAGGTTTATTCCTCTTCCAATTCCATGACCGGCCAGGTTTTGATAGATGATCTTGTTAGGATCAGTATCATAATCAGGAATGATCTTGTTGAAGTAATAAGAGTAAAACAAATTCGCCTCTATGAAACCTGTAGACTTTTTTGAATTGAAATTATATTGCCAGTTGAGAATTGAATTGAACGAACGTTCGGGTTTTAATTCTTCTGCGATCACCACATCTCTTGCACCTGTCAATGCTGCATGATCTTCTGTGAAGATGTTCACCACTCTAAAACCCGTTCCCATGCTCATACGTAGCGTATGCTTATATACAGGCTGGAGTTTTAATGCAACTCTCGGGCTAAATACAAAACCGTGGATATTATTATGATCTATTCTTATACCAGTCAGCAATGTATTATTCGTACTGAATTCCCATTCATCCTGCACAAATAAACCCGGTAGAAAAATCCGATCCGATTCTTTTGTTGCAGTTGTATTGTCATCATAGTAAGTAAACCTTGCTGCAGTTCCTGCTAATAAATTATGTTGAGCACTGATTTGTTTACTCCAGTGTAATTGTAAGAACCCTATGTGTTGTTGCGCCATGTACGGCGTAGTTCCATAATAAGAATTTTGATCATGCAGGTTAAGCGACCAATTAAGGATGAACTGTTCTTTTGTTGGCATTTCATAAGTACCAAATAGTTCAAGGCGTTTGGTATAGATACTTTCTCCATACACGCTATCTCCTCCACGAAAAGATCTGTTCCAATTCATTTGCCCGCCCCAACGATCTTCATAATATAATCTTGCTCCTGCCTGGAATTGTTTCAATGATTTTCGATCGAAGCTCCATTTATTAAAGAGAGATATTCTTTTTTGAAGTGTTACATCAGCAAAGCCATCGTTGTTTTTGTCTTTGGGAGAATCGTAATAGTAATAGTTAAGCCCTACAAGACTACTCGCCTTCTTCCATTTCATTTTAAATCCCGCATCAAAATTCATTTCATTCCAGGAAGAATAATTGATGTCTGTTGAAAACAGTGGCGCTCGTTTGGGAAGTTTAGTTATGATGTTAATTGTTCCTCCCATAGCTTCAGAACCATATAACGAGGCAGCGGGTCCTTTGATCACTTCCATCCTTTCGATCATAGACAAAGGAATTCCCATCAAACCATATACTGTTGCCAATCCACTTACGATAGGCATTCCATCGATCAATACCTGCGTATATGGACCTTCCATGCCATTTATATGAATATCACCAGTATTACAGATGTTACAATTTAGTTGGGGTTTGATGCCATTCACCATGCTCACCGCTTCGAATAGATTGGCCGGGGCTGATTTCTGGAAAAACTTTGGCGTATACACTTCTACCGGAACAGGACTTGCTGATTTACTTACTTCTTTCATGGTTCCGGTTATCACCACTTCCTGCAGATCGTTTTCTTGTTCAACGAGATCTATGCTGATACTTGTATCCGCTTTCACCAATATTTCTTTATTGATGGAGTGAAAACCTACAGCAGTGATATGCAGCGTATACTTACCTGTTGCAAGCGTGAAATAAAATCTCCCTAAGCTATCTGCGATCGCAGAATGTTTTTTTGGATGTACTATAATGCTGGCTGAAGCAACAGGATTACCATTGGCTAAAAGGGTTCCCTCTACAATGTACTGTCCGTGGACTGCAAACGTTACCAAAATTGTCAAAAGTAAAAACCGTGTTTTCATTTTTTAGATTAGTCTAAAAATTTGTTGAGACAAACTTAAACATATATTTCAAAAAGGTGAAATTTATTATTGTAGGACTGATGGCATGCGAAATAAAAAAGGTTCAGATATCTGAACCCCATGTATAATGAATTGAATAATAATTAATCCAGGTATTCTTCGCTCCGGTTTTGCCGCATGCGTTTAGTGCGGTTGAGCCACATGATCATTCCAGTGATCGGAAAGGTTACACCGAGGAGGCAGACAATAAATGCAATGATCTTAGATGGTGTACCCCAAATACTTCCTGTATGCACCGGTTTAAAAGTAGAACGAACTCTTGCACCTAAGCTGCGTTCACTATACTTCATTGTTTTTAAAACCGCACCAGTATATTGATCGAGATAGACTGCATCTGTTGCTGATTCATGCACAGGATCTTTAGAAAGAGCAGAAATACTTACTGCTTCAATAGAATCTTTTGGCATCGAGATATTATAGAATTGAACATCTGTATACACCGTTTTAGCCATTGCCAGTGCCTGATCAAACGAAATCTTTTTAGCAGAAGAATCGTAAACCGACTTTGGAGGCAGAGGTGCTTTAACAGGAGAATTCGTCACTTTATAAATACCATTATTGAACCATTCGAAACTCCAGGCCAATCCTGTGAAAGCAAAAATGAAAAGGAAAATAGCACTGTAAAAACCAAATACTAAATGCAGATCATGATTGATCCTTTTCCAACCCGCATTCCATTTTATTTTCAGACGTTGCTTTAGAATTTTATTTGTCTTGGGCCACCATAAGATGATACCTGTGATAAGAATAAAAAGAAACATAAGGGTGGAAATGCCTACTATGTATTTGCCTATGCTGCCTTCACCTCCTAATAACCAACGATGCAAAGCGAATACAATATAGAACCAGGTTTCGCGGTAACTGTATTTTTCAAGTACTTCACCCGTGTAAGGATTTACAAAAAAAGTAAACCCCGGCTGACGTGGTACAGCCCCAGACTTCTTTTCAGCGGATCCTTGCTTTGGAGTTTCAGCTTTTGACGCCTCCTTTTGTTCACTCTTTTTTGCGGAAACACTAGCATTCACTTCAACTGACCGGGTAGCATCTTCGTACACCTTTACTGCATTGATTTTGGCATTTGGAAAGCTATCTTTTACTTGCTTCACCAAAGCCTCAATTGGAAGTTTGTTAGTTCCTGCTTCAACAAAATACCTTTTCTTATTGAGCATCATTTGCAGGTCTTTCTCAAAAACCAGAATTGCCCCTGTGAGGCAACATATCAATATCACCAATCCTGCAGCGAGACCTAAGTATAAGTGTATTCGTCGGAAAAAAATTTTCATTGGTGCAGAAATTGAGTTGCAAAAAAAGAGGCAAAACGTTCCTGTTCTGCCTCTTTTACAAGCTTTAATTAAAATTTATAAGATATCGTCGCAATAAACTGTGTTGGAGAAATCGGATTAACGCTATAATTCTCATGCACACTATAATTAAGTGTATTAGTCAAATTCGAAACTTTAGCTAACAATGACATCTTTTTATAAGTATATCCTGCAGATACATCTATAGTTGTATAGCCATTTACAAAGATCAGTCTTGAATAATTCTGGGATTGATTTACCGTATTATTCCATCCGCCAAATCTATCGCCAATATAAAATACTGAAGCACCAACTTTTAGTCCTTTCCATCCTTTATTGTGGAATGTATAAAACACCGTGGTATTAGCTGTATGATTTGGATTATTAACCAAGCGCTCTCCGGCTTTATTACTTCCGGTGCTAACAGGAGCTTTCATATACCTGGCATAATTGTAACTATAGCCTGCTGTGATTTCTAACCCCTTTAGCGGATGGCTTGAAAGATCAACCTCTACACCATCGCTAAGTGTTTGCCCCATTAATGCCTTTATACTTGTATTGTTATTAGGGGTTACTCCATCGCTTAAAAAAGGCGCTGTTTGAGCCAGGTTACTATTCCTGATCCTATAAAC
Organism: Bacteroidota bacterium; assembly: GCA_023429825.1. GTDB lineage: Bacteria > Bacteroidota > Bacteroidia > Chitinophagales > Chitinophagaceae > JAEZDC01. The sequence goes on along the minus strand of JAEZDC010000069.1, from coordinate 3,983 downwards.
TGTAATATTAGCAGAAAGCAAACCATTCCAAAATTCATTCTTTATACCAATTTCATATTGATCGATTATAGATGGATCAAGCTGGTTGCCGTTCACATCCTGACCTGTATTTACGACAAATGAATTTGAATAACTGGCAAACAAAGAAGTTGTATTATATGGCTTGTAAACAATCCCAAACCGTGGAGAGAAAGCTTTATCAAATTTGTCTTTTCCTTTAGTCTTCACACCGGTTAAGACATTAATTGAATCAATACCGATTGCCGCGACATGCGACCATCTTATGCCTGCAAGAACGTTGAGCTTAGGAGTGATTTTGATAAGATCCTGCACATAAGCACCGAACCTGTTAACAGGAATCTCTCTTTTCCTGACATTCGTTGCAATAGGCATATCAGTACGTTGTACATATTTCGATGGATCAAGAATATTGATCTTATCATAGCCTCCGGCAGGAAGGCCGACTACGGCGGGGAAACTAAAATCGTTATTTAAAGTGATCGTTCTGTCTGCATCAATTCCGGTTAAAAGGTCATGACTTATTTTACCGGTCATGAATTTTCCGATCAGGTTGATCTGTCCTGTATAATAATTTTCGTAAGTAAGAATTTTTCCCAGAGGTCTTGTCCAATCGCCGTTGGCAGCAGCTTGTATTCTTTCAACGCCATAATAATCCCGTGTGTAATATTGATAAGACAATGAGCTGTTGAGCTTCCAATCTACATTAAAATCATGTTTTACTGTAGCTGTGGCAGTTGATTGCTGTGTTGTATTATACTGCCATGAAGTTCCCATAAAACGATTGCGCGGTACATCAGGTATTTTGGTATTGCCTAAACTACCTATACCAAAATCAGGAGTAAACTCGTGGTTTAAATAATCGGCTTCGATCACTAATTCTGTGTTGCTTCCAAGTTTGAATAATAATGAAGGGTTTACATAATAACGTTGAGAAGAAATATTATTCCTGAAGCTGTTTGCCCTTTCAAATGTTCCGTTTACCCGGTATGCAATATTTTTTGTAGCCGGGCCATAGATATCAAAAGCAGGTTTATATAGATCAAAGCTGCCGGTTCTGAATGAAATCTCGCCTCCGAACTTAAACTTAGGCTGCTTAGTTACCATATTCACTATTCCCCCAGGAGCTACCTGCCCGAACAATATCGCAGAGCTTCCTTTTAATACTTCTACTTTTTCCAATGAACTCATTTCGGGCATCGAACCGGAATTGATCCTTGCACCATTCTTAAACATATTAGTACTACCAAAACTATAACCCCTCGCCGCAAAACTTTCCTGAACATTCCCTCTTGTTGTAGTAAGATAAACACCGTTAACATTTTTAATAATATCACTCAAACGCAAAGCTTGTTGTTCACGGATAAATCCCTGGCCAATTACCGTGAGAGCTTGTGGAAGATCCATTGGGTTGATGTTGATCTTACCGATCTCTACAGTACGGCTGTTTAATCTTCTTCCGGTGATGATAATAATTTCTGCAAGCTTTTTTACATCTTCACTCAACGAGATGCTGATGTTCATCACCCCATCTTTCTTAACTTCTATCGTTTTTTCCTGCGGGTGTAACCCGATCATAGATATTTCAAGAACATAAGTGCCCTCTTTTAAATTCCTTAAACTGAAAAATCCATTTTCATCAGAAGTAGTAAACCTGTTCATTCCTTTAACTGAAATAGTAACAAATGATGCAGGATGATTATCTGTTGTAGTAATAATCCCTGAAATAACTGCTCCACCCGTTTCAACTGGAGCTACAGATAAGCGATTTAAAACTGCGATGTCTTTTTGTGCGTAAGCTTCTATACTGATTGCTAGTAAGGTTAGTAGTGCCAATTTTTTCACGATCTCAAACTTTTAGCAAAGAGAAGCAGAATCGAATTGATGATAATGCCGCATCGGGAAAAGCGGATTACGCAAAAAGGAAAAACGATATTCGGCTGAATTTAAATGTATTGCATATGCAGATTATTTGAATTAACCATTTCAAAAATGAGAAACCTAAACAACTAAATTTGCCGGCTATGCGTAAACATACATTCTATCGTTTTCTGAGTATAGCATTGCTACCTGTAGCCATTTTCTTTGTATTAGGAGCTGTAATAATGTTATTGCCAGCGCTTGGAAATCCGCCAATGCTTCTACCTGTATTTGTGCTCGCTTGTGTAGCTATATATATATTCTCCAGCCTACGGTTTCTTAACAATGGTATTTTAAGAGCACAACCGTGTAAACCAGGATTGAAGGACTGGATAAAAGTAAATGCGATAGTGACCATCATATTTTCGATCCTTGGTTTATTACAAGCAGTTTTAGTTTCAACAAATCCATCATTAATGGGTGAGGCTTTAGATAAAAGCCTGCAAATCCAGGGTAATCCTCAGGGGATATCTAAAGAAACATTAATGAAAATGATGAAAACGATGATGTATGTTTTCATGGTGATTTTTGCAATGCTATTTATTCATGTGATGATTACATTCAACCTACTTAAGAAATACCGCTACGTATTTGATAGCACATCTCAATCATGAAACCGAATATCGATCATATTTCCTGCCTTACCAATGTATTGTGCAGCCTGGTGTTAATGATCAGATTGATCTATACATAAATTGCAGATGGCTTTCTACGGGCAAGCTAATCACAATATGGAGCTTACAGTAGTTGCTGCAACCTATATAGCGAATATTATAAAGTGAGTCAGGCGATATAGATGCACATAACCCATTATGCTAAAAGAAATCAATCTATTTAACTGCTGAGAGTGGTGCATATGATCGTATTCCTGTAGTTGAATACTGCAAGGCTTTTTTTAGATAGTCGTAAATGCCCCTTTAGAATGCCGTATGGCACCTCGGTGTGAATGAAACTTTACTTTCATCTTTGTGTTGTTAAAGTTTATTACTCACAAAAAATATATGTTATGGCTAATAACGTTTCATTCCACAGAGTTTTAAAAGCATCACCTGAAAAAGTCTTCCGTGCATTCACTAACCCCGCAGCTTTGGCTTCGTGGATACCACCATATGGTTTTGTTTGCACCGTACATGAAATGAAAGCTGAGGTGGGCGGATCATACAAGGCTTCATTCATGAACTTCTCTACAGGTAACACTCATTCATTTGGGGGGAAGTATGTAGAGATAAAGCCAAACGAGTTGTTGAAGTATACAGATCGTTTTGACGATCCTAATTTACCGGGAGAGATGGTTACCACTGTATCGCTCAATAAAGTTTCTGTAGGCACAGAAATAAGGATCACGCAGGAAGGTATTCCGGATGCGATACCTGCTGAGATGTGCTACCTGGGCTGGCAGGAATCTTTAGAAAAACTGGCGAAGCTGGTTGAGCCGAATATCCCGGACGCGTGATGAAGATTGGTTAATGAAAACTTTTGCTTTAGTTTGATACAAAGAATCATCAATGGCAGGGATCGTTGTACAGCTGGCTATATCATGGTTGATCATTTGGCTGTATGAAAGAAATGATCTGCGGGTGCTGGGCTTTGCACCTACTAAAAGGCGATTGATTGATCTTCTTTTTTTCTTCCTAGTAACGGCGTTATGCTGTGCCAGTGGATTCTTACTGAAGATGTATTTTTCAGACCTGAGATGGAAAGTAAATCCGAAGCTCACGTTTGCACTGGTAACAGAGGGAGTATGGTGGAATATTAAATCAGTGCTGTTTGAAGAACTGATATTCCGTGGTGTTCTTTTTTACATTCTTATTAAGAGGTTAGGTATCAAAAAGGCGATAGTCATTTCTGCTGTCGCCTTTGGAATTTATCACTGGTTCTCTTTTGGAGTGATCGGCAATCCTATGCAAATGCTGTTCACTTTTCTTATTACCGGTACGATGGGCCTGGTGTACGCATTTGGATATAGCAGAACGATGTCGCTATATGTGCCGTGTGCCATTCATCTTGGCTGGAACGTCACCCAGAATTTAATTTTCTCGCAAGGT
>JAEZDC010000065.1 GCA_023429825.1 Bacteroidota bacterium | reverse complement strand
GCCAAGAAAGTAACAAAGAAGGCCACAAACGGATGATAGAACAGCACATCCGTTTGATCCGCCCTGATGTGACTAAAGTGCTTCTGTTGATGTAGCTATAGAATGAACATCATCGTCTTCGCTGTTTTTTGGACGTTGCTGTTTGAAGGTGTTGGGACTTCCCGCTTGAAGCGGGACAGGGCTGGCTTTTTCTGCATACACTTCCTACTCACCGAATGTTTGCGTTCGCAGAAAAAGAGGCAGGTGGGAGGCGTTTTATGCAGAGACCGGTTTGTAGATGGACGGCAGAAGATCTGTTTTCACCTGCACCCAGGGGTGGCTGTATCAGCCATGCTGCGGGATTGGAAAGGGGGATAGCGTAGAGAGCATTTCGATTCACAGAATATGAGAAAGTATCCGAAAAACTCATACTAATGATACCCATACCTTAAGCTAGTTCGAGAAAGGCGATGAACATGATCAATATCATGATAGTTGTCGCTACCTTTAAACATCCTTTAAGAACTCTTTAAGTATATTTGATACGTGAACAACAGCATATCATATCGACACACAATACCCGTGCATAATGTTATTATTGACATGCACGACAGCTATACGTGTTCGTTCACAGAATTCTTTCCGTTCTGCGAAAGCCTCTATTATTTTTCCAACTTTAAGGACTTTGGTACTTCTGCCCCGGCATAACTGATACATGCACGGGGACCTCGACAATGCGTGGTAGCGATTACAATGCTACACACCACCTGGCCGTATACGCCTGGCCGGGTATGATCACATGCAGATGAAAACTGCTTTGCAGTAATGCATGTATTCTATCACCTTTTAAATATGGTTATATGAAAACCGATCTGCAAAAGAACGAGCTGAACGAGCTGGCAAGGAGAAATGAAGTATCGCCGGGTGGAGCCCTTCTTTCGATCAGCATACTCATGAATACCGTAGTGATCGCAAAAGGTTTTACCCATGATGAAAGATGGTATTGGGGCATGGTGCTCACTGTACCACTGATGATGTGGGCAGTGTATGAATTATTGTCCGCGGTACCTAACAGATTGGATCACACAAAAACACACCGATATGAGAACGATAAACAAACGACCCATTCTTAGCATCATCGATCACCACACGATCATGCAGTTGCTCAATCACAGTGAAGGCACGTTATTATACAACAGGCTGGATGCCGATGGATTATTGTCGGGCATCAAAAAAGCAAAACTGGTAAAAGAAGAAGCACTGCCGGGAGACGTGGTGAAACTAAATGCCACCGTACACCTGGAAGACAAGGATAGCAAGCGAATGCTGCAACTGACCGTGGTTGTACCACGCCAGGCGAATATTAAAGAGAAGAAGATCTCGGTGATGTCACCGGTGGGCATTGCTTTACTGGGTTGCCGCAAAGGTGATGAAGTGAAATGGCGGGTGCCTGCCGGCAAGAAGTACTTCCGTGTGCTGGATGTACAACATTGATATTTTATTCGATCACCCAAAAAAAACTGGTATGAAGTGGATCAATAACATGAATAGAGAGGATAAGGAATTGATGCAGTATTCTCCTGCTGTAATGGTTTTACTGGAGATCAACTCGATGGAGAGCCTGAGCATGGAGGATAAAAAACAACTCTTCAAACTTTCTTATCTCAACGGGTATACACCGCATCCGCTGTTGCGCAATTATTTTTCGGATATGCCGCCGAAGTTCAGGGACAGGTTAAGAAAGCTGGACAGGATATTTCCTAAAGACAAAAAAGACCGGGAGCTTCTGCTGAAGGGCAGGCTGAAAAGGATATTGCGATTATTGAATCAGATGAATCGACGCTATACATTCTTGTTTGCCCGTAACCTGCTGTCTTTCCGCAGGCATGCTGCGGGGCTGCTGCGTAAACAAGGAAAGAATGCGGGGGTGAGGAGTGCTTTATAGAGATTGTGCTTTGCTTTTTCATGGTGTATATGTGGAGGGACTATGTTTATAGTCCCTCTTTGTTTTTTGGATGTATATGACTTATTCCGTTTTGATTGAAAGCACTTCAATTTTAGCTTATCATGTGATAAGCATCGATAACTTTTGGTGTTTTCTTTTTATGCTAAGATTCGCTTTTAACTTGGGTTGTTAGTTGTGCAGTGCACAACGATAACTTACTTTCTTGGTGGCTCCCGGCAAGGGCCGGGACAGGCAAGAAAGTAACAAACCTGCCGGCCGGCAGGCAGGGAAGGCCACAAACGGATGAAAATTGCTCAGTAGGCTTTTATTGTTTGTGTCTTAGCGAATCTGCGATTTCAGCACATCCGTTTGATCCGCCCTGATGTGACTAAGGTGCTTCTGTTGATGTAGCTATAGAATGAAGATCATTGTCTTCGCTGTTTGACGTTGATGTTTGAAGGTGTTGAGACTCCCCGCTTGAAGCGGGACAGGGCTGGCTTTTTCTGCATACACATACTGCTCACCGGGTGTTTTCGGTGGCAGAAAAAGAGGCAGGTGTAAATCGTTTTATGCGAGGACGTAATTTCATTTTGATTGAAGGACTTCTTAGCGTATCAGGTGATGAGCATTAATAACTTTACCTTGCTTGTTCTTTGCTAAGGTTGCTTCATTCTTTTGGAGTTGTTGTGCAGTGCACAACGGTACTTTACTTTCTTGGTGGCCAAGAAAGTAACAAAGAAGGCCACAAACGGATGATAGAACAGCACATCCGTTTGATCCGCCCTGATTGAGCTGTTGTACTACTGTTGATTGAGCTGAAGGATATCCGCTGATCGGTTTCGCTTTTTACCGTTGCTGTTTGAAGGTGTTAAGACTGCTGGCTTTTTCTGCATACGCTTCCTACTCACCGAATGTTTACGTTCGCAGAAAAAGAGGCAGAGGTAAATGGTTTTATGCGAGGACGTAATTTCATTTTGATTAAGGACTTCTTAGCTTATCAGGTGATGAGCATTAATAACTTTACCCTGCTTCTTCTTTGCTAAGGTTGCTTCATTCTTTTGGAATAGTTGTGCAGTGCACAACGGTACTTTACTTTCTTGGTGGCCAAGAAAGTAACAAAGAAGGCCACAAACGGATGAAAATAAAGCACATCCGTTTGATCAGCCCTGATTGAGCTGTTGTACTACTGTTGATTGAGCTGAAGGATATCCGCTGATCGGTTTCGCTTTTTACCGTTGCTGTTTGAAGGTGTTGGGACTGCTGGCTTTTTCTGCATGCACATCCTGCCACCGGGTGTTTTCGTTCGCAGAAAAAGAGGCAGGTATAAATCGTTTTATGAAGGACGTTTCTTTTTTTTGCCAGATTCGAATCTTTGAAGATCAATAAGTTAAGGAGGTTCTTTATTACTGTCATCACTAATCAATGACTCGTAGATTTACGAATAGCAGCGTTCTTACTCCCGCCTCTTTTTTCGCATACGTAATGTGCGATCATCATAACCGCCCATTGCAAAAAAAGCCAGCGGGCTCAGCATCTCTGCATAAGTGGTCGTTTGAAATAGCAACAAGTCAAGTAATTCTTCGAGTGTTACCCTGTGCGTTGGCACGGCGAAACGGCGGAGCTTCGTGTTCGCCTTGATCTTTTTGTTACTTTTTACCTCATTCACTTTTATTATTTTAATTGTTTCGGTGAATGCTGCGCATTTGGATCAAGCCAAAAAGTAAATAAAACAAACAACCTGTAAGGGAACTGAGGTTTAAGACACTTCCAGATATCGGCAATTCAGATTGCTTTGCTCTGCTCGCAAAGACGAAGATCACTTTACCCCAATCTTTTATCTTACTTTCTTGGTGGCCCCCGACCAGGTCGGGGCAGGCAACAAGTAACAAACCTGCCGGCCGGCAGGCAGGGAAGGCCACAAACGGATGAAAATACAGCACATCCGTTTGATCAGCCGTGATGTGACTACAGTGCTTCTGTCGATGTAGCTGTTGTTCTTTATTGATCGTCTTCGTTTTTTGACCTTGAGGTTCGTAGACCCAAAGGCTGCTGGCTTTTTCTGCATAGGCGTTGTAGATGCCGAATGTGTACAAGGGCAGAAAAAGAGGCAGGGGCAAAGCGTTTTATGATTAAAATCGGTTTGGATCACCAAGGGAGATAACATTTGTTTTCACAACACCCTTCGAGAGCCTCAGGGTGACATTCTGCTTAGGTTGACATTTTAACCAGCGACATTTTACTAAGGTTGACAGCAAGCACAAAAAAAGGTTGCCAACTTTCGTTGACAACCCAGAGGTATCAAATCACAACACCTCTTTTCATGGCAGCGATTCAAAACTTCAGGTTGAGACCCAGCTGCCCGTACATTGGAACCATGGGCTTTGTTTTGAAGTCCTGTTCGATCGTTTTACCGGCTTTCACCCATGTATCAAATTGCCTGAATGAAAAACCTGCCTGCACACCGTAATAGAAATTACCACCGGTAGATGGTTCGTACCATCCATTCACCACTCCGGGGTATTGCGCCTTGTATGCATCGCTGTGTTTGAAATGCGTAACGATGGCTTTATCGAACCCGGCCTCTCCTGCCACAAACCATTTCTTACGATAGTAACCGATCACTCCATTCATATCACTCCCGAAATTGCTGAGCTGTACCAGCTCATTATCGTGGCGACGAAATACGCCATACAAACCCGTGCTGAATTGGAAGTGTTCATACTTTATCCAACGGATGGTACCCCCTACCCGTGCTTTGAAATCATCTGACAAATTATTTCCTGAAAGGTTGGCATAATCTGCCTGCAGTATCACGGGAAATAGTTTTTGATTGATCTTATATCCATATCCTGCACCGTATTGCATCCCGTTTTGAAAAGCGATATTGGCAGTGATGATGTGTTTGTGCTCTTTTTTCATGCTGCCCCAGTTAAGTGTTTGAGCAGATGCGGTAACGCCGAGCAATAATTGTATTGCCAGCATAAAATATATTCCTGTTCTCATTGTTGTTGTTTTTTAAAATGATCAAAGGGTTGCGAAATAGTTGATGATAGCAGGCATAGTGGCCTGCGCCCACGCAGTGTTATCGTAGAAAATACCTCCATGCCCAGTGCCAGGTATCTTAAGGGTAGTGGCACTGTAATACGATGCTGCGATATGCTGCACCCACGAAAGCGGGTAAGCTTTGTTGTATTCGCTGTGCAGGAACAACACAGGCACATGAAAGTTGCGGATGCCTTGCGAGAAGTCGGGATGATGATCGTTCGCCATTTCAAACATAGCGCTGTTAATCACCGCACCGGCTCTCCAGAAGCTGGCCGGTAGCGTATTATCTTCACCCGTGATGGTATTCTTTGCAGCACGCAGCCCGAATTTGTAATCGAGTATCACATGCTGGTCTTGTTTACCGGAGATGAACTGATCGATGAAGGTCATATCGTTCATCAGCTCACTCCATATTCCAAAAGACAAACTTTCTTTTACATAGTGCTTAATGTCTTGCCAGTTTAATCCGCCTGGTTCTGCCGATACCAGCCCCTGCACATTATTGGGATGTTTTCCTGCATAACCAGTTGCGAGCATCGCTCCCCATGAATGCCCTACGAGGTAAACCTTCTGCGACGGCTTTGTGCGGAAATGAGCGATCACACCCGAGAGTTCATTGTACATCGTATCCAGGATACTGAGACCGGTACCGGTATAACTATTCTTAGGGAAACGCTGAGATAGACCTGAACCTCGCTGATCATAAAATATTACACGATAACCGTGATTGGCGAGTGCTTTACCGTTCAGTAAAGAACGGTAGTCACCGCCGGGACCACCATGCAGGAAGACCACCAGCGTACTATCGGGATGGCCAAATGCCTCTGCATGCAACCTGGCTCCGTTCACTGTGATGGATGGAATAGACAGATCTTCTATTACCGTTTTCGGAACCAGGTTGCCCGGTTCGTTGATGTACCGCTCTTTTGAGCAGGCGAACATGAGTATGGCGATCATCGCCATGAGTGTTGTTTGTGTTGCTTTCATAATTCTGAAGTTTTGAATGAACTGCAAAATTCAACTGCGCAGGTGCGGGGAAAGACTCACCATGAGCGATGAGACCTCCAGGCAAAGAATTACCTGTCAATACTTTATGAAAGTTGAGACGTGTTAGAGGGGAGATGACACTTCGGGAAGCGGTGTTTGTTGCTTTACATAATCACTGGGGGTGGTGCCGGCGTGCTTTTTAAAATTACGGTTGAAGGAAGCCTTTGAATTGAAACCACAATCGTATGCAAGAGACAGCAAGGTGTATTGCTGGCTCATGGGTTGGGCGCTGAGGCGGATGAACTCCTTCACTCTTTTCTCGTTGATAAGGTCGTAGAAGCTTTTATTCTCCCTGGAATTGATCACCTGTGATAGTGTGTTGGGATGGATATCCAGGCTGCGGGCGAGATCGGTGAGAGTGAGGTCGGGATCTTTGTAGGGTTGTTGTTCCTGCAGTAAAGTATTCAGTCGTTGATGAATGTTGATGGCATCCTGTTCGGATAAAGCAGACCTGGTGTACTTTAACTGAACAGGGGCTTCAGTGAGCTTTATCGATTGGGATGTTTCTTCTGCTTCAACCGGTTCTTCGTTTACTTCCGTTGTACGCTGGCTGAACACCTGCACCTGCTTAATGCCGAAATAAGCAATCCATCCCACAAATATGGCTACGGCACTGAAGGTGATAATATCATTTCGCATAACGATCACAGACAACCATATCGCTACCATCCACACCACCAGGTATAGTAACCAGTTGAAGTTGATCTTTTCTGTATTGGAGAACTGGTGCACCAGTTTTCGTTTGTAACGCCGGAGTTGATAGAGGGATAAAGAGACATAAGTTATTCCTGATATCCATGCGGCATAAAGGTTCACTCCCATTTGTATCTCGAAACCCTTTCCATTGTTACGTATCACTTCAAGTTGTTGTGATTCACTCAACATAAAATAGCGGGCGAATAAACACCAGGATATCAAGACTGGTAAAAAGTGCAACAGTTGTTTCTTTTTAAATCCTGTTGCAGTGGTTTGGTTCATCGTATACAAATACAATAAAGGACCATGCACCAATGGTAATGGAAAAGACATAACGAACAGTGCCGGGTAGTCTGCATACTTACCGGTGAAGAACAGATAAAAACCCACGAGGTGAAAGCCGATCAATGCGAGCCATGTTACCAAAATGTAATCACCTGTTGACTTTTGTTTTTTTGTAAGCAATACAAAAGACAAAAAGAAAGCAAGGGTGATGGCGGAGAGGTATAGCATTGTATCGGGGGTGAGTACTAAAATAAGACTTTACGAGGTTTTGGGAAAACGATCATTAAAAGGCGATTTTATTCTGGCCTCGTTAAAAGAAAAAAATTACAGAAAAACTGCAACCTTTTCTACCTTTTACGATTATATACTAAAAGAGAGATTTTATTTTGAATGAAGCGCAGCTGCTAAAGGATATCCAAGATGACCCGCAACATTTCGGGCAGCTGTACGCGGTATTCCATGATAAGATCTTCGGATATGTATACAGAAGAACAACAGACTATGACGCTGCAAAAGACATTACTGCCGAGACCTTTTTAAAGGCTTACGTGAATATCGGGCAGTTCAAATGGCGGAATATTTCTATTCAATACTGGTTATATAAAATAGCCACTAACGAGCTGAATAAATATTTCAACAGTCATAAATATGTACCGCAGTCGTTGAACAGGATACAGGAAGAATACGGGATCGATATCACAGATCATTCAAATGCTGAGACGGATAATATCCGGTTACAACATGACCTTGAAAAGCACCAGGAATTCGTTCGGATCAATGAGATCATCCGGACGATGGATACCAAATACCAGGATGTGATCTCGCTGAGATTCTTTGAACAGAAATCTATAAAAGAAATTGCTATCATCCTCAATAAGAAAGAAGGAACGATCAAATCGCTCCTGTCACGGGGAATTGATAAAATAAAAGAGACTATAACAAGATAACGATATGAAGAAAGAAGAAGTTGAAGATATGTTGAGCAGGCTGGATGTTCCGCAGCCGGGGAATCTCATCAGCCATACTGATCTGAAGATACCTTTATTGAGTTATAAGCGATCGTCCAGGGCAGGGCTTTGGTTATTGATACTGCCATTGATATTTGCGATAACTGTTTTTCTTAAAACAGAATTGGGAATGAACGCAGCTTATCTGCATTTCATCCAGAAATTCTTTGCTGCGATCAACGACAATCAATTTATCACTTACCTGATCCCGGTGATCTTTATAGGCCTCCCCTTACTTTCAATGGTCCTAAATCTTCTTGCTATCTGTCATTTTGAACGCAATAGTAAAACGAAAGAGTTGATCATCACCATAAAGTATAGACCGCTCAATATTGCTATCATGCTGTTTTCATTTGCGTTGCTGGTATTCTTCCTGCTTCCTGACAAATTATCTTTTTAAACAGCCCCATTAAAACAGCTCGCAACAGGCCAGTGCATCCAGTGCTATGCCTTAGGATCACTATGCTCCATTCGTAAATAATTAATAACATATAAGCACATCAAAAATGAAAAGATCACTATTCATCCTAACCCTCTTTTGTCTATTATGCAGTGGTATAACCGCTCAACAGAAGAAAGATCCACTAACGGCCGTATTCGATTCTATTATTGCACGACAGTTCAGTGCCAATGAAACGGGGGTGTCTGTTTTAGTAAGCAAGAAGGGTAATATCATTTATCATAAAGCTTCGGGAATGGCCAACCTGGAACTGGGAGTGCCGATGCAAATTGATAATGTTAGCAGGATCGGTTCTATAACCAAGCAATTTACCGCAGTGGCCATATTGCAATTGATGGAACAAGGTAAGTTGCGTTTGCAGGATGAGATCACACAATTCATACCTGGTTATCCTACGCAAGGCCATAAGATCACCATCGAACATTTACTAACGCATACATCCGGGATCCTGGATTTTACCGGGATAAAAAACAATGCAGAGCGATCTGTGATAGATTATACACCTGTACAAATGATCGATTATTTTAAAGATCAACCTCTGCGTTTTGCTCCTGGTACAAAATGGGAGTACAGCAATTCGGGTTATTTCTTATTGGGTTACATCATTGAAAAGATCACAGGAAATACTTATGGCAAATACCTGGAAGAAAACTTCTTTAGACCATTGGGCATGAAGCATTCTTTTTATGCGAACGATAGCAGCATCATCAAAAACAGGGCAACGGGTTATACATTCAACAGGTCTAATAAAAGTTTTGAGAATGCAAGGTACATCAGCATGACACAACCATATGCCGCGGGATCGATACAATCAACTGTTGAAGATCTTTTTATATGGAACCAAGCTGTGCAGGCAAACAAGCTGATCAGTAAAGAGACATTGAAAAGAGCAATGACCAGGTACAAACTCACTGATAGCATTGAAACGAATTATGGTTATGGCTGGCGTTTGGGATATAACCTTGAGAGCCCTACTGCCTGGCATGGCGGATTGATAAACGGGTCTATGTCTGTTGCTACTTATCTGCCTAAAGAAGAGGTATTCATTGCCGTGCTTACCAACTGCGACTGCAAATCACCAATAGGCGTTGCCGAAAAACTGGCTGCACTTGCAGCAGGAAAAAATATTGATCACACACCCATTTCTTTAGAGGATACATTACTGAGAGATTACACCGGTATATACGAAAATGCAAAAGGCCAGGAAAGGGTCATCAGCATAACAGATAAAGGATTGAGTTTTCAAGCAGGTAAAGGGCCGAAGTCTACTATCTATTCATTTGAAAAGGATAAGTTCTTTTTCAAAGAGGATCCAATGACCACGTTAGCATTCAGCAGGAACAAAAGCAACAATGTAGATCGATTGATCATACATACCCGAACAGAGAACGAGGTTTGGAGTAAGACTGGCAAAAGTATTACTACACCTGTTGAGATAAAGGTGAGTGCAGACATCCTGCAAACGTATGTTGGTGAATATGAGATCAACCCTCATTTCAAATTTGCAATAACGCTTGAAGAAAACAGGTTGTACCTGGAAGCTCCGGGCCAGGGGAAAGTGGAGATATTTGCCGAGGCGGATAACAAATTTTACCTAAAGGAAAATGGCGCCCAACTCGAGTTTATCAAGGACGAAAGCGGTAAGATAATTAAAAGCATTCTCACACAGGGTGGCAGGCAAACAGATGCCACCAAAGTTAAATAACATAGAAGATCAATAAAAGAAGCCCCGTATGCGGGGCTTCTTTTTACTTAATGCAATGGTTATATCTTTGCTATTATCTTGATATTACTACTTTCAAACTCTCTTCATTCCTTCTGTGCTGATCACTCTTACGTAGTATATACCTGTATGATGTTACGAACATCAATTAAAAAAGCACAGGTAGAAACCTGTGCTACTCACCTATAATTTCTTTCATTTGGTACGGTATGCAGTAGGGGTAGGAAGTATGTATGGTATGTATACTAAGGCCTATAAACGTTGTCTCAAGATCCAGCAAACAGTTCCGTAAGTGTTATGAAGTGGGAATGATTCACCGGCTTTCAATTCTACTGTTAGTACCTGTTCGCCCATGCATTTGTACACTCCTGTGATCTTACATGTTTCTCCTGTTACGCCTGATCTCATATAAGGATGATTTGTTATGAGTGCAAGTTGGTGAGAATTGCGAAGAGTACAGATTAAGAGGTTCTTTAGAATGATTAAAGATTACTGAGGCGGATTAAAGAGAGATGAAAACATAATTTGACAATGACAATGAGAGAATTCGACAATACTGTATTGGTATAAGCAATCAGTAAGCAGCAGTGCATCCTAATTTTTCGAGGAAGCAGCAGTTAAAATGCTTAATTTTCTTGCTAATCCATACCTGCATATGAGAATATTCACCTGCTTTGCCACTGCATTGCTTCTAAGTCTATGTACTGTTGCGCAACACATCCCTACCGATGTACAACAACTGATCGCATCTTCCAAAAAAGACACCGTACTTGTGAATCGTCTGAATGAGGAGATACTCAACGGTCTCATTTACAAAAGCCCGAAACAAGCCATAAAACTCGCTGAGTACATTGATTCATTGTCGAAGCAGCTCAGGTTTCGTAAAGGTGAAGCCCGTGCCCTTGACCTGATGGGCGATGCATTGTTGCGGGATTATAATTATCCGCGTTCGTTTGAGGTGCAGATACAATCGCTAAAAATAAATGAAGAGATCGGTGAGGTGGGTGCAGTTGCGGGATGCATGATCAGTTTGTCGCAGTTGTTCGGTGCGCAGGGTGACCAGGCTACACAGATACAATATTTGTTTGCTGCAGACAGTATTGCCCGTAAGGTAAAAGATACGGTTCGTATACTGTATTGCTTGCAGAACCTGGGCAATATTTATCGAGGTATGAAACGGTACGATACTGCGCTCGTCATGTTGCAGGAGGCATATGCCATCTCCATGAAAAAACCTACCCTGCTCACTAGCGTCCTGCTACCACTTTCCGACCTGCACCAGGCAATGGGCAATATGGATCTTGCATGGACTTATCACCGCATGGCGGAAGCTGAAGCTTTAAAAGCCCAGGACTACCTGACTTTATATTCTGTATACTATGGCTATACCTATTATTATATCTCTACCAAAAAAACAGATTCGGCATTCTACTATTGCAAGAAGGGTTTTGATATGGCTTTGGCCAACCAGCACGCTCAATGGATGCTGTACTTCGGTCGGCATTATGAAACCCTGTACAAGGACATCGATCCACAAAAATCGATGTACTATCATAAGCTGGCAGATTCTATTTACTTCACCCAGGTAAACTCAGAGAAGAATGGCTTGCTGGCAAGCATGTTGGAGAACGAAAAGCTGCGTCAGTCCAAATTGCAGGCGGAACGACTTGCTGCGGCAAAAGAAAGAAAGACCTCATTACAGTTCACGATCATTTTCATCACCATCATCTCTGCATTTGTATTGTTCATGGTGCTGAGTCATTCCACTATTGCCAGTCAACGCTTAATAAGATTCTTAGGCGTGCTGGTGTTACTGGTGCTGTTCGAGTTCATCAACCTGGTGTTGCATCCTTACCTCGGTGAGCTAACGCATCATTCACCGGTGTTGATGTTACTGATCATGGTGACGATTGCTGCGTTGCTGATACCATTGCACCATAAACTTGAACATTGGATAACGCATAGACTGGTAGAAAAGAATAAAAAGATACGGTTGAGTGCGGCAAAGAAGATCATTCAACAACTGGAATCAGAAGCCAATCCGACAATGTGACAATGAGAAAATTCGATAATGCAGGTACATCTATCTAAGTTGACCTTTAACTGATCATATGAAGAGAATACTACTGTTATTGCTACTGTTTGTTGCGAGCAAGGATATATTATCGCAACGAAGAATAATCGACAGCCTCACACTTGAACTGTTGAAAGCAAAACACGATACTACTAAGGTCGTCATCCTCCGTGATATGGCGAATGCATACATCAATCTACTGAATGCTGATTCTGCATTGTACCGTTTAAATGAAGGGCTTAGTTTGTCAAGAAGTATGGGTTTTGTTAAAGGCGAAGCCATGTGTATCAATGCGCTCGGTGTATTGGCAGCTAATAAAGGAGAAAGAGGTCGTGCTTTAGAACTATATGTGCAGGCGATGAAGATCAACGAAGAGATCGGTGAACTTCGCGGCCTTAGCAAAAACCTTAACAATATTGGCACTTTCTACATGAAGCCTGGAAGTCATCACGTAGCGCTGCAATATATTTTGCGGGCATGGCAGGTATTGGAGCAGGTCGAACAATCGGAACCCACACCAGCGCAACCCAATGATGTAATCAACCTGGCTAACGTCATCAATTGCTATCGCTCTTTAGAAAAATACGATTCGGCAAGATTCTATGCAGACAAAATGTATCGCCTGGGCAAGACAAAAGATAACATATATCGTGTTGCTGGCGGTTTATTGCATATGGGACGCATCAGTGCTGCCGAACAACAATACGCTGTAGCGTTAGAATATTACAGGGAAGGAGTACGTATCCTGGAAAAGTTGGGCTTGCCTTTACGCTCATTTCACATGAATATGGCTGAGGTATTTGAGAAAACAGGCAGGTTAGATTCAGCCTTGTATTATGCAAAAAAAGCACATGAATCAGATGTTATTAGCGGAAACTTAGGTAACCTGGATGTCTCTTCTACGCTGCTTTCCAGGATCTATAAAAAACTTAACAACAAGGACAGCTCCATGCACTACCTCGAGTTAGCAGTTGCTACCAGGGACACACTCACTGCAAAAGAACAGCGTACCGATGTAGAGAATATTTTATTTGCTGAAAAAATGCGTCAGCTGGAGATTGCCCAGGCGAAAGAAAAAGAAAAAGAGGAACGTAACAACAACCTGCAATATGCAGCCATCGGGTTGGCACTTGTCACATTCGTGATATTGTTCTTTGTATTCAGTCATTCCATTATGGCCAATCAAAGGCTCATTCGCTTTCTGGGTGTGATCGCCTTACTTATTGTGTTTGAATTTCTCAACCTGTTACTGCATCCGTGGCTGGGAGCGGTAACGCATCATTCACCGGTGCTGATGTTATTGGCGATGGTATGTGTTGCTGCATTGCTTATTCCGCTACATCATAAACTGGAACATTGGATAACGAATAGATTGGTGGAGAAGAATAAAAAGATAAGGGTGGCTGCAGCTAAAAAGATCATTGCACAACTTGAACCTGAAACAATGAAATCCCGATGAAGAAGCTACTATTCATTTTAACGATGCTACTTTCTGTAAAGTGTTTTGCACAAACACAGGAGTTAGATAGCTTAAAGACGTTACTGCAGCGTGAAAGGTCAGACACCAGCAAAGTTTTACTCCTCACAGAAATAAGCTTCCGTCTTTTTGAATCCAATCCCGATACTGCGATGCAATTAGCTTTAGATGCATTAGACATTTCACAACGCATCGGTTTTAAAAAAGGAGAAGCACGCAGCTACAGAAGGTTAGGTAACATTTATTACGTAGCCGGGAACTTCTCAAAGTCCCTTGAACTGCAATTGAAGGCTTTGAAAATAAGTGAAGAAATTAATGACATAGAAGGTATGGCAGGAGCTAATGGCAATATCGGGCTTGTTTATGTAGCGCAGGAGGATTATCAAAAGTCTTTGACCTACTATTTTAAAGGCAATGCCCTCCACCGTCAAATAAATAATAAGGTTGGAGAAACTATAAGCACCTTGAATATCGGTGTCAACTATTTGGGTCAAAAAAAATATGACTCAGCTGCACTATTTGCACAGCAAGCTTATAATCTGGCTGTGCAGATAAATTATAAGAGAACTATTGGTGGATCGTTGGCAAGGCTTGGTGAGATACACTATGAATCAGGCCGTTATTCCTTAGCAATGGAATATCTTCGGTTAAGCTTTGTTCCGCTCATAGAATCAGAAAATCTCATTTCATTGGGTGACGCCTATTTAACCATGGCGCAAGTGTTTGAAAAGCAACAGAAGCACGATTCCGTTATACATTATGGCACGCTTGCCAAGGTTATCGCCCAAAAGAGGGGGTTTGTAAAGGAATTAAGGGATGCAGCACGATTTCTTTCTCACTACTACCGCAAATACAATGCAGATAGTGCTTTTTTTTACCAGGACATTAGTAAAGCTTGTAATGACACTTTATTCAGCCAGCAAAAGCAACATCAAATAAATAATCTTGTTTTCGATGAAAAATTAAGACAGCAGGAACTGCATGCAGCCGAATTGAAGGCAAAGGAGGAACGCAAACACAATCTTCAGTACGCAGCCATTGCATTAGGTGTGATCACATTTATAATTGTTTTCTTCTTATTGAGCCACTCCATCATCGCCAACCAAAAGCTCATTCGTTTTCTTGGTGTGATTGCATTGCTTATTGTTTTTGAATTTCTAAATCTGTTATTGCATCCATGGTTAGGTGCCGTTACACATCATTCACCGGTGCTCATGTTGTTAGCGATGGTATTTGTAGCTGCATTACTCATTCCTCTACATCATAAACTGGAACATTGGATCACGCATAGACTGGTAGAAAAAAATAAAAAGATACGCTTGAGTGCAGCGAAGAAAACCATCGCAACGTTGGAAAAAGAAATGGTCAATCCTTAAATACAACGAGTACCCATGAAAAAACTAATTGCAATTCTCATCTTCCTTTTAGCCGTCTTCCAATTACAAGCACAGAACAGGGAAATAGATAGTCTTAAACATTTATTGTCTGTTGCAAAGCATGATACTACCAGGGTGTACCTGTTATGCCGCTTAGGATTATACGAACAGTCTTTTCAAAAAGGAGTTGACTATGCACAGCAAGCTTTTGACCTGGCTGAAAAGATCGGTTATCGAAAAGGGGTAGGTATGGCTTTAAACCAAATGGGTAACCAGTATCTGCAAAGACAATATGCCCGGGCATTGAACTATTATTTCCAGGCATTACAAATACGTGAAGAGGTCGGTGACATGCAGGGACAGGCAGGCACTTACGGCAACATTGGGTCAGTGTATGAATCATTGGGAGATTACAGCAAGATGTTCAACTATATGAGAAAATCATACGAAGCATCTCAATTCACAAATAACATTTATACAAAGGCAATTACAACTGGAAATCTCGGTGATGCTTATGTGTATCTCCGGCAGTATGACTCTGCGCTTTATTACTATTCAAGGTCGTACGAATATTTTAATAGCAGCCCTGCGAAATACCAAATGGGTAATGCCTTAAATGGCCTTGCACTCGTTCACAATAAATTGAACAACCGCGATCTCGCTCTGAACTATTACCGGATGGCCATTGAAAATGGAAAGCAGTACCATGACACCATGCTTTTGTGCAAAGCGGTGATGGGAATATCTACCCTGTTCCGGGAGACAGGCAATACTGATTCCAGCATCGCTTATGCTCAACAAGCTTTAGATCTTGCACAAAGAAACCAGATACCAACTACGGCGATCGAAGCAGGTAAAATGTTGTCTGAGTTATATCACAACAAAGATGATAAAGAGGCTTACCGCTACCTCCGTATTGCAATGGAAGCAAAAGACTCGGCCTTCAGTAAAGAAAAGCAGCTGCAGATAGAGAATATGGGGTATGCTGAACAGGAGAGACAAAAAGAAGCAGAGCGTAAAAAATTCCAGCAGTCTGAAGAAAGAAAGGAGAATTTACAATATGCAGCGATAGGTTTAGCGCTTGTCACATTCATCATATTATTTTTTGTATTCAGTCATTCCATCATAGCGAATCAAAAGCTCATTCGCTTTTTGGGAGTGATCGCATTACTTATTGTATTTGAGTTTTTGAACTTGTTACTCCATCCATGGTTGGGTGCTGTAACACATCATTCACCAATTCTCATGTTGTTAGCGATGGTATGTGTTGCTGCATTATTAATTCCATTGCACCATAGACTGGAACATTGGATAACGCATAGACTGGTGGAGAAGAATAAGAAGATAAGAGTGGCAGCGGCGAAGAAGATCATTCAACAACTGGAACCTGAAACAACTAATTAAATTTCTCATGAAAAAGATCATCATCTTTTTTTCATTATTACTGATCTGCGTTGCTGCTATATCGCAGAAAAGATATACTGATAGCTTGCTGGATGTTATAAGTAATTCATTAGATGCAGATACAAGATTAGAGACTGCACGTTTTTACACATGGGCCTATGTTACGAAGGGAAGTGATTCGTTGGTGTATTGCGGTGAGCAAATGTTGAAGATTGGAGAATCCAAAAACTATCCGGATATGATCTCTTACGGAAAAAGTTTTATGGGTTACGGGTACAGCCAACACGGACAAATGTATAAAGGACTGCAGTATAATATTGAAGCATTGAAACTTGCCGAACAAGTGTCGAACAAGTTGCTGTATGCCTATATCACCAATATGTATGGGCTCATCTACAGCGGATCCAATGCGCAGAAGAGTCAGCATTATTATATGCGATCGCTTGGTTTTCTCGAGGGTGATGACCGAAAAGCTGCGTGATGATAAAGCGAACCGTATTGGCGAATCTTGGCGTTAGATTTCTTCGCGATCAACAATATGATTCGGCATTGCTGTATTTGAGAAAGTCAGAAGAACTGTGTTCGATCCTGAAAGATAGTTCTCTTATATTATACAGCTCTATCGGACGTGTGCATCTGGGTTTGAACCAGCCTACTTTGGCTTACGGCTATTTCCGTTTGAATCTTAGTATAGCGCGACGGCTGGATCTCAATACAACGGGTGGAAAACTTGGAATGGTTCGTTATTACAATTACATCGGAAACGCAGATTCTGCACTCGCTTATCTGTCTCTGGCGTTTCCGGGAAAAAGATTGGACAGTCTTTCTCCTAATCAATTGATAGATCCGGCACTTTTGTACTATCAAGCATATAAACAAAAAGGCGATGAAAGAAAGGCCTTGTTCTATCTGGAAAAGCACAATGTTGCTAAGGCGCAATTCGACAGCATTGCGCAGATCCAACAGATGCAGTCCTTAACATTCGAAGAAGACCAACGGCAGTTATATGTAGAACAACAAAAACTGCGGCAACATGAAGAGCGAAAGAATAATCTTCAATATGCAGCTATTGCACTGGCATTGGTTTCATTTGTGATCTTATTCTTTTTATTCAGTCATTCTATCATGGCCAACCAAAAACTCATCCGTTTCTTAGGAGTGATTGCACTGCTTATCGTGTTTGAGTTTCTCAATCTTTTACTACATCCATGGCTCGGTGCAGTAACACATCATTCACCCATACTCATGTTACTCGCAATGGTATGTGTAGCTGCGTTGCTAATTCCATTGCATCATAAACTGGAGCATTGGATCACGCATAGATTGGTGGAGAAGAATAAGAAGATAAGAGTGGCAGCGGCGAAGAAGATCATTGCACAATTAGAAACTGAAACAAATAATTAATACGTATCTCGCTATGAAAACAGTATGCTTGCTCGTTTGCATATTCATTACTTCGTTTGGTTTTTCACAAAAAAGAGACAGTTTATTGAATATCATTAAACACTCCACCAATGAAATGAAGAGATTGAATGCCTTGAGTGATTTCCTTATTTCTGAGACAGAAGCGAATCCGGCAGAGGCTGTAGCGCTGCAAAAAAAGATGTTGCAAGAGGCCAGGGCAAAAAAGGATAAGCCTGGAGAGCTTATAATAATAGGAAGCATTGGTTATTCCATAGCGCTGTCTGGTAATATGGCTGCAGGAACTGACATGCTTTTTAAAGGATTGAAAATGGCGGAAGATCTCAATAATCAGCAGTTGATCGGAATGGTATATTGTGGACTTGGCAACTTATATACTGATGTTGCGAAACAGAAGGAATACTATCAAAAGTCATTGACGGCATCTGCTGTGGCTAAAGATTCATTGTTCATGATAGCCGAGCTGGGTAATCTTTCAAGTGTTTATATAACCGAAAGAAAGATGGATTCTGCCCTTTATTATAACCAGCGATGTGAAGAACTGGCAAGGGCAGCACATCAACCGGTATCGCGGATATTGATACGTTCTGGTTACATACATTACTATGCAGAAAGAAAGCAGGTAGCCCTGGAATTTTACCGGGCCGCACTGCAGGAAGCTGAAAAAAATAAAAATGCTGACGAGGGAAAGCGGTCAGCTTTTTATGCATTGTCCTGGCATTACTTATATGAAAGCAATATTGATTCCGCACTTTATTACAGTAAGCTTTATTACAATGCGGTTAAGGATGGATACCTGATAAGAAGGATGGGAGCAACTTTAAGTCTTGCCCGGGTTTATGAGAAAGTCAACAGTGATAGTGCATTGAACTATACCAAGCAATACATGGCGATGAAAGACAGTGTATATGGATTGAGCAAGGTTGCACAGATGCAGTCAATGGCTTTACTAGATGATGAAAGGCAGTATAAATCAACGGAAGAGCGTAAACATAATCTTCAATATGCAGCCATTGCATTCGGGTTAATCGCATTTATCATTTTGTTTTTTGTATTCAGTCATTCGATCATAGCCAACCAGAAACTGATACGATTCTTAGGCATTATTGCTTTACTGATCGTGTTCGAATTTTTAAACCTGTTATTACATCCATGGTTGGGTGCAGTTACACATCATTCACCCATTCTTATGTTGTTAGCAATGGTATGCGTTGCTGCGTTACTTATTCCAATGCATCATAAACTGGAACATTGGATAACGCATAGACTGGTGGAGAAGAATAAGAAGATTAGAGTGGCTGCTGCGAAGAAGATCATTCAACAATTGGAACCTGAACACACTAATTAAGTACAGATGAGAAAGTTTTTATTTATTCTTTTGGGCTTCTTTTTCATTATTTATACTCATGCACAAACACCAGTAGCAGATAGCCTGAAAAAAGTACTGACCAAAGAAAAGAGTGCTTTATCGCAGTTCAGGATCACTAGAAAACTAGCAGATGAGTTAATCACAAATGGACATCCGACATTAGTGCTCGCCTATATCCAAAACATGTATGGATTAGCCGCCAAATTGCGTAACGACAGTCTTTTGATGGTTTCTCACAACACGATGGTCAGGCATCTGGATTATAAAGCTGATTCAAAAGAAGAAATCGAATACATCCTCCAAGCAATGGCTATTGCAAAAGAAAAATATCCATCCAATTTGCCATTCTGTTATCAGTCACTGGCTTCCGCGAACAATGATCTACGCAATTTCGGTAAAGCCATACAATATGCTCAGGAAGGTTTACAGTTAATTGACAAACAGGAGTTGGGCTCATCTGGGCAAAAAGGAAATCTTTACTGGCAGCTGGGTTATGCCTATAACTCTTTGAATCGACCTGATTCTGCCTTGTATTATGGGCAGCTGGGTTTGGAGTATTATATGAAGAACCCCAATACGACACACTCTCCCGCTATGATTAGACTATTTTCTACCATTTCAGCCAATGCGTATGCACAGTTAGGAAAGCATGCTGTAGCGGAAGGTTTTTATCAAAATAGTATGGATGGAGATACATCCAGCAAAACATTTGCTGATGCCTGGATATTGGGCCAATATAGTTCCTACTTGCTAAAGGGCGACAGAATATCAGAGGCAAAACATTTTGGAAAAAGGGGTCTTGCCGCCGCTATTTCAGCGCAGTCTAAATCTGTTTTGTTGCAAAATGTTTCGACGCTAAGACAGATCTATGAAGCGTCAAATCAACCAGACAGTGCATACTACTTTTCGAAGCTGGAACTTGCTTACAGGGATTCGCTTTTCAACCAGGAGCGGTTGAATGCAGTGCAGGACATGATGTTTAAGGAACAGGTACGGCAACAAGAGGAGATATTAAAAAAAGCCGAAGACGACTTGCAACGTAAACACAATCTTCAGTATGCAGCCATTGCATTGGCACTGGTAACTTTTGTGATCTTATTCTTTCTATTCAGTCATTCGATCATAGCTAATCAAAAACTTATTCGTTTTCTCGGTGTCATCGCCTTGCTTATTGTATTCGAATTCTTAAACCTGTTATTACATCCCTGGCTAGGTGCAGTCACACATCATTCACCAATATTAATGTTACTGGCAATGGTATGTGTAGCTGCATTACTCATTCCATTGCATCATAAACTGGAACATTGGATCACACATAGACTGGTAGAGAAGAATAAAAAAATAAGAGTAGCTGCTGCGAAGAAGATCATTGCAACGCTTGAAACTGAAACAACCAAGTAAGCAGGGCATAAAAAATTACAACACCCCTACCATTGAAGGACAAGGGTGTAGACAGATCAAGCCATTGCCACCTTCGGAGTACGTCTCTTCAAAACAAGTGCTGCAATCAATGACACCAATATCCCTACAGGCAGTATCTCTGCATAAGTGAATAAGGCAAAGCCCCATGGAGTAGCATACATGTCTTTCCATTTATTCAGCGTAGCAATTTCTTCTTCCAATGCCGCGCCAGACATACTGGTTTTGGCCTGCCGTATCATTTCTGCCGTATACTGTTCCATAAAATTGGGAAGGAAGTTAGTGTACACGATCGCCCAGGTGATGACATAAATGGTGGAGGCGAGCAGAGCAACAAGCAGTCCTATCTTAAACCCTTTACCAAAACTGATGATACCATTGTTTTGTTTATCACGGTAAGATTTGATCGCTACAAAAATGAATGTAAATGAAATGAGCATAGCCAGGTAGCCGATCACCATGGAACTGGTTCCATGTTCCATATTAGGGTCTTTAGACATCACGATCATGGAAATTGACATAAAAGCAGAGATCACTGCGCCGGATATCAATCCGTAAATAAGTACTGGTCGTTTCATGTTGAAATAATTTTCATTAAAAATGCAATGCGGGGGAGAAACATCTTTCACTCAAAAGGGTGATTATTGCATTGCTTTTCAAATTCATACTAAAGTATGAAAGCTAAGGAATGATATTCAGCTTACGGGCTTTTTCTATTGCCTTTGTTCTACGACTCACATCTAATTTTTCAAACATGCGAGAGCTGTGTGTTTTGATCGTATTCAGTGATACGAAGAGCTGATCTGCGATCTCCTGGTTGGATGCGCCGGATGCCATCAGTTGCAATACATCCATTTCACGCTGGCTCAAACCCAGTTTGCGGATCATCTCAGCATCAGGTTGAAAACTTTCATTTGCCTGCTTATACACCATCACCTCTTTTTCAACGATCACCGTTTCCTTTATTACCTCAGTTTTAGGGCGGGTGAGTTTTTTTGCCAGCCAGATACCAATCAAGGTGAAAAGAATAGCGATACCTGCGATGTATATCTCTGTTGCATGATCGATGATAAGTAGCCTGTATTGCATCCATTGCAGTAATACTAATATCACCGCCATCCCTAAGGCATACAGTAAAATATTTTTGATAGTGAACAGCTTCATAGAAGTGTTCAAATATAAAAGCATTACTGCAGTTTGTTCAGGCAATGTTGACAGGTGAAATTGGCTATTCGAAAATCTTAGAGTGGGTTCTTAATAATTTCAATAACAAAAAAGCCATCCGTTTAGGGATGGCTCGGTTTTCAAACCTTTGCCTCTGCGGGGCAGAAGGTCAGTTAATTAAGCAGCAATAAAAAATTATGCCAGCAGGCTGTTACCTTCTTCCGGACGTTCTTGCCACGGATATAAGGTGTCAGAAGGATTGGATGTGTAGAAAAAATTACTCATCGATTTCATTGACGGATAATGTCAAATATCAATACGATGGTCTAAAACGATTAGGATCTAACTGCAGTTTGCAAACAGATGGTTAATTTGAGCGACAAAGGCCCAGTGCCATCGCCGGCACCAATTATTGTAAAAGCTATCTTGGTCAGTTAACAACTTTGTCGGCGCAGCAACTGCTTGCAAAGGCCTCAGGTTTTGCCTTGAAAGCGAAGCCCATACCCAGGATGTAACCCATTGCTTCTTTCAAAGCATCGTTGCTTTTGAAATGTGGGTTAGTGTTGATATCGGCATGCACTTCCATATCCACATTGTACGCAATAAAAAGATCGCATAGTTCATAAGCGATCTCGATACTCTTTGCAACTTCTACCAGCATTCTTTCTTTGAGGTGGTACTGTTGCCGTGTCTTCTCGTTGTGGATGTACATAAACCCGCCACTATGTTCCCGAAGGAAAACGATCACCGTGGCAAATTCGGTTTCGCTGCCTTTTACCTGGCTGTCGGTGCCGATGCAAACTTTGAGGCGAACACCCTGCTCGGTCTCGCGTTTGATGGTTTGCTCAACTGCATCTTTGATAGGAAGCTGGATGCTTTCGCCATTGAATTTTCTCCAACGCATATTGAAAGAGGTTTATGTAAGTTACCCAGAATTTTAATGCAAACGGCAGTCCATTATCAATTCATTGTCAACAAACGTGGATAAGCATTGCGGGAGGAAGGCATAAAAAGAAAAAAGTCCCGCAGATGGCGGGACCTAGTTCATTCAGCATAGGAATCAATATCTTATTTTACTAAGTCTTCTACAAATGCATTCACTTCGTTGATGCGGTTGTAGTTAACACCGTAGTAGATGAATTTTCCGTCTCTTTCTGTGCTCACGATACCAGCACGACGCAAGATCGCAAGGTGTTGAGAAGCAACAGACTGCTCTAAACGTAACTTAACATAGATATCAGTTACGGTCATTTTTTTGTTCTCGTCTAACAATTTGATCATTTGTTGACGGAGTTTGTGGTTAACAGCTCTTAAGATCATGGCAGCTTTTTTCATGTGCACATAATCCATTTTGTAACCGTTCATAGGTTCGGCCACTACTGTCATCCCGTTCGTTGCAGGAGTTGCTACAGTTGGTTGAGCAGTGGTTGTGTTCATAGCGTAGATCATGGGGGTATGTATTTATAAATCAAAAATATCACGAAACATCTACATCAAATTCACGCTAAACATATATTAAGATGTTTTTTAATCAGATTTAATTTTCGATTGCGTATTATAGAATTCTTTAAGGTAAAATGGCTCGCAGTAGGCCAGATCTGCAAAATGCTTTAACGAATATAATTTCTCTGCAATCGTTTGCATATGACCGGCATCATGTTTTACCTGAGAAAATATTGCATTTGAATGTTGCATGAGTTTTTGAAACTTGATGGATCCACTGCCGCTGAAGATGATCTGTTTTGCTTCTACATGTTCTATAAAAGAATTTTCATCCAGGATCGCCGCCGATGGCGAAAGGATGGCATTTAGATGCCGATCGTATAAAGCTGTAAAGACTTCCATGCGGCGGGCATCGATCATTGGAGCGAAGAGGAAGTTGGGAGGCGGGAGTTGGGAGGCGGGAGTTGGGAGGTTTTGTATCGACGCAGTTGCCAGCACTTCCAAGGTATTGATGAGTATCAAGGGCTTGTTCAATGCGTAACATAATCCTTTCGCGGTTGATAAGCCAACGCGTAGGCCTGTATAGCTTCCCGGTCCGTTTGATACCGCGATGGCATCTACATACTGCAACCTGCAACCTGCAACCTCCAACATCTTGTTTATCGCAGGCTGTATAAATGATGCATGATCTTTCTGGTTTGGATTTTCTTCAATGGCGATCAACGCTGCATCTTTTGATAAGCACACACTGGCATGCTCAGTTGCAGTATCTATATTTAAAATGAGTGCCATTATGCAATTGATTTCAAGTCCAGTTCTAATGCGGGAGCTACTTCGTATCGCCCATCGGTTTCATTCAGCTTCTTTAACAACCGGTAAATATTATGTAAGCCAATCTGTTCACTCCATTCAAACGGGCCGAATGGGTAATTGGTGCCCAGCTTCATGGCAGTATCTATATCTCCTTTTGTACTTACATCATCGCCTAAAGCAAAATAGGCTTCGTTGACGATCATCGCTATCGTTCTTGGAGCGATCATTCCCGGTACGTCAGGAACAAACTGGTGCTTCCAGCCTAAATGGTGAAGAATATTTACAGCGTTTTCTTTCGCGTTAACTGAAGATGCAGCCACCTCAACAATGTCTTTCTTTAAAAATCCATTCCATGCATTGATACGTATTGCATTTGCCGGCAGCTCATTAGAAGCTTTGAGCACTGAACCGACGAACAGCGGTTGAGAGATATGTTCGAAGGCTGCACCGAAATCGTCATAACCCAGATCAAAATATGCATCAGCTTCGGGTATTTCGTTCGCTATCCAGATGATCTCTGCACCGGGTGCAGTGCTCTTCGAAAGCCATTCTTGTTTTTGTTTTCCTGTCGCTTTTACTGCTATTCGCATGGCGCAAAAATAGGTTGCAGAGTTGATGGAAATTCCTTGAAATTTGCTCCTCAACTCATTATATGAAGCAAATTATCAAAACTGACAAGGCCCCGGCACCCATAGGTCCATATAACCAGGCAATCAAAACCAATGATTATTTATTTATCAGCGGGCAGGTAGCGATAGACCCATCGACCAATGACCTGATCGAAGGAGATGTAAAAGATGAAGCCCACCGGGTGATGAAAAATCTGAAAGCAATATTGGATGAAGCGAAACTCACTTTTGAACATGTGGTAAAAACAACCATCTTTTTAAGCGATATGAGTTTGTTTACACAGGTGAATGAGATATACGGTTCTTATTTTAGTGGTGATCATCCTGCAAGAGAAACAGTTGCCGTAAAAGGATTACCAAAGAATGTGAACGTAGAAATATCGATGATCGCAGTGGTTAATCTCTGATGTTTTAGACATTCTCTTTTTCTGTAAGTAATTGCTGAACGAGTTTTTCCAGCTCCTGGACTCTCTTCTCCAGCAAGGGAAGATTTCTTGCCACAGCATGACTCCTTCCCATCATGCGATGAAGTAGTGCATGAGAGACTCTGATAATAATAAACACAAAATGAGGCATAAAAGAAAACTATCATCTTTTAGTTGCTGAAACAAAAGCCTGACTCTATTTACAAATCCATCACAGCTTTTAGAGCTAAAATTTATTTTAGTTTTTATATCATTGCGGCTTTCTTATACAATACCAAATGAAAAACCTATTTACAGTTTTGGCGCTGTTTGTAATAACTGTTTCGTGTAAAAAATCCTCTGATTATTCTCCGGAAATTGATTTATCTAAACTCCCTAAAATTGATTCGATTGCTACGAACACCGAAGTAGTTAATTTTTCCGATTGCCCTCCTAGCGGCTTTTGGGGATATTCAACTATTTATAAATTTGATTACGATTCATTGAGCCGTATAACTCAATTAAATATAAAACACACATCTAATAATATTATTTCTTACTCTTTCACGTATAACCAGAACAATCAGGTAGTTAAGATGGTTTCAAAACAACCTCCTTACCGAAATTCCGATTCTATTCTTTTATCTTATCCATCCCCAGGTATTATTGAATCTACAAACTATCGAGCTGATGCAAATGGATTCATTTGGCCTGAATTTTTAAAATTTGAAAAAAATCAAAATAAAACTTCTATCTACCAGATCATAAATAACAATGGTTTTCCTGATACCATTTTAAAAATGCATTTGCATTCTAATGCTAATGGAGATATCGATTCCGCTTTATACTTGCGGCACATGCCAAGTGAGAAGAATATAGTCATAAATGAATTTTATACAAACATTAGTAACCCTTATTATTCGGTTTATCAGCGATTAGGGTTGCCTTTATTTTATTTAACAGGACGAGGTTTATATTCAATTGATTTAACTCAAGCTCTTTCTAAACATTGTATTAAAACATCTAATAGCAAAATGTACTGCCGTGGTTCTTTGGTAACTCTGGGGCCACCTTTTGTATTTCCTGAATCTATTTTTGAATTTAGCTCCGGCAAAGTGGTAAGAATAAACAGCAGTTGGGGAATGCCTACTTATTTTGGAGGAATTAATCGAGGTGCTACAATTGCATATAAATAACTGCCTTGATGCATTCAACAATCAGGACGGCTTTAAAATAGCAGCTTATTCTTTAAATTACTTCTGATACTGTGAAAATATGAAGATCAAATATTTACCTTTTCAGCCAGAAGTTGCTGAACAAGTTTTTCCAGCTCCTGGACTCTCTTCTCAAGCAAGGGAAGATTTCTTGCCACAGCCTGGCTCCTCAATGCACTGGTATAATCAGAAGCCGGAGAACCGGTAACTGCAGTGTTAGGATCTTTGATGGCTTTACTTACACCACTTTGAGCGTTGATCTTAGACCCATCGGCAATGTAGATATGGCCAACGATGCCCGCCTGGCCCCCTATCTGAACGTGGTTGCCAATTTTAGTACTTCCGCTTATTCCTGCCTGGGCAGCCATTACAGTATGATGGCCTACTTCAACATTATGTGCGATATGAACGAGGTTATCCAGCTTGGCTCCTGCTTTAATTACTGTAGAGCCCATCGTAGCTCTGTCGATAGTACTGTTGGCACCCAGCTCAACATTATCTTCAATAACTACATTACCTATCTGGGGAACTTTTTTATAACTGCCATCAGCCTGTGGTGCGAATCCAAATCCGTCAGCACCAATTACACTGCCTGCATGGATCACTACATTCTTTCCGATCTTACAATCATGGTACACTTTAGAGCCAGGATGTAAAATGGTATTGTCACCAAGAGATACATTATCACCCACAAAAGTTCCGGGGAATAATTTTGCGTTATTACCTATCCTAACATTACTTCCTACGTAACTGAAAGCACCCACGTAAACATTTTCGCCCAGCTTAGCGCTTTCATGAATATAACTTGGCTGTTGAATGCCGCTCAATTGTTGCGTGACCATCTCCTGGTACTTGTTCAATAAGGTGGCAAAAGCAGAATAAGCATCCGGAACACGAATGAGCGTTGAAGATATCTCCTGCTTCAGCTCCTGGTTCTCATTAACGATAACAACCGAAGCTTTGGTGGAATAAATAAAATCTTCGTATTTAGGATTGGCTAAAAAAGCAAGCTCGCCTGCTGAAGCTTCTTCAATTTTATTGAAAGTATTTACAGTGGCTTTTGGATCGCCTTCAATCTTTCCGTTAATAAGCACTGCTATCTGGGCTGCACTAAATTCCATAATAAACTTTGGTCATTGAATCATTAGTCAATTAAGATCACATTACCGGTACCATTGCCAATGACCTGAACAATTTACTTCGATAATGAACAAATGTAAAATTTTTTTACAGGGGCTGAGAGATTTTGATGGATTAAGGCATTGTCGATCGTTGTAATATCCTTAATGGAACCGTCTTTAAAGAGAATATTAATATTTTCATCAGCTTTTTGATAGGTAGTATTAGTGGCTTCACCCGTAAAACATACATATGAGGCATCTTTATGAGGAATGTTAAAATTTAAAGCAGTTCGTTGCTGCAGCTCATATACAAAACTTTCTTCAAATGCATCGGGCTGAAAACGGGTTTTAAACAACGCACGATCAAGTAATTTCTTACAAAGAAGGGACAATACCGGATCAGGATGTTTACGCCAGGTTTTAATGGCATGCATCACATCGTGATCATCTAATGAACAAAACTTTTCGAGCACCATCGCTCGATCATAAGCGCCCCCAAAGTTCTCCAGGAAATAGTCAAGCGATGATCCTGTTTTCAGGTAAGCATCTTCTGCCAAATAAATCTCTTTTACCCGTTCCATGATCTTTACCAGCATCATCTCTGCCGCTAATACTGTTTTATGAAGGTATACCTGCCAATACATTTGTCTTCTAGCCACAAGGAATTTTTCTACACTGTAAATACCTTTTTCTTCTACCACCAATTGATCATTGTGAACGGTGAGCATTTTAATGATCCGGTCATATCCTATTACACCTTCGCTTACTCCCGAGTAAAAACTATCACGGGTTAGGTAATCCATTCTGTCAACATCTAACTGGCCACTGATCAGTTGATGCAGAAAGGGCTTGTGATATTTATCTGTGAATATGTCTATAGCAAGTTGCAATTCACCTCCAAACTCTTTATTCATCTGTTGCATCAGTTGAAGAGAAAGTTCTTCGTGATGAATATCTTTAATCAGCACATTTTCCAGTGCATGGGAAAAAGGCCCATGCCCAACATCATGCAATAAGATAGCAGCTTTTGCGGCAGTATCTTCTTCTTCAGAAATATTCACCCCTTTACCCCGGAGTTCTGAAAGCGCATTACACATTAGATGGTAAGCGCCAAGCGAATGATGCAGCCTTGTATGTGTTGCTCCCGGGTAAACCAGATGCGCAAGAGCCATTTGACTTATCCTTCTCAGCCTTTGGTAATAAGGATGCGCAATAATGCGAAAGATTAAGGGATGATTGATGGTGATGAAGCCATAGACCGGGTCGTTAATGATCTTTCTATTTCTGTTCGGCATGCGTGTCTATTCAATGATATGGCTTCCAAAATAGGTTTGCAGCACTTTTGGAATTTTAATTCCTTCTGCAGCTTGGTGATTCTCCAGTAGTGCAGCAACAATTCTTGGCAAGGCCAACGAGCTTCCATTTAGGCTATGAGCCAGTTGTGTTTTACCATCCGCGGTTTTATAACGGCACTTCATCCTGTTGGTTTGAAAGTTTTCAAAATTGCTCACGCTACTTACTTCCAGCCATCTGCCCTGTGCAGCGCTGTATACTTCAAAATCGTAAGTGAGGGCTGATGCAAAACTCATATCACCGCCACACAATCTTAATATCCTGTAAGGAAGTTCTAGAGAAACTACAAGACGTTCAACATGATTAACCATTTCTTCCAATACTTCATAACTCTTATCCGGCTCAACTATCTGGATGATCTCCACTTTTTCAAACTGGTGCAAACGATTCAATCCTCGTACATCTTTACCATAACTGCCCGCTTCTCTTCTAAAGCATGGAGAATAAGCTGTCATTTTTATTGGCAGATCATTTTCCTTTAAGATCGTATCTCTATAAATATTGGTCACCGGAACTTCGGCGGTAGGTATCAGGTAAAAATTATCTTCTGTTACATGATACATTTGCCCTTCTTTATCCGGCAGTTGTCCTGTTCCATAAGCAGAATCTTCATTCACCATGAACGGCGGAATGTATTCTACGTAACCTGCTTCAGTATTATAATCGAGAAAATATTGTATCAGGCTTCGTTGCAACTTCGCACCTTTATTCATGTATACAGGAAAGCCGCTTCCTGTGATCTTATTACCTAATTCAAAATCGATCAGGTTATACTTTTTTGTTAGCTCCCAGTGCGGTAATGCTTCACCTTCAAACTGCGGATGTATACCCCCTTCTCTGACTATTTCATTGTCTTCCGGCGTTTTTCCTTTCGGAACAAGTGCAGAGGGCAAGTTCGGAAGCAACAAGAGTTTATCTGTTAACTGCTTTTCTACTTCTGCCATTCTTTGCTTTAACGGCTCTAGTTGTGTTTTGTGTTGTGCAACTTCTGCCTTCAATGCTTCAGCATCATCTTTCTTCCCCTGCCCCATCAGTTTTCCAATGTCTTTAGATGCAGCATTTACCTTAGCCTGTGTATTATCAAATTCTACCTGTAAACGTTTACGTTCATCGTCCAACGAGATCACCTCATCCACTACTTCCGTTTGCTTAAAATTTTTTATTGCCAGCCGCTCCAGCACTGCATCTTTATTCTGGCGTATATAATTCACCTGTAACATTCAATTCTTATTTGCGGCAAAGATAATAGCTGGATGCTGGATGCGAGATATTAGTGAGCCAGCTGTTGCACTTGTTGTAATACGTGTATCTACTGAACATCTGATCACTTCAACCTTCCCGATTTTGTTGAACAGTATTACCTAGCAGCCACCTGCAACTTGCAAGCTGTACGCCTATCTTTGCGCTATGAATGTGAAAGATGACCTGATGCACCGCTGGTGGCACCTGGAAGCAAAGTTGGTAGACCGTTTTGGAAAAAAACCCGATATGGAAGCGATACTCTTTCTTATTGGCATGCAGGAAACAGGGTTTATTCAAGAAAAGATAACCAAAGAACAGAAGCAGGACCTGATGCATGTGGCTACCTGTACGGTTCTTGCGCAAAGTGGTTATTATGTGTATGAAGGAAAGGACGAAGAAGGCTGGCCGCATTTTAAACAAGTGAAAGAACTGCCAATAATGCCTTTAATGGAGCAGGAAAATTTTCTCAAGGATCATATTTTACTTTATTTCGAGCAGCAAGGATTTAACTGATAACTATGAAAATACTTTTTTGGGCAATAGTGATGACCATTGGATTGCAGGCTTCTGCACAGAAGACAAAACCAGTTGCAAAAACACCTGTGAAATCACCTGCTGCAACAAAAGAAAGATTAGTGGAGATATCTACCGATTACGGTACTATGGTTTTGAAATTATACAATGCAACCCCCTTGCATCGGGATAATTTTATAAAGCTTGTGCAGCAAGGTTTTTACGACAGTCTATTATTCCACAGGGTTATTCAAAACTTTATGATACAAGGTGGAGATCCTACCAGTAAGAATGCTGATAGTACAAGGATGATCGGTAGCGGTAGTGCTCCGGGTGACCGGATACCGGCCGAGTTTCACCCGATGCTTTTTCATAAACGTGGCGCATTGGCTGCAGCAAGAGATAACAATCCTCAAAAAAGCAGTAGTAATTGCCAGTTCTATATTGTACAAGGTGCGAAAGTTACAGATGAGCAATTGAACGGAACTGAGCAAGGGCTGAAGAATGCAAATCCCAAATTCAGTTATACGGCCGCGCAAAAAGAAATATACAAGAGAATTGGCGGCACACCTTTTCTGGATCAGAATTACACCGTATTTGGCGAAGTAATTAGCGGGATGGAGGTAATTGACAACATCACTGCGTTGCCTAAAGCTCCGAACGACAGGCCAAGGATTAATGTGATGATGAAGATGCGGTTGCTTAATTAATATAAAGCCATCTCATTTTTAATCTTCAGCTAAGTGTGCAGCGTCTCGTCTAAGGCGAGAGCCATACCATGAGATACAAAGCTGGTACCATAATAATCAATCCATGTCTGCTCAGAATTTGTAATATTTGCAGTTCTAAAAATCTGAGTTTATGAATTTTCCTTCCAACGTTAAGTACACCAAAGATCATGAATGGATAAAGCTGGATGGCAATATTGCAACTATTGGTATTACAGACTTCGCTCAAAGAGAACTTGGCGATATCGTTTATGTAGATATCAACACAGTTGGCAAAAGCCTGAATGCTGAAGAAGTATTTGGAACGGTGGAAGCGGTGAAGACAGTTAGCGATCTTTTTTTGCCGGTAGCAGGAACGATCAAAGAAGTAAACAGTGCTTTAGAAAAAGCTCCCGAGCTGGTAAATAATGATCCGTATGGTGAGGGTTGGATGGTAAAAGTGGAAGTAAGTAATCCCTCTGATGTAGATCAACTGATGGGCCAGGAAGAATATAGCCAAATGGTTGGATAATTCGTAAGTTAAGAACTCCACTCCTGCATGGCCTGATTGCAGAACATACTCAAGCCGAGTTGGTGATGTGCTAAGGCA
Source organism: Bacteroidota bacterium (assembly GCA_023429825.1). GTDB lineage: Bacteria > Bacteroidota > Bacteroidia > Chitinophagales > Chitinophagaceae > JAEZDC01. The sequence continues at coordinate 21,162 of JAEZDC010000065.1, read as the reverse complement.
ACGTCACCAGTCGGCTTTTAATTTGTTTTGATTATTCTCAGCAATCGTGATTAGCCAATGTGCAAGTTGCTGAAAACGTAAATCCTTAACACTAAATCCCCGCTTTTTTCGTTTTATTTACGGTGCGATCAGCACTTACATACCGCTACCCCAAAGATGAAAAAAATCACTTCCTGGCTGAGAGTATACGACCGCACATTGCAAATTGAGGATAGAAGCTTCATCATTGCATGTGCTTCAGTGATCGTTGCCAGTATTATTAGCGGTATTGCTAATATTATTTTAGGGCTTGACTGGAGAATTAATCTCACCGCGGCACTCATCATCGTTGTATATTCCTTTTTCCTGGCCGTTGGTATAAAAGGAAAGCTCACTGATAAGATCAGGTTTTATTGTGTTTTCCTGGGCCTTGCTATCTTTTTTCCTGTCTGGTTCTTTAATGGGGGAATGGAAGGATCTATCCCGGTATATTTTGTATTTATTATGGGAGTAGGAATGCTCACGCTGCGACTTAAATATCATTTACCTTTTGCATTCGTATTGATCACATTGATGCTTTCCTTGTTTTGGTTGGAAAAAATATATCCTGAATGGGTTGTTCCTTATGTTAATGATGCGATCAAGGAAAGTGACATCATCACTACTATCATCATCGTTCTTATTATCATCGGCCTGTTACTTTCTTTCTTTAAAAAGAGTTATGATATAGAAAGAGCCGACCTGGTAGAAAGTAAGAAGCAGATCGAAGATTATACTGAAGGCCTTTTACAAGCCAAGCATACTGCAGAGGCAGCAACCGCTGCTAAATCCAAGTTCCTGGCAAACATGAGCCACGAGATCAGAACACCATTGAATGGCATTGTAGGTACAACCCAACTTTTAATGAAAGAGGATCTGCCGGCTGAGCAAAAAGAACTGGTGCAAACTCTTGAGAGCAGTTGTAACTTATTGTTGGATATCATTAACGATGTGCTTGATCTTTCAAAGATCGAAGCAGAAAAACTCACCCTTTATGAAAAGAGTTTTAATGTAAGAGAATGTATAAAGAGTGTGGTGGATATCACATCACCTAAGATAAAGGCATCAGCGAAGCATATACAGTTGCATTATTCCATAGATCACAATACTGCTGAATTTGTTATAGGCGATGAAAGCAGGCTGAAGCAAATATTGATCAACCTTGTAGGCAATGCTATCAAGTTTACTGACCAGGGAAGGATAGATGTGATGGTAATGGGCTTTGGTGTAGTTGAAGGTGTTCAGATGATCACTTTTAAAGTAATTGATACGGGCATTGGCATCAGCGATGAACATCTATCCCAGTTGTTTCAACCTTTCATGCAGGTAGATCCTTCTGCTTCCAGAAAGTATAGTGGAACCGGGTTAGGACTTTCTATCTGCAGTAAGCTTGTAGAGATGATGAATGGAAAGTTTACTGTAAAGAGTGTTCCCAAACATGGTTCAGAATTCAGTTTTACAATTCCGTTGAAAGTAGATTCCGATCAGAAAATAGAAGTGCCTGCCCCTATAACGGAAGTTTTAGAATTCGTGCCGCTCAGGATATTGCTGGCAGAAGATAATATGATGAACCAGCTTATCGCTACAAAGGTGTTCGATACACTTGGCTACAAGCTTGACATCGCCGACAATGGCCTGAAAGCAGTTGAGAAAACCAAAGCCCAGCATTACGATCTCATCTTTATGGATATACAAATGCCGGAAATGGATGGGCTTGAAGCTGCAAGACAGATACTCTCCGCCGTCAATGGTGCTAAGCCACCCACTATCATTGCAATGACTGCCAATGCGATGAAGGAAGATGAAGAAGAATGTTTTAAAGCAGGAATGAAGGATTTCATTTCGAAGCCATTTACTATAGAGAGCATTCAAAAAACGATTCAACGCTGGAGTTAATTACAACGATAACATGCAAGCCTCTCTATAAATATCATACATTTTAAAGCTGCCCTCGATATAACAGCACAAGAGTGCGACGCAACGAAGATGCTATGAAATGCTAAAGCTGGTCAATTAAACTAACACTTGTTAACCTTTAGCTGCGAAATAGTAATTTTGCCCTCGAAATTGACACTATGAGTTACACTCCTACAAATAATGTGAGAATCGTTACGGCTGCTTCTCTGTTTGACGGGCATGATGCTGCTATCAATATTATGCGAAGGATCCTACAGAGTAAGGGTGCGGAGATCATTCATCTTGGGCACAACCGGTCTGTAAAAGAGATCGTTGAATGTGCGATTGAAGAAGATGCACAGGGAATAGCGATCACTTCTTACCAGGGCGGACATGTGGAATTCTTTAAGTATATGAAAGATTTACTCGACGAAAACGGGTGCGGTCATATAAAGATCTTTGGTGGTGGCGGCGGAACTATTTTACCTGAAGAGATCAGGGAGTTGCACCAATACGGAGTTACACGAATATATTCTCCGGATGATGGAAGACAAATGGGTTTGGAAGGAATGATTGAGGATGTGGTGAAGCAATGCGATTTTGCTTTGAATGGCAATGGCGAATATAAAATGCCGTTGAAGTTGCAGGAAGCGAAGGATGTAAGAAAAATAGCGAGACTTATAACGAATGTGGAGAATGGAAATCAGCAGTCAGCGATCAGTGGTGAGCGATCAGCAGTCAGCGGCGAGCAATCAGCGATCAGCAATCAGGAATCAGCTAAGGCACCAGTATTGGGAATAACGGGAACGGGAGGTGCAGGGAAGAGTTCGGTTACCGATGAGATAGTAAGAAGATACCTGAATGCGTTTGATGACAAAACGATCGCCGTTATTTCGGTCGATCCTTCTAAGAAAAAAACCGGTGGTGCATTATTAGGCGATAGAATAAGAATGAATTCTATCTCTCACCCGAGGGCTTATATGAGAAGCCTTGCAACGAGAGATGATAATACTGCTTTGAGTGGCGCTGTACAGGATGCAATAGATATCTGCAGAAGTGCAGGATTCGATTTCATTATTTTAGAAAGTGCAGGTGTTGGTCAGAGTGATGCTTCGATACTGGATTATTGTGATGTGAGTTTGTACGTGATGACGCCTGAGTATGGTGCAGCATCGCAGTTGGAAAAAATAAATATGCTGGATTATGCAGATGTAGTTTGCATCAACAAATTTGATAAGGCAGGTGCATTGGATGCTTTGCATGATGTAAGAAAGCAGTATAAACGCAATCACCAATTATTCTCTGCAAAAGATGAAGAGCTACCTATCGTTGGAACGATCGCGGCGCAATTCAACGATGCAGGTGTAAATGAATTGTTCGAGAAGCTGATGGTGACTGTTGAAAAGAAGGTGAATGTACAGTTTGGGAAAGTGGAAGTGCATGCGCATACTAAAGACACAACAACCAAATCGCAGATCATACCACCAAAGAGAGTTCGTTACCTGAGTGAGATATCTGAGAATAACAGGAGCTACGATAGCTGGGTGAATGAGCAATGTGCGATTGCATCCAAGTTGTATCAAATAACAGGTGTGATCGGTGAAAAAGAGACAAGTGGCATTCCTGAATTACAAAACCTGAAGAAGAAATATGAAGATCTGATTCACCCGGAATGTAAGAAGCTTATAGAGAGTTGGAGTGAAGTACAGAAAAAATATGGCAGTGATTTCTTCGAATATAAGGTGAGGGATAAAGTGATCAGGCAGGAACTCACCGCCAAAAGTTTGAGCGGAACAAAAATTCCAAAGGTTGTTTTACCAAAGTATAAAGACTGGGGCGATATTCTGAAATGGCAGTTGCAGGAGAATGTTCCCGGCGAGTTTCCTTACACTGCAGGTGTGTTTGAATTGAAGAGACAAGGTGAAGATCCTACGAGAATGTTTGCGGGTGAGGGTGGACCTGAAAGAACCAATAAACGTTTTCATTATGTTTCTTTAGGTCAACCGGCGCATCGTTTATCTACTGCATTTGACAGTGTTACATTGTATGGAGAAGACCCTGATCATCGCCCGGATATCTATGGAAAGGTTGGAAATAGCGGTGTAAGCATCGCAACAGTCGATGATGCTAAGAAATTGTACAGCGGGTTTGATCTCTGCAATCCGAAGACATCGGTGAGCATGACGATCAATGGCCCCGCGCCTATCATTCTTGCCTTCTTTATGAATGCAGCGATAGACCAGGAATGTGAAAAATACATTGAGCAGAATGGTTTGTGGGATGAGGTGAAGAAAGTGAGCGAGATGAAATACAAGCATGCATCCCAACCTATTTATTATAATCCATCGGCGCCGGAAAGATTACCGGAAGGAAATAATGGATTAGGATTGAAACTTCTGGGTCTAAGTGGTGATGAAGTGCTGCCAAAAGAAGTATACGAGCAGATCAAAGCTTCTGCTTTGTCACAAGTAAGAGGAACCGTACAAGCTGATATTTTAAAAGAAGACCAGGCTCAGAATACATGCATTTTTTCTACAGAATTTGCATTGAAGATGATGGGTGATGTACAGCAATATTTCATTGATAAGAAGGTAAGGAACTTCTACAGTGTTTCTATCAGTGGATATCATATTGCAGAGGCTGGTGCTAACCCGATCACTCAACTGGCTTTCACTTTGGCAAATGGATTTACTTATGTTGAGTATTACCTGAGCCGTGGCATGCACATAGATGATTTTGCACCGAACCTTTCTTTCTTCTTCAGCAACGGAATGGATCCTGAGTATAGCGTGATTGGCCGTGTAGCAAGAAGGATCTGGGCGAAAGCAATGAAGTATAAATACAAAGGGAATGATCGTTCGCAAAAGCTGAAATATCATATTCAAACATCGGGACGTTCGTTGCATGCGCAGGAGATCGACTTCAACGATATCCGGACAACACTACAGGCTTTATACGCTATTTACGATAACTGCAACTCTCTGCACACAAATGCCTACGATGAAGCGATCACTACGCCAACTGAAGAAAGTGTAAGAAGAGCGATGGCGATCCAGCTTATCATCAACAGGGAATTGGGTACAGCAAAAAATGAAAATCCAAACCAGGGATCATTCTTAATTGAAGAGTTAACTGATCTTGTTGAAGAAGCTGTATTAAGTGAATTCGATAAGATCACAGAACGTGGTGGTGTATTGGGAGCGATGGAGAGAATGTATCAAAGAAATAAGATACAGGAAGAGAGCTTGTTTTACGAACACCAGAAGCATAGTGGCGAATTACCACTTATCGGTGTAAACACATTCCTGAACAAAAAAGGCAGCCCGACTATTTTACCTACTGAAGTAATTCGTTCTACTACTGACGAAAAAGAGCAGCAGATACAAAATCTTCAAGCTTTCTGGAAGAGAAACGAAGGCAAGAGCAAAGAAGCTTTGAAACGATTAAAGGAAGTGGCCGTTAATAACGGAAATTTATTTGAAGCGTTAATGGAGACTGTGAAGTATTGTTCATTGGGGCAGATAACGCATGCATTGTATGACGTGGGAGGTCAATATAGGAGAAACATGTAATGCTGCTTATAAACAATTAGTATATAGCATAAAAAAAGTCCTGTTTTACACAGGACTTTTTTTTGAGATTGACGCTCTGCCATGGCATAATTACTGAAGCATATACCTGAACCAAATTGAAGTGATATGCCAGGAAGAGGAGATAATAATCAGCATGGAAGTGCCGGCCGTGGTGCTTCTAATCAAAGCAACCAACCGTTTGTAGCAGATAATGACCGACAGCCGGCATCGAATCATAATAGAAATTCGGGCAATAAAAAACACTGGGAAATGGCTGTTGATAAAGTTCCGTACATCATTAATGCAACGCCATTTGAATTTAATACTGAAATAAGATATGTAGTGCAGGTTAATGGAACAGAAGAATTCTTATTTCTCTGGGATACTACTGTTGGACGATTTGCCGCAGTGGGTGAAAACAGTTCAACGCTCCCGGATAATTTAGAGACTGCGATAGCGCAGAAATTACAACAGGAATACAAAAAGGATATTGCGGTTTAGTATTTTACGCAAAGGCGCAAAGAAGCGGAGCTGCAAAGGCCAATGTTTCTTTGCGCTTTTTTTTGATGAATAAAGTATAGAACGTACAAGAGTGCGACGCAACAGAAGCCTGATAGTAGCACTGGCCCCTGCTACATAAATCCTACTTTTCTTTTTCAAAAGGGATAACCGAGATGCTTCCACCTTTTTCTAATACTGCATATTTGACTTGATCCATCCGTTCGAGTCCATGGCTTTGCCGGGCTGCTTCTAAAATATCTTCTTCGTCTACCCGGGAATTTTTCATTCGATTGTATAATACTTTACCATGATCAACAATTATCAGTGGAGAGCCTTCTGTGATCCTGCCGAACAAATTGAAATTATCTTTCAATAAAGAGAAAAGAAGGTCCACAGAAATTAGTGTAGCGATAAGAATGAATGCACCGGTAAGAGAAAAATCCTGGCCTACCAATGCCTGTTGCGTTACTTCACTGATGATTAGTATAAGAATGAAATCGAAGGTTGTTGTTTCCTGTAAACTTCGCTTACCCATGAATCGAAAGATGATGAGCAGGAAAATGTAAATGGCTAAGCCGCGGACTACAGGATTCATACTATGGATATATGTAGTGAGTTAATTGTGCTGCTGTATTGTTTAGTCCAACCCATGCTTCAATACTGCCAATCTTTTTAGGTTTTACGTAGAGCGTTACTTCAAATGGTTTATCGGCAGAAAAACTATACACGTTATTTCCATTCATCACTTGTTGCAGCTCTGCTTCAGGAACCATTTTTTCAAGCTCCATGTTCTGGAAGTAATGCTGCGGGATACTTAACTGCGCTATATCACCCATGCTATTGAGATGCACCCTGATCTCCATATTCGCATCGTACCTGCCATACTTTTGAAACTCTACGCTATTGGCTCCCGATACTTTTATTTCATTACTGGCCGGACCATCGCCAAACAAACCACTGGCAGCACAGATTACAAATACGAGCATAAGCAGCCAGCCGATACGTTGAATGATCCAGCTTTTTTTGTGAAGATCAAAGGATTCTTCCAGTTCCAGTGAATGCTTAACCGTTTCAGGTTTTCTGACCAGCATATTATTGCCGCTGCAAATTCAAAGCCAATAGCCATTGATATTGAGAAGAGGCATTATTAAAGAAGGAAGATTTAGGTAGCCGTTGACTTTTCTCTACATGATCTCACTTGTACCATTGCTGGCATTTGTTGCAGTAGAATGTTCTTCTATTCGTTTTGCCTAAGTATTCTTTGATGATCTTTTCATTATCCCTCGGGCAAATCGTTTTTGTATGCGCAAGCCAGTGCTTCTTCAATACATATTGTTTTTTCCACTCGAGAAAATCGAAACTATATATCCTTGCCTGGTCAATTAGTTCAGATAATTTCTTTGGAGGAAGATCACCCACTTTCGTTTTGGGGTGAACCTGTATCCTGAACAAAACTTCGTTCTTAATTATGTTACCTACTCCTGCAAATATGTTCTGATCGAGCAGCGCATCAATAACCAATGTTTCGGGCATAGCTTTAAGCTTCTTTCTTGCTTTTACTGCATTCCAATTTTCATTCATTACATCTGCTGTCCAATCGTACAGTTCATCAAGATCATCTTCTACCAACTGAACAGAACAGGCATAAAAGTTCATTTCTCCTTTGTTGCAGATGAGGCTGAGCCTTGATGGAGTTTCTTTTCTTTCGTTGATACGGTATGACCCGAAAAGCATGAAATGTACTTTCACAGAAAGTTTTTTGCCGAAGCAGATAAAAAAGTTCTTGCCGAAGCTCTTGAATTCGGTGATCTTCTTTCCTGCAAGCCTGCTGAAATCGACTTTTGTGTTACCACCTACCTCTAATACCTTCTGACCTTTGAATTCAGCCACAGCTTCTTTCAATATAACTATAGAAGGACCTTCAGGCATTTTCTTTTTTGAAGGAGGCTTCAAAATGCAAGCCGTTTTAACCAGTTAATAAATCTTCTTACTTTTCCATCGAATTATTGTTTATGAAAAAACTATTTGCTTTCTCCTTCTTCTTTTTGATAGCAGCGGGAATTTTTATTTCCTGCTCAACCCGTCCGTATGCTTCTACCAACAGATCGTATAAGAAACAGGCTAAAGCTTTGGCGAAGGAATTAAGAGCTAATCCAACGTACCAGGATTCAGGTTTGCAACTATCACCTTCCTGGGTGGGTACTATTAACTTCAATATGCGCAAGCCCAACTTTGTGATCATACATCATACGGCTCAAAACAGTTGCGATCAAACGCTGAGAACTTTTACGCTGAAGAGAACTGCTGTCAGTTCGCATTATGTTATTTGTGAAGATGGAACAGTGCATCATATGCTAAATGATTATTTAAGAGCATGGCATGGCGGCATTTCTAAATGGGGAAACAATACTGACATCAATTCTTCATCGATAGGTATTGAACTGGATAATAATGGCTTTGAATATTTTGATGAAAGACAGATCAACAGCTTAATGCAGTTACTTGCTACTCTTAAAAAGCGACATGGTATTCCTGCAGCGAATTTTATTGGTCATGGTGATATCGCTCCTACAAGGAAAAATGATCCTAACTGGCGATTTCCATGGAAACAACTGGCAGACCGGGGATATGGTTTGTGGTATAACGATACAACAAACATTACACTTCCTGCTAACTTTGATCGTCTTGCCGCACTTAGAATTATTGGATTTGACATAAAAGATACTACTGCGGCCATAGTAGGTTTCAAACGCCATTGGTTACAGGATACAACAAAAGGCCTGAATGAAAATCACCTGAAGGTCCTTTACCAGTTATATAAAAAATATCAGTGAGCAGAAAACAGAGGCACTCGCACCCGTTTTGCAATATCGGCGAGTGAGCTGGTCTCAAGAACCACTCTTTGGGGTGATATATTTTTTACATCGCTCCATTTAACAAGGCATATCTCATCTGCAGATATCTCTATTCCTGTTATTTCGCCATCGCTATAACAACAGCAGCCTGTATTGAAATAAGAAGGTTGCATATCAAGATTAGTGATCGATTGCGGTGGTTCCTTACCCCAGGCTTTCTTCAGTAGTGCTTGTGTTTCTAAAAGTTTACCTGAATCATTCGAATGTTTCGCAATTTCTAATCTTCTATATAATCTTTCAACGTAGGTGAGCGATTCAAATACGGGTTGATGTGTATGTCCCGTTACAAGCAACAAACTACTTTGTGCTGCGCTCCACTCATACATCATCTGGTTATGTAATGTCTTTCGTGCTGCGTCGTATGCAGGTGTATTGAAATTGATGAGTAAATAGGATTGTAACGGGGCCCAGATGTTAGCTACAAACCATGCACTAAAAGGGTTACTGTCACTTTTACTATCGCCCTGGTGACCATGGGTAAGAAAAATATCGAGATTATGTTTCTTTGATTTTAAGAGAACCGCTTCATGGGTTTGTACATCGCTATCATAAATGGATCTTAAATGAAACCCCGCCAACGGATCGTTCTTCCAGAAAAGATCGTGATTTCCAAAAACTTTAATGAATGCGTTACGCTTAACAAATTTCTTCTCCGCTTCAATGCTTGCTTTATTATGTTTTTTTATTGACAGCCAAAGATTTTCCCAGAGTTCTTCCGTATCGCCCAGGCAGACGAGTGTATAATTTTTTTGATCATAATACTGAAGTGCTGCCAGGTAGTTCTTTTCAGCCAGCATAAAATCATCCGAACCATTTTTTGCGCCTTTATGGTGATCTGAAAAGATGATGATGGATTGATCCTGTATCTCCAGTACAGGTCCTTTCTTGGTGTTTCCTTGCCTTAGCTCGTTTAATAATTCTGAAAGGGCAGCTTCGATCTTTGGTTTTTCCGGCTTTGAGGCAAACTTATTTGTTAACCTGATAACCGGTTTATATAAAAGTCTTCTCAGGAGCTTTCGCATGCAACTAAGATAAATGCAATATTAAAAGCTAAGGACTTTTTGTAGCAGGTTGATTAACAGCAATATTCACCTTTAAGTAGTAGGTATATACATCCCTTTCATACTAGATTTGCCGCCGTTTGTCACGGCAATTGTCATAAAACTGTAACCTTTTAGCACTTTTGTCGTCTAACGCCACAAGCAAAACGATTCTACATGAAGCATTTATTACCCCTGTTAGTGCTGTTGACATCCTCATTTACAGCCTCCACACAGAAGATCTCCGGTACAGTAAAAGATGGAGAAGGAAAGGAACTCAGCAACGTAACATTACAACTACTTAACCTGAACAGAAAAGATTCAGCTGCAGCGAAATTGGCGGTATCTGGTAAAGATGGCTCCTATGTATTTGCCGGCGTAAAGCCAGGAAAGTATATGGTAAAGGCATCTTATGTTGGATACTCAGCATCCAATAGTAATGTAATTGATTATACCGAAGGGGATATATCTGTTCCTGCTTTATCACTAACGAAGGCATCGGGCGGTGATCTGAAAGGCGTTATTGTATCAGCGAAAAAACCGATCGTTGAAGTAAAGGCCGATAAGACGATCATGAACGTGGAAGGAACGATCAATGCGGTTGGACAGGACGTATTGGAACTTTTAAGAAAAGCACCCGGTGTACAGGTTGATAAAGACGATAACATCAGCGTGATGGGCAAAAACGGTGTACAGGTATTTATTGATGGAAAACCTTCGCCACTTGCAGGAAAAGATCTGAGCGAGTATCTCAAAACTTTACAAAGTGCACAGGTGGAATCGATAGAAATCATTACGAATCCATCTGCAAAGTATGAAGCTGCAGGCAATGCAGGAATCATCAATATTCGTTTGAAGAGAAATAAAACGCTCGGTACAAATGGAAATATTAATGCCGGCTATGGCATCGGTATCTATAATAAGTTCAATGGAGGATTGGCTTTAAATCACAGGAGCAAAACGCTTAACCTGTTTGGCACTTACAATACTTTTAAAGGAAAGAGTGAAAGTCCGTTCAACCTGTATCGTGAAGTAGCGGATAGTATTTTCGATCAGCATTCAAAGAACATCAATCGAAACGAGGCCCATAATTTCAAAGTAGGCGCAGACTATATCATCAATCGCTTCAATACCATCGGTGTGATGATCAATGGTGTAAGAGCTGATCCAAGAAGTTTAAGTGAAAGCAATACCATGATCAGTTATTTACCTACCAAGGCTGGCGTAAAGCAATTGAATGCAAGCAACCGGAACACCAGTGAAAGAAATAATACGAACTATAATATCAATTTTAAACATACGGATACTGTTGGAAGAGATCTGAATATCGATTTCGATCATTCGAACTATGGTATCCTGACTGATCAGCTACTCACCAACATTTACACTAATGCAGCAGGAACAACAGAAACGGGTCGTGAGATAAACAATATGTTGTCTCCTACCGACATCACTATCTATACCGGCAAGATCGACTATGAACAAAATTTTAAAAAAGGAAGGCTGGGATTTGGAGGAAAAACTTCTTTCATTAATACCGATAATGATTTCCAGCGATACAATATAGTAGGTACAACTAAAGATCTTGATAAGGATAAAAGTAACCGCTTCCGTTACGAAGAGAATATCAATGCAGCTTATATCAATTACAATAAGCAGTTGAAAGGATGGATGTACCAGGTTGGTTTCCGCCTGGAGAATACCGTGACTGAGGGAAGATCTACCGGTTTGAAAAATGTTGGAGGCAACTATGTTGCTTATGATTCGTCTTTCACCCGCAACTACACCAACTTGTTTCCAAGTGCAGCGGTCACGTTCAATAAGAATCCTAAGAACCAGTGGAGCATTTCTTACAGCAGGAGAATTGACAGGCCGGCATACCAGGACCTGAATCCGTTTGAATTTAAACTGGACGCCTATACCTATATGAAAGGGAATACTGAGTTAACGCCGCAGTTCACTCATTCGTTCAGCTTAACCAACATTTATAAATTCAGGTTAACTACAAGCCTAAGTTATAGCCATACAGAAGATGTGTTTTCTCAGATCACTGATGTAGTAGAAACCTCTAAAAGCTTCCTTACTAAGAAAAATCTTGCAACGCAGGATAACATAGGATTGAACATCAGTCTTCCTATACAATACAAAGCATACAGCTTATTTACTAACGTGAATGCTTACTATTCGCACTTCAAAGCTGATTTTGGTCCGCTGAGAAAAGTGGATGTAGATGTGTTCAGTTATCGCTTCTTCGCTCAGAACAGTTTAAAGCTGACCAAGACAGTTACTGCCGAGTTAAGTGGTTGGGTGAATGGCCCTTCTCTTTGGGGAGGTACATTCAAAACGAAGCTAATGGGGCAAATGGATGCCGGTTTACAAAAGCAAATTCTGAAGGGCCAGGGAACGCTGAGATTTGCACTAAGCGATGTATTAAAGACGTTCAGGTTTGACAGCGATACTGAATATGCTGGCCAGTTTGTAAGAGCGTACGGAAGCCAGGAGAGCCGTGTATTCCGTATTAACTTCAGCTATCGCTTTGGTAATTCACAGGTGAAAGCTGCCCGTAACAGGAAGACTGCTGCAGAAGATGAGAACAACCGGGCCAATGGTGGTGGTGGCGGAATCGGCGGAAACTAAATCTCAACTACCAATACAGAAAAAGCCTTTGCAAATAGCAGAGGCTTTTTTATGTTGAGTAAGTACAAACCGTACAAGTGAGTGACACAACGAAGTTGATCAGCGATATATAGTTGGCTACAAACGATCCCTGGTTGTCCTGATCAAACCAATACCTGCGAAGAAAAAGATCGCTCCCAATACTGCGTACACAATTAATACTTTAAGATTTTTACCGCTGGCGGATGTGGTATTGATGAACTGCCATGCAAACAAGATCAAACCTACAATTCCCAATATCGTGAGTATTATACCAAAAGCTTTCTTCTCGTTCATACAACTGATTTGAGGGAAGAAATGCAAAGGCTGTGCCCCAGTTTACAGGATTATATCCTGCAGTAACTCACTCTTTTGCGGGTGATCGGTATTGAAATGCAAGCCCCTGCTCTCCTTTCTGAACTGAGCTGCACGAACAATTACATAACCGACTGTAATAAGATTTCTGAGTTCGCAAAGCTGCGGAGAAACTTTTGTGCTCTTGTATAAGTTTTCTGTTTCTTCAAATAACAGGTCAAGCCGCTTCATTGCTCTTTCTAAACGAATATCCGTTCTAACGATACCCACATAATCACTCATCAGCAATTGTAGTTCTTTCAAACTTTGAGTAATGAGGATCATTTCCTTTGGTTCGTTCGTTCCTTCAGCGTTCCATTCAGGAATATCATCCCTGCTATCAATGGTGTTTACCTTTTCTGCACTATCTAAAAAACATCTGTGCCCAAATACCATTGCCTCCAGCAGACTATTACTTGCCAAGCGGTTTGCACCGTGCAGGCCAGTACTTGCACATTCACCACACGCATATAAATTTCTAATCGACGTTCTTCCCCATTCATCTGTTTTAATTCCACCACAACTATAATGTGCCGCAGGTGCTACAGGTATCATCTTCTGGGATACATCAATACCTATACTCAAACATTTTTCATAGATGTTAGGGAAGTGGTGAATGAATTTTTCGATGTCCATATGGCGACAATCGAGGAATACGTGTTCAGTACCGGTGATCTTCATCTCGCTGTCTATTGCTCTTGCAACAATATCACGAGGAGCAAGATCTCTTCTTTCATCATATCGCTCCATGAAAGCTTCGCCATGTTTGTTACGAAGAATACCGCCATCACCACGTACTGCTTCTGTGATCAAAAAGGATGGAGACACACCAGGCTCATACAATGCCGTTGGATGGAATTGAATGAACTCCATGTTCTCAATTCTTCCTTTTGCTCTATATACCATCGCAATACCATCACCTGTTGCGATCCTCGGGTTGGTAGTTGTTCTATATACTTGTCCGCAACCACCACTCGCTAAAACTGTGATCTTTGAAAGAATTTTCTCTATGGTGTTATTCTGCATGTTCAACACATACACACCATAACACGAAACATCATTAGTGGCTTTTGTTACAAGATAACCAAGGTGATGCTGCGTGATAAGATCGACAACGAAATAATGGTTCAGCAGTTGAATATTCGATTTCTTTTGAAGTGTTTCAAGCAAAGCTCTTTCCATCTCTTTGCCGGTAACATCTTTGTGATGCAGTATGCGAAATTCACTATGGCCTCCTTCTCTGCCTAATGCAAATTCACCGCTTTCCGTTCTATCGAATTGAGCACCCCAGTTGATGATCTCTCTTATTCTTTCAGGACCTTCTTTCACAACGATTTCCACAACATTTCTGTCGCACAAACCATCACCAGCGATCAAAGTATCTTCTATGTGCTTTTCAAAACTGTCTTTCATTTCATCCATCACACCTGCAATACCACCTTGTGCATACTTGGTATTCGTTTCATCTGCCTGGGTTTTGGTGAGTACAACGATCTTTTTTTCAGGATGCTTTTCTGCCATTTTCAAAGCGTAAGTAAGCCCTGCAATTCCTGAACCTATAACGAGAAAGTCTGTTTGCATTTTTATGAACCCGGCTTTTGAATTACTATTAAACTTCGTTGTGTCACTCACTTCAACGTTCTTATCCATATTGAACAAGTCAGTAAGTCATACAGAAATTATCGACCCTTGACTTTTTGACCATTGACTTACTGACTATTTACTGGTTCCACCCATGCGCCATTATCTCTCAGCAAATTGATCAGTTCATCCACTGCAATCTCACTATCGATATTTCGTTTCACAATTTCCTTGCCTCTATACAGAGTGATCTTGCCTACCCCACTGCCTACGTATCCAAAATCCGCATCCGCCATTTCACCGGGACCATTCACTATGCAACCCATTATGGCGATCTTCACTCCCTTCAGATGATTTGTTCTTGACCTGATCTTTGCAGTTGTTTCCTGAAGATCAAAAAGTGTTCTTCCACAGCTAGGGCACGAGATGTATTCTGTTTTGGATATTCTTGTTCTTGTTGCCTGCAGAATGCTAAATGCAGTATTGTTAACAAACTGCTCCACACTCGTATTTTGAATATAGTTTCTTCCTTCGGTACTCTGCCGATCGCTGACAGTTGACTGACGATAGCTATCACTCGTCATCCCCAAGCAAATTCCATCACCAAAACCATCCAGCAGCAATGCACCACATTCAGTTGAATAATGAATGAGGTGCTCATCGGCAGTTATCCAGTTGCTATCGGTGATGATCACAACCGGGTTTTTGATATTCCTGTTCTGAAATTCAATGAACATTCTTCGAATCGATTGCATTGCATTCTTATTAGTACTGCTGAAACAAATAACCGCAGTATTATCTTTTGCAAGATCATCTATATGTGTAAAATCGTTAACGGGCGTTTCATCGTTAAAGCAATCGATCATTACTAAATTCAACCTGTTGCTTTTCTTGTCAGAAGCCATATACCCGGCACTATCAAAAATCGGGAAGTACTGATGCTGCAAAGGCTCTGCTGTATTTACTGCAATATTCCAGGTAGCAGGGCAACAGATCACTTTAAGTGTGCCAGGCAAAGCGAAATCTAAAAATTGATTTCCTGTAAAAATATAATCTGCTGCCGTATCACTGATGTTCCATTTATCGGTGGGTTCATCATATGTATAGCCGATGCTTTGAAGATGTTGCCTTTCAATCTTATCGATCTTTGAAAGATCTGCAATTACAATAGGCACATGATGATCGCCGATATTTTGAACTGCAAACGTCTCTCTTCTCTTGTATTCAAAAGGTGAGTAAGATATCTTATCAATTCTCGGAACAAAGGAAACCTGTTCTGTTGTATATCGTTTCACCAGGTCTCGACAAACAGGAATTTCAAATTCAGGATCTTCTGTTAAACTAACTCTTACCGTATCACCGATACCATCTTCCAGTAAGGTTCCTATGCCTGCAGCACTTTTTACCCTGCCATCTTCACCATCGCCTGCTTCAGTAACACCCAAATGCAAAGGATAGCATTCGCCAAACTCAGCATCCATTTGCTGGATGAGCAACCGATACGCCTGCACCATTACCTGCGGGTTACTGCTCTTCATGCTCAACACAATGTTGTGATAGCTTTCGCTTCTCGCAACACGTAAGAATTCCATTGCACTCTCTACCATTCCCATGGGAGTATCACCGTACCTGCTCATGATACGATCACTCAACGATCCATGATTGGTTCCGATACGCATGGCAGTGCCATATTCCTTACAAATTTTGACAAGTGGAGTAAATCGTTCTCTTATCCGATCGATCTCTTCTGCGTAATCCGCATCGGTATACTCTATCAGTTCAAATTTTTTCTTATCGATGTAATTGCCCGGATTCACTCTCACCTTTTCCACGATCCTGGCAGCGATCTCTGCAGCATTGGGTGTAAAGTGAATATCTGCAACAAGCGGTGTTGCGTATCCCCGTTTGCGCAATTCATTTTTAATGTTCAGTAAATTCTCTGCTTCTTTTTTTGAAGGTGCGGTGATGCGCACCAATTCCGCCCCGGCTTCAATGCAACGGATACTTTGTTCAACAGTACCGAGCGTATCCATAGTATCAGTAGTGGTCATTGTCTGTACCCGTATAGGGTGGTAATTACCGAGCAACAGTTCACCGATCTTTACTTCCTTAGTTCTTAGTCTACTATATTGGGTGAGTGAATTACAATATAACTCCATATTCATCAAATTAGCCAAACACCAACTGGCAAATGGCGTAGAAAATTGAACTGCAAACTTAGGCAAATACGTGGCTAAAGCATTAACACATGAGCACATTTGCTAATCTGCGAATCAAGATTACCAATCTTTTAGCTGTCGATCTTTTCGGTTTCTTTTGCGGAGTTGCTTTTGTGTATCCTTTTCATCCTGCTGAAGTTGCTTGAGTAAACGTTCAGCCTGGTCTTCATTCATTTTCGACTTGTTCTTCTTGTCTTTATTATCCTTCTGGCTTTGATTCTTATTCTGGCTTTGATCGGAGCTTTGCTGCTTCTTCAACTCGTTCAGTGCTTTCTGAAGGTTTTCTCTTACTTCTTTATCAAATGAATATAAGCGGAGTGATTGTTTAAAAGCTTCAATAGCTTCAGGAAGTTTTTTTTGTTTTATGAGTGCCAGTCCCTGGTTGTTCAGCGCATTGGCTTTTACGTTTACATCTTTGGTATTCGATGCTGCCATGTCGTAAGCTTTAGCTGCATCATCAGGCTTATCCATCTTATGCAAGGCATTGCCTGAATTGAATGAAGCAATTGAATTCTTATTATCTGCTTTCAACGCCTTTGCATATTCTGCCTGGGCTTTATCAAATTGCTTTTTCTTATAACTATCATTCCCTTTTTGTATGTGCTGGTTGGCTTTTTGCCCTATACTTTGAAAGGAAATGAATATTGACAATATTACTATACCCACTCTCATGCTATTGCCTTTTTGCGTTCAGGAATAAAATTTTCTGCAAGAAGTAATAACACAGCAAGTCCGAGAATGAATGGAAAATACAACTCGTACTCTATCTCAGCTCCTGCTTCAAATCCTTTCTTTTCCATGTTATTAATTTGAGAAGCAATGATAGCAGCAGTTTGACTTACATTTTCCAAACGGCTATAACTGCCTTTGGTAGTGGATGCTATCTTCTGTAATAATTCTTCATTCAGTTTAGAGACTATCACATTACCTTCAAGATCTTTTTTTGGTTCTTCTGTTCCCGGCTCAAGAATAAAAGATCCTTCTGGTGAGCCAATACCTACCGCATATACCACCACGCCCTTTTCATATAATTCTTTTGCAACTGCCTCAGCATTTGCATCCTGGTCTTCACCATCGCTTATTAATACTGCAGCTTTAAACTTTTGCTCCTTAACATTCATTGACTTATTACAAAGCGCCAGTGCTTCGCTAAAGATTGTTCCCTGCACCGGCACCGCATCCGGAGATGCATTGGCAACAAACATTCTGGCGGCAGAAACATCCGGTGTCAAAGGCATTTGCAGGTAAGCCTGCCCGGCAAATAAGATCAATCCAACACGATTGTTTTGAAGGTTGGCTAAAAGTGTATTAATGAATTGCTTTGCCTTATCTAATCTCGAAGGACGAACATCCTGGCTGAGCATGCTTTTGCTTACATCTACCATGATCATTACATCTACTCCATATCCTACACCCTTCTCACTTTCTTTCGGTTGACGCAGATTAGCCAGTGAAATGATACAAAGTGCCAGAGCTACCAGGCTGAGTATAATTTTCAGTTTGTATAATTTATGAGAGTAACCGGAGGTGAGTTGTGAAACCAATCGTTCATCACCGAAAGCTTTTCGGGTATGACGCTTCCAGATGAGTACACCAACGAACATGGTTACTAATGGTATCAACACCAGTAAACCAAAAAGATTTTGTATGTGTTCAAATTGCAACAAGGTCAATAATGAATATGTGAAATGATATCAAATAACCAAGCCAAAAAACTCCGCTTTTCTGCCAGTGGATCTTTTTTATTTTTTTGAAGAATATACACGGCAAACAATGCGATCAAAGCAAAAACAATACCCATGATGATCCAGCTGATCATAGAAAAATTTATACATAAAAATAATGCTGATCCTTGACTAAGAAAGTTAAAGAAGTTCTTACGGAAAACGTTGGAATTGCCGAAGACATGAGTATTGCTATAAACGTCAATTATTA
Source organism: Bacteroidota bacterium (assembly GCA_023429825.1). GTDB lineage: Bacteria > Bacteroidota > Bacteroidia > Chitinophagales > Chitinophagaceae > JAEZDC01. The sequence continues at coordinate 2,476 of JAEZDC010000065.1, read as the reverse complement.
TTAGCAATTTATTCTGCGTTTTCGGCGATTCAGCGAGAGTACTATTTCTTCCCCTCCATAAAACCTAGCTGTTTCAAAATACCCTTTAATACATTCATTCTTACGGTGAGCATATCCGTATTACGTGGGCCTTCCACATTTAAAACAAAAAAGTAAGGATGTTTGTTTTCTTCAATCCATCCCACTATCCAACCGATGCCGTTACCGTTTTCTTTAAAGCCCCAGCCTGTTTTGTAGCTGAGTTTGTAATTGGCATTGTCCTCCCAAAGCATCAGCTTCTTTACGATCTCCTGCGGGCGCTTATCGATCTTCAATTGTTCAAAGTATAATTGCTTAACAAGGCCCAGTTGTTCATCGGGCGTTATCTTAAGTGTATTATCCAACCAGAAGCTGTCAATTTTGCTGATCTTCTTATTTCCATAATGAAGGCTATCTAACCAGATCTGCATAGTATCCTTTCCTATTCTCCTGGCTATTTGCTGGTAGTGACTTGCAGATGAAAATCTGAATGCCTGCTCAACAGTAAGGTCCTGGTTCCAGTTAGCATTGCCTCTCTGCACACCATCCCATTGGATCACTTCTTTTTCATTAAACACTTTACCGGTCTTCAAACCGATCATGGTATTCACGATCTTAAATGTGGATGCCGGTGTGTAAGCAGAATCCCTGTATCGTTCTAAATTGTAAACAGTGAATTCATTCTTACCGTTATCGTAGATCGCAAAGCATCCCTCTACTTTATTTTCGTCAAAATGTGTTTTAAGGTCATTATTTATGGTAACATTATTTGGGGAGCAGGAGATAATTAATAATGAACAATTAATAATTAATAGTACTAAGGGGGATTTCATTTGTTAGTTTTTAATTACGCCTAATTCTTTTCCAACTTTTGTAAACGCTGCGATGGCTTTATCCAGGTGCTCTTGCTTATGTGCTGCACTTAACTGTACCCTTATCCTCGCTTTTCCCTTTGGTACAACTGGGAAGAAGAAACCGATCACATAAATACCTTCATCTAACATCTTCGCTGCAAAGTTTTGTGCTGTTACTGCATCGTATAACATAACAGGTACGATCGGATGTTCGCCAGGCTTGATATCGAAACCAGCCTCAGTCATTTTAGTGCGGAAATATTTTGTGTTATACTCTAATTTATCTCTTAGCTCAGTTGTTTCGGTGAGCATATCCAATACCGAAATAGATGCACCCACAATTGAAGGAGCCAATGTATTAGAGAATAAATATGGACGGCTTCTTTGCCTAAGCATTTCAATGATCTCTTTTCTACCCGATGTGAATCCGCCACTTGCTCCACCCAATGCCTTACCTAATGTCCCGGTGATGATATCGATCCTTCCCATCACATTCCTGTATTCATGAGAGCCTCGCCCGGTTTTTCCAAGGAAGCCTGATGAATGCGAATCATCCACCATTACAATCGCATCATATTTATCAGCAAGGTCACAGATCTTATCTAATTGTGCTATCGTACCATCCATCGAAAAAGATCCATCAGTCACAATGATCCTGCTGCGAAGATTAGCAGACTCCTTAAGCTTTTCTTCAAGATCATTCATATCATTATGCAGGTAACGATAACGCTGTGCCTTACACAACCGAACGCCATCTATTATTGATGCATGATTCAGTTCATCACTGATGATCGCATCCTGCTCGTTGAACAATGGTTCAAACACACCACCATTCGCATCGAATGCAGCTACATATAATATGGTGTCTTCAGTTCCTAAAAAGTCCGCCAGCTTTTGCTCCAGTTGTTTATGAATATCCTGCGTGCCGCAAATGAAACGCACACTACTCATTCCATAACCATGTGTATCGATCGCTTTTCTGGCCGCCTCAATCACTTTCGGATGAGATGAAAGTCCCAAATAGTTATTCGCACAAAAGTTCAATACCGTTTTGCCGTTTACTGTTATTTCAGCACCTTGTTCGCTGGTGATGATCCTTTCTTTTTTAAAAAGTCCGGCCGTATCTATCTCTTTCAACTCTGCAGCAATACGTTGTACAAATTTTTCGTTCATGGTGGCAATTTAGAAGGCAGCAAAGATAAGTGTGTGGGAATTTCATAATCAGAAGCTTCAATATTGCAAAGAAGCATATACACTAATTTTTCAAATTTTTGCTTACAAACCCCTCAACCCCTACTTTTGCACCTCGAAAAATCAACATTTTATGGTAGAAATAAAGCCAGATGAGATTTCAGCGATACTCCGGCAGCAATTAAGCAACTTCAATGCAGGTGCTGATCTTGAGGAAGTTGGAACTGTACTACAGGTGGGTGACGGTATTGCCCGTGTATATGGTTTGAATAATGTAAAAGCAGGTGAACTTGTGGAGTTTGAGAATGGTGTAAGAGCCATCGCCCTTAACCTGGAAGAAGATAACGTGGGTGTGGTAATTCTTGGAGATTATTCTGAGATCAAAGAAGGTGCAAGCGTTCGTCGTACAGGCC
>JAEZDC010000051.1 GCA_023429825.1 Bacteroidota bacterium | reverse complement strand
CTAAGAAAGCTGCTCCTAAAAAAGCTGCTAAGAAGGCTGCAAAAAAGAAGTAATAAACACTTCGAACTAATAGCAAGAGTCCCGGAAGTTTCCGGGACTTTTTGTTTTCCGCCATTCGTTAGTAACTCTTTATGCCGCTCATAGTCTTTCATTTTACATTTGAGGCATGGACAACTACACCATTGCTGAGAACTTCTCCCTGCTTTCAAAACTGATGGATATACATGGCGATGATAGTTTTCGAGCTAAGTCTTATTCTATTGCGGCATTCACAATTGAAAAACTGCCGGAGGAACTGGCAATTCTGCCTCCCGATAAAATATCTGAGATCAAAGGGATTGGTAGCAGTATGGGTAAACGTATCCTGGAAATGTTGGATACAGGAAGGCTCAGGCAATTAGATGAATACATGCAGAAAACACCTTTGGGCGTGGTTCAGATGTTGGCAATAAAAGGTTTGGGGCCGAAGAAGATCTCAACTATCTGGAAAGAATTGGGAATAGAAAGTATGGGAGAGCTGTTGTATGCATGCAACGAAAATCGGCTCACTTTATATAAAGGATTTGGCGAGAAGACACAGGAGAAGATCAAAGAATCGATAGAATTTTATTTGAGTACCCAGGGAAGTTATCTCTACGCACAAATAGAAAGCTATGCATTGGCAATGGATGAAAAGTTGAAGGCCACGTTTCAGGATAATCAATTTGCATTAACAGGCGAATTCAGGAGGCAATTAGAAGTGGTGACTAAATTGGAATGGGTAACAACAGTAACTGCAGAAAAGATTAGGATATTTTATGGAGAAGACTATCTCACAGAAAGCGAAACTTTTAATTACCTGCAATTAAAAGGGCCAGAAAATGTCCAGCTAGGATTTTATCTAACTGATCAGAAAAGTTTTTGTAAAAGGCTGTTCGAAACAAGCTGCAGTGAGGATTTTCTCGCTTGCTGGAAAGAAAAGTTCACCGTTTATGAAACTGCTGAATACGGGTGTGAAGAGGATATTTTTAGCAATAATAATATTTCACTTGTTCCTGTTTTTTATCGTGAAGGGGGATCAGTGATAGAAGCTGCAACAGGATCAAAGGAATTCAACATTATACAGCCTTCAGATATAAAAGGCATTATTCACAGTCACAGTAAATGGAGTGATGGCAGTGATACAATAGAAGCAATGGCTAAAGCTGCGCAGGCGCAGGGCTTAGAGTATCTCGTCATCAGCGATCATTCTAAAACGGCAGCTTATGCGCAAGGCTTATCTGAGGAACAGATCAAAGCACAACACGAACAAATAGATGAATTGAATAGAAAATTTGCTCCTTTCAGAGTATTTAAAAGCATTGAGAGCGATATACTAGGTGATGGCAGCCTGGATTACAGCAATGATGTGCTATCTACATTTGATCTTGTCATCGCGTCCGTTCATGCTAACCTTTACATGAATGAAGAAAAAGCGATGATGCGATTAATGAAAGCTATAGAAAATCCGTACACTTCTATATTGGGCCATATGACAGGGAGGCTTTTATTAAGCAGGAATGGATATCCTGTTGATCATAAAAAAATTATTGATGCCTGCGCTGCTAATAACGTAGTGATTGAGCTTAATGCAAACCCCCGGAGACTGGATATGGATTGGCGACATATCGGCTATGCGCTGGAGAAAGAGGTACTCATATCTATTAATCCCGATGCACATTACATCCCAGGATTTGGTGATGTGAAATACGGTGTGTTATCTGCACAAAAGGCAGGTCTTACAAAAGAAAACAACTTAAGTAGTTTTAGTTTGTTTGAAATTGAAAATTGGATTAAAGATCAACATGCAAAGCGTCCTGCTTAGTAGTAGTTAATTGTTGATGCATGTTTTTAAATTTAAATTATGTACAACCTTCCATACTTTAAAGACGGTGACCATCAAAGAGTGAAGCAGTTCATTAAAGAACATCCTTTTGCTTTCATCTGTGGTTGTGACCAGGAAAATAAACCTGTAGCTACTCAAATTCCATGTTTCATTGAAGAGCGTGACGGAAAGCTATACCTGAGTGGGCATATTATGAAGAATACAGATCACCATAAAGCGTTTGTGAATAATACAAATGTGCTTGCTGTATTCACTGGAGCTCACACTTATATAAGCGCAAGTTTATATAGTGATCCACACACCGCATCTACATGGAATTACATGAGTGTGCACGCACATGGCATAATGAGATTTCTTAGTGAAGAGAGACTATTTGAAATATTAAAACATACAACTGATCATTTTGAGAGTAATCCGCACTCGCCAGCCAACTACGAAAACTTGCCAGCGGATTATGTGCAGAAATTGGCTAAAGCAATCGTTGCATTCGAAGTAGAAGTAACTCATTTGGATAACGTATTTAAGTTAAGCCAAAACAGGGATGAAAAAAGCTTCCATAATATCATAGAGCATCTCCAACAAAAAGATCAGGATGCAAAAGCGATAGCGCAGGAAATGAAGATCAGGAAGGAGGAAATATTCAAATGAAAAAAGAATTGTTAATAGAACAAATACGATCCAAGGGATCTTACCTCTGTGTTGGTTTAGATACAGATGCCACTAAATTACCTAAGCATTTTCGAAATAGTTCTAATGCAGTGGTAAAGTTTAATAGGGCAATTATAGATGCTACTAAAGATTTTTGCGTAAGCTATAAGATCAATACTGCTTTTTATGAAGCCCAGGGCTTGAAAGGGTGGGAAGCAATGGAGGAAACTTTGCACCATATTCCTCGGGAACATTTCAAAATTGCAGATGCCAAAAGAGGTGATATTGGAAATACCTCATCGCAATATGCAAAAGCTTTTTTTGAAACACTTCCTTTTGATGCGATCACTGTAGCTCCATATATGGGGGAAGATTCTGTACGACCTTTCCTGGAATATGAAAATAAATTCGCTATTGTTTTGGGGCTTACATCGAATGCTGGTGCAAAAGACTTTGAACTAAAGAAAACTGGTGAGGAATATCTGTATGAAAGAGTTTTAAATATTGTAAGTAAATGGGGAAATCCTGGTAATCTGATGTTTGTTATTGGTGCTACGCAGGCAACTGAATTACAGAAAATCCGTAAGACTATTCCCGATAATTTTTTACTCGTCCCTGGGGTAGGCGCGCAAGGGGGCAGTCTTAAGGAAGTAAGTAAGTATGGGATGAATAATGAATGCGGGTTACTCGTTAATGCAAGCAGGGCCATTATATATGCAAGTGAAGGGGAGGATTTTGATGAAAGGGCGAGGCTAGTTGCTTCTGGATATAACGAAGAGATGAAACAACTCCTCTCAACCTACAACTTCAATCAGTAATTTTTTTAAAAAGCCCCTTGTAGAAACAAGAGGCGTGTGCATTTTATTAAAAATGCACATGAGAAAACGTATAATTATTTAAATGTTCTTATTTAAGAATCGAATGCAATATGCGTAATTACGTGTTGTAGATCGAAGATTCTGTATAAGTGGTATGAGTGATCAAAATAATCGGTGAATTGTGTGATAAATTTAATTTTGCTGCGTGATGTCATCCTGCAGATATGCATCTTCATTTCTCGCTTATAAAATTGTTGTTCAGTAGAAGGGTTAGGAAGTTTATAAACTTTGATGGTGCCGCACATTTTACATAATCCCGTTTTCAATGCACTCTCTTCTGGAGATGCTCGTTTCAGTAATGGTACTGAAACAGTAAAATATTTTGATGAAGCAGTATCTCCTTTTGTTGGCTTTGTTGATCAATATGAAAATGGCTTTGAAGAGCTGTATCACTTATTACCTCCGTCGAGGAAAATATTATTCGCAAAACCTAACCCTATTGATATACCTAATGGATGGAAATTAAAAGCCTCTATAGAAGGCCTTCAATTTGTATACGAGGGAAAACATCAGCAAGCAGATACTTTTCGCAAACCAGTACCACTAAGCCATGCGAATGTAGATGAAATGATCAGGTTGGCTACGCTCACAAAACCAGGACCTTTTAATAGGCATACAATAGACTTTGGTAGTTACCACGGTTTTTTTGAAGATGGTAAGTTGATAGCGATGGCGGGTCAGCGCCTTCATGTGTATAATTACACTGAAATAAGTGCAGTGTGTACACATCCTGATTATTTAGGTAGAAAATATGCCACCGCCTTATTGCAACATCAACTCAATGTCATCTTGAATAACGGGCAAATACCATTTTTGCACGTACGTGCAGATAACGAACGGGCGATAGCTGTTTATGAACATTTAGGTTTTAAAGTGAGTCGCCCTATGCATTTTTATTTCCTGGAAAAGGAATTTCAGAACGGGTTTCAAAGGCCATAACGGACAAAAATATGTCCGGTCAGGTCTCTTATGTATTCAAATAGACTAAGATTCAAGCTCAATCTTATTTTCCACCCTACACCGCATGCAATTAATAATATGCCCGCACCGTTATTAGCTTATCCTATAAAAGCCAATCATATGATAGCATTTTTTCTTTTTATCTTATTTCTATTCGGAGCACTTTTCTTATTGAATAATCTTGCGCTAAAAAAGACAGGTATCAAAGACGCCATCTTTTATTTTAAATGCGAAAGCAATGCGTGGATAGTAGAAACCGCCTGGATCAACGATCTTACCGGTCAGGTATATAAGATCATTACTACAAGTAATTGGCAGGATGGGGTGTTGTCAGTGCTAAACCAGGATGAGACTATTTATCATACTAAACAACCTTTTACTGATCGTAACGACCTGTTGAGATTTCATAGGCTTGCCAGGAGAAAATTCTTCAATGAGATGAAATTGAGATCGTTTATAGACCGTAAATGGATAAACTCACTACAGTAAGGATTGCATCTTACACAGTTATAAGCCTGTTTCACATATAGCCTGATCTGCATGGCAATAATCACTTTATTGCAAAATTTTGAAATAAAAAACCGTATTTATACCATAGTTAGTGTATTGAAGCTGTTTTAATATGCAGTTGAATTCACGGTTTATGAAGCATTTTACCTGCACAATTGAAGGCCAGGTTTTTTCCGTCTCAGTAGTTAAAGAAGATCTCGAAGGAGGTATTTGTTTTTCGGGGTCGTATGTTACGCGAGAGGGTGAAATGAAGTTCGCATATCTGTTAGCTGCCGGAAATGCCAGGGTATTTGTTCCTTCCCGCTTGCCACAAAATATATTGAATGCTCTGATGGATGAGATCGATGATCAAATGATGTGGATTGATAATTAAGAAGTTCCTCAATTCACTCATGAGGCCGCTCAACTTAGGTTATTGCCTGTATTCCTGATATTTATTGTAACTATACTCCAGAAATACTACACCCAATGAACCGCAGAAAGTTTATTCATAGTTCTCTATTAACCGCAGCAGCAGCTACAATAACTCCGCAAGTATTTGCAGGCAAGAACAAAAAGCATTTTAAAATAGCTTTCTTGACAGATGTGCATGTTAAGCCCACAACCGCAGCAGAAGAAGGAATGCGAAAGGCTTTTAAGCATGTAAATGAGTTAGGTGGTATAGAATTTATCATAAATGGTGGCGATTCAATAATGGATGCACTGAATGCAACTAAAGAAAAAGTGCAGGCACAATGGGATGTATGGAATAAAGTGTTAGGAGAGGAGAATAGACTGCCTATATATCATTGCATAGGAAATCATGATGCATGGGGTTGGCAGATGAAAGATGAAGCTGTTCGCCAGGATCCCTTATTCAACAAAGCATGGGTAATGCAGCAACATAGGATGACATCACCTTATTACAGCTTTGAACATGCCAATTGGAAGTTTATAATTTTAGATAGTGCACAGGAAAATAACGGAGGTTATATTGCAAGAATAGATGAGCCACAATTTGCCTGGCTGGAAAATGAATTGAAGACAACACCTTCTGAAAAGCACATATGTATTGCTTCACACATACCAATTGTATCATTTTGTTCCGCAATGTTCGTGGATAAGAACCAGGAAAACGGGGATTGGAGAATATCAAGAGCTTTATTGCATGTAGATGCAAGAAGATTGGTTGATCTTTTCAAACAATACAAAAATATACGCTGCTGTTTAAGTGGACATATTCACTTACAGGATAAAGTAGAATACTTCGGTATAGATTATTACTGCAATGGTGCAGTTAGTGGCAACTGGTGGGGAGGTGCTTTCAAAGGATTTGCACCTGCATATGCCGTATTTGATTTCAATAAAGATGGATCGATAAAAAGAGAGATGATCAACTATTGATGCCGAGCCATTGCTTTGCATTTTGGTGGAGCAGTTTTTCTTTCACTTCTTTTTCCAGCCTCATCTCTTCGATCATTATTCCGGGATGATGTTCGCCGAGCGGAAAAGGATAATCACTTCCTAAACAAATATGATCTTCACCAACCAGCTTCAACAAATAGTTCAAAGCATCTTCATCATGCACTAAACTATCAAGCCAGAACTTCCCCAGATATTCTTTTGGGTTTACTTTATTGTTTATTGCAACGAGATCCGGTCTTACATTGAAGCCGTGCGCTATTCTTCCGAGGGTGAAGGGGAACGATCCCCCGCCATGAGCAAATGCAACTCTCAACTCTGGAAAATTTTCAAACACACCGCCAAAGATCATGGAACAAATAGCTCGTGAAGTTTCTGCTGGCATGCCTACTAACCATGGCAACCAATATTTCTGCATTTCTTTTTCACCCATCATTTCCCAGGGATGTACGAATAGAGCGCAGCCTGACTTTTCTGCAGCTTCATAAAAAGGAAAGAATTCCGCATCGCTCAAATTCTTTCCGTTAATATTGCTTCCGATCTCCAGGCCGGGCATCTTTAATTCATTTACACATCTTTCCATTTCTTTTATAGCCAGATCTACATCCTGTAGTGGAACGGTACCGATGCCGATAAATCGTGCAGGTTCTTTAGCTACTGTTTCTGCGATATGATCATTAAAAAACCTGGAGGTTTCTAAACCATCCTTTGCTTTTGCCCAATAATTGAAAAGAACAGGGATCGTTGAGAGCACCTGCATGGTAACGCCCGTCTCCTCCATATCTTTCAACCGCACATCCTCTTTGAAGCAGTTATCCTCCACTTCCCTGAACAGTTTGTCACCTTTCATCATACAAGCCCTGCAGTTGCGGTGTTCCAGGTGTATGAACTCGCCATAGCCAAATTTTTGCACCCAGTTCGGCATCTTTTCAGGCATTATATGCGTATGAATATCTATCTTCATCAATACAAATAACAAGTAATAAATTTCAACTTCCAAACTTCTTAACACCCAGTCGGCAGCAAACGTTTCAATTGATTTTAGGCATGTTATAGGTACCTTATAGGGATGTTATAGGGTTTTTATAGGGTTTTAAAGCCTACTTCGCCCCTTATTAGAAGGATGATTGAGCTTGGCTTTCGTCCACCTTTATTCAACTCAACAGCAAGGGTTATCCCAACTATATGCTGGTGAGCCAGCCTTTATCACCAAACAAGCTTAATTTTACATCAAATTCAGTGAAAACTGCTCAAAAAGTCCCTCTAGTCCTTGTTTTTCACTTGCAGAAGCCTACCTTTGCCGTCCCAAAAAGTTCTTTAGATTAAGAATGATTGAAAACCAGGTAAAACTGGTTGCTTGGGAGTTTTTGTCAGGCTGAGGTTTTCGAAGCCAATGGCGAAGACGCTATCACCAATTAAATCGCAAACAATGGCAAAAGAGATCACAGGCTATGTGAAGTTGCAGGCAAAAGGCGGCCAAGCCAATCCTGCTCCTCCAATCGGGCCGGCACTCGGTTCTAAGGGTGTGAACATTATGGAGTTCTGCAAGCAATTTAATGCAAGAACCCAGGATAAAATGGGAAAAGTTGTTCCTGTTATTATCACTGTTTATTCTGACAAGTCGTTCGACTTTGTTATCAAAACAGCTCCAGCTGCAGTTCAATTAATGGAAGCAGCTAAAATTCAAAAAGGTTCAAAAGAGAGTAACCGTCAAAAAGTTGGTAAAGTAACCTGGGAACAAGTTGAAGCTATCGCGAAAGATAAGATGGCTGACCTGAACGCATTTACTTTAAACAGTGCAATGAGCATGGTTGCCGGAACAGCAAGAAGTATGGGCTTAACTGTTGAAGGAAAAGCTCCTTGGGAAAACAATTAATTATTCACCTAAAAATTAGAAACAATGTCACGTTTGACTAAAAAGAGAAAAGTTGCTGATGCCAAGGTGGATAAGAATAAAGTTTATTCCCTTAAAGATGCAGCTGCACTAGTAAAAACAATTAACTGTACAAAATTCGATAGCTCTGTTGACCTTCATATTCGTTTAGGAGTTGATCCTAAGAAAGCAGACCAGCAGGTGCGTGGTACTGTATCATTACCTCACGGTACTGGTAAAACAAAGAAAGTATTGGTTCTTTGCACACCTGATAAAGAGGCTGCTGCAAAAGAAGCTGGTGCTGACTATGTAGGATTAGATGAATTCGTTGCAAAGATCGAAGGTGGATGGACTGATGTAGATGTTATCATCGCTACACCATCTGTGATGCCTAAGATCGGTAAGTTAGGTAAAGTGTTAGGTCCTCGTAACTTAATGCCAAACCCTAAAACGGGAACAGTTACCAATGATGTAGCTGCTGCTGTTAACGAAGTGAAAGGTGGTAAGATCGCATTTAAAGTAGATAAAGCTGGTATCGTTCACGCTTCTATCGGTCGTGTAAGTTTCGATGCGAATAAAATTGCCGAAAACAGCCACGAGTTGATCAATGCTATCCTCAAGTTGAAGCCTTCCACTGCTAAAGGGACTTATCTGAAAGCAGTAAGCATGGCATCTACAATGAGCCCGGGCATTACATTAGACACAAAAGCATTATCAAACTAATCCTGTGGATCCTGGTGTAAACTGGGAGATGAAATAGGTTTATAAAATTTAGTTATGACTAAAGAACAAAAAAATGAAGTGATTGAAGCTCTGAAAGAGAAATTCAGTCAGTACAATAACTTCTACGTTACAGATACTGAAGCATTATCTGTAGCACAGATATCTAACCTTCGTCGTGCTTGCTTCGATAAGCAGGTTGAGATGAAGGTGGCTAAGAATACGCTTATCAAAAAAGCTTTGGAATCTTTAGATTCAGAAAAGTATGCAGGTATGTACGATTCTTTGCACCAGGTAACAGCCCTCATGTTCTCTGAGAATCCGAAAGAGCCCGCGCTTATCATCTCATCTTTCCGTAAAGAAAACAATGGTGATAAACCTGTAATGAAAGCAGCATTCATCAATGGGGATGTGTACATGGGTGATAAGGAACTGAAGGCTCTTACACAGATCAAAACTAAGAATGAGTTGATCGGTGAAGTGATCGGGTTGTTGCAATCTCCTGCTAAAAGAGTGTTGGCCGCTTTGTTACACCATCACGAAAAGCAAGCGAACGGTACTGCAGAAGAAACTGCACCTGTTGCTGAAGCGCCAAAAGCAGACACGCCTGCTGCTCCTGAAGCTCCATCAACTGATGCAGCACCTGAAGCACCAGCTGCAGAGTAATTCATTTGCTAATTATCACATTTGCTAATTAGCTAATTAATAAAACCAAAGCCTGTGAGGTACAAATAAGGCAACATTCATAACCTCCGCCGGAGTCCAAAGCAATGAAGGCGGTTAAAAAGTAAAAAATGGCAGACGTAAAACAATTAGCTGAAAACTTAGTAAGCTTAACAGTAAAAGAAGTTCAGGAATTAGCAGATTTCTTAAAATCTGAGTACGGTATCGAGCCAGCTGCTGCTGCAGTTGTAATGAGTGGTGGCGGCGATGGTGCTGCACCTGCTGCTGCTGAGCAAACTGCTTTCGATGTAATTCTGAAGAGCGGTGGTGCTTCTAAGCTTAATGTAGTTAAGATCGTTAAGGAATTGACTGGTCTTGGACTGAAAGAAGCTAAAGACTTAGTTGATCAGGCTCCTAAGCCAGTTAAAGAAGGTATTGCTAAAGGCGAAGCTGAAGAGATCGCTAATAAGCTGAAAGAAGCTGGCGCTGATGTAGAGATCAAGTAATTGAATTTCTCTCTTTATAGATAATCCCGTTCATTAGAGCGGGATTTTTTTGTATAAGAATGCGACAGAACCGAAGCTGAATAGTAAATGGAGGCATACAAAAAGAAAAGGCCTACGCTTAGTAGGCCAGGTTTCATGTGCCTGGACCGTGGTTGGTTTCCAGGATTTTGGATGGTTTGGTTTTTCTTGCTGATCTCGATCAGCAGGAATTGGATTTGATTTGGTTTTTCTCAGTATCTATTGGATCTAAAAACGGGATTTTCTAAGGGAATTGGATTTTAGCGTTATGCCGTTCTAATTAACAAGTTAAAAGTACAACCACCTATTGCCGCTGACAAGAGCAAAACTGCCCAATTTTAGATCTTCGGGTTCCCGCAGTCCAAATGTGGAAATGCGAAATTTTACTATAGTAGTTTTTCTATTACATTCGTAGGAAAATAAATGAGTATAATTGCGTTATACTCTAATGCCATAACATATGAGTGAGAAAATAAAGGTTTTGATTACTGACGATCATGCCTTATTTAGAACTGGTGTGAAAACATCTCTTTCGTTTTATCCGGATATTGAATTTATTGGCGAAGCTGAAAATGGCATGCAGCTGTTGAACTTAATGAAGTTTTTACAGCCGGATGTTATTTTGCTCGATATTCAAATGCCTATCATGGATGGCATTGCAGCTTTGCCTGAGGTGCGGAAAATACATCCTGAAGTAAAGATCATCATGCTTACAATGAATGATGATCTTAGTATGATCAGTAAGTTGATGGAAATTGGCGCCAATAGTTATCTTACAAAAAATTCTGACTCGGAAACGATTTACCAGGCTATAAAAACCTGTTATGAAAGTGAGTTTTACTTCAATGAGTACACCAATAAAGCTATGCTTAATGGCCTTCGTACTAAAAAGCAGCTTGAAAGTTCGTTACCGGAGGAAGCTGAATTAAGCGATAAAGAAATACAGGTGCTGAAACTGATGTGTGATGAAAAAAGTACAAAAGAGATTGCGGAGATTGTGGATATCAGCCCAAGGACCGTTGAAGCGATCAGGGATCGTTTAAAAGCAAAAACAGGGGCAAAGACTACTGCTGGATTAATATTGTACGCAGTTAAACATGGACTGGTAGAAGGATAAAAAGAAATTCCGTAAAAAATCCCGCAACTGCGGGATTTTTTAAATGTTATTGCAAAGGCCTTTCAATGTAAAGCAGCCTTCCGTCAGAAGATATTCCCTGGACAATGATCTTATATTTTTTTACTGTGTCAGGATTATAGAAAACGATCTTAGCTTTTGGATTATCCTCATTAAGGGTAACATTTGGATTCCAATAGAGCGTTGTACGATTATCTTTCCTATTAAAAGGATCACTGATATTCCCATATTCAGGAGCTGTGAAATTCTTTACAGAAGAAAAACCTGGAACCTTGATACTATTAAGATTTGAATAATTATTAGCACCGCCTCCATCTTCATGTTTTTTTGTATAGAATGCTAAAGCGCCACCTAATCCTCCCCCTGCCGATCCCACAAATCCGGTTGACATGATCTTTACCATTGCAAAGTCCTTCATTGGAATTGTGGCAATTGTTGCAGCATCTGTTTGCATCTCATCTAAAAATAGCGTCATATAAACAGCTCCTCCGGCTAATGACATGGTGCCGCGATACTGTACCGAATAATTTGGAAAACTACCTACTACGTTCAAATACGAAAATCTTCCGGTCAAATATTGAAAGATATTTCCACCCTGAAAAAGCGGAGGCTCATTGATAAAATCTAAGGTCTTTCTCGATTGACCCGAGAAAACTCCCGAGGTATATCGATCTTCCACACTCTGAGTTGGTGTTTTCTTTGCAGCAGTTACTTTTACTTCATCAAGGGTTAGTCCTTCTGTTTGGTGGTTGTCTTTTGCTTTTGTTGCATAATCTCTTTTCTCTGTTTCGCTAAACTGAATAGGCACAGTGCTGCCTTTCCAACTTGCAAGATCAACCGGAGCCATAAACAAGTTTGTTATAGGCTTTGATGTCAACTCGATATCTACTGCTTTCTCTCTATGCTTTTTAGTGTTATTCTGGAAGTAAATTGTAGCGGTATCTTCAAATATTAACCCATCTACTATCAACTTTCCTTCAGTGTCTGTTTCAGCTATATAAAAATTAGTACTTGAATCTTTGGTTCGTACAAACAAATTAAGCTGTGTTTCTTTTAATAGCTTACTCTTATTATTATCTGTAGTTACTATGCCTTCAAGAGAAATAAAATTGTTGTCTTTAAATTGGATCTTAGGTTGTGGCTTATTGAAGAGATCCTTCCAATTATTATATTTCGACTCGTATGTGAGCATCAAAAGATCAACCATTTCTTTTTGTTGAGCTTCAGGAAGATCAAGATATGATCTTGGATTTACCAATGGAAGTTTAGAATCATCGGACAGCAACAACCTTGATAGAATATTGTCACCTCCTGGGGTAATTCTATCGCTTTCAACAACCGCTACAGAAAAGTTTCCTTCAATAGAATCGATCGCAGATAAGGTATAAACATTTTTGCCCCGGTATATTGTACTGACCGTGTCGGCTTTTAATGTGGCATTGATCAGGTGATTTGTGTTATGCACGAATGTTGCTCGGGTAGCGAGAAGCTTATTTTTTGCGTCAAAAATACCAATAGTAAGAATACCTGTGGGAAGATTTGCCGTGGGAATAGTGCCTCGCATGGTAGACTTGCCGGCAGGAAGGCTCGCTTCAAAAACTATATTGTTTTCAATTGCGCCAATGATGGAAGCAGGGCTTTGATCATATTCATCTGTAATGATAAATTCTTTTCCTTTCGAATTTTCAGTAACACTCAATTTCACAGATTTAGTTGCAGCAGGCAGGCTTATGGTTTTTTCTTTACCTAATGCTTTACAATAGGCCGTATATGTTTCTCCGGGTTTAACGAACAGATCAAATTTCCCCAGGCCATTACTTACCGCGGCAAAAGCACTCACCGTATCGCCTTTATTATTCACTACCACGCCTTCTACCTCCACAGGTCTCTTCCATTCATCAACAGCCCTGAACCCAACAGTATTTGATAAATCTTCCACAAGGTTGGTACCTTCAGCTTTGAATACTATAGAAAAATCAGAAGGTGATATTTGTTTTCCGGGTAAATACACCTGCAGATTCTTTTCATAGAAATTACTGTTACCGAAGTTCATCATCCATCGCGTATATGCTCGAAAAAGATAATTACCTGGAGCGAGGTTTACAGGAAGATCGATATTGCCGGCGGCCGTCGCACCAAATACCGGCAGGAGTTTTTCTGTTATTACCCGACCGGAATCATTGATGAGTTCAATTTTGATCGCACTGCTATTCATAGAAAGCTCAATGCCAGATAATAAATATGTTTTGAACCAGACTGTCTCTCCGGGTAAATAGTAATCTTTGTCAAAGTGAATAAACACTTTTTCAGGTTGAGCTGAAGCCTTGATCTGTTCAAGTGTTTTGGCAGGAGTATTCTGTGACAGTGCCTGGAAAAAAGCGACACATAAAATAAGGCAGAGTAGATTTGACTTCATAAGCGTAAAAATGGCCCTTAAAATAGGGCATTTGCAGAATTGAAAAAAACCGGCGGGAAGAATTAACAATTTTGGATATAAATGAATGATAGTAAAATCATATTCGATAGTGCAACACTACTACGTAGTCAATCTGTCATCACTATTGATAATTCTTCGTTTAAATATGGTTATGGCTGTTTTGAAACGATGCGATTAGTGAATGGCCGGATTCCGTTAGCTGAATTGCATTTCGAAAGATTATTTAATTCATTAGAGGTATTAAGGTTTGATATTCCCGATCATTTAACGGCAAGAAATTTACTAGACCAGAGTATTCAATTAGCTATACAAAATCAATGTATTGACCAATCTAAAATCAGGATCACAATATCCAGGGAATTTCAAACAACACACTACATAATAGAAGCCGAAGCTCTTAGTACGAAGAATGCGGAACTGAATAAAGACGGATTAGTAATTGATATTTATACCAAAGCAATTAAAAATGCAGATATTTTTTCTCATATCAAATCAAATGCAAGGCTTCAATACGAGATAACAAGGATGTGGGCAAATGAGAAGAAACTGGACGATGCTATTATAATGAATTCATCCGGTAAGATCGTTGATTCAACGATAGCAAATCTATTCATTGTAAGCGGAGGGATCATCAAAACCCCACCGATAGAAGATGGCTGCGTAAGTGGTGTAATGCGTAAATATCTATTGCGTTGTTGCAGGCAACAAGGGCTACCCATTCAAGAAGTTTCTCTGTCAATCGAAGACGTTTTGCAAGCGCAGGAAGTATTTCTTACCAACGCTGTAAGAGGCATACAATGGGTGAAGCAGGTGGCTCAATCAGGTTTTCAACTGAATACTGCTAAACTATTATCCCAAAAATTTATTCAGCCGTTATTTATCTGATGATGAAGCCGGCAGTAAATATAATGTGGTTTCGCAGGGATCTAAGATTAGAGGACAATGCAGCTTTATATCACGCATTAAAGAGTGAAAGACCTGTTATTCCGATTTTCGTTTTTGATAGAAATATTCTTGATGATCTTGAAGATAAATATGACCCGCGGGTTACATTCATCTATAACGCGTTAGCAGAATTGCATCAGCAACTGATCTCACTTGGAAGTTCGCTGGAAATATTTTACGGAATTCCTTCGGGTATATTTCAAGAGTTATTGAATAAATATGACATTAAAGCTGTTTATACTAATCAGGATTATGAGCAATATGCTATTGATAGAGATAAAGAAATTCAAACCTTGCTAACTCAGCATAAGATCAATTTTCATACCTGCAAAGACCAGGTGATCTTTGATAAGAATGAGATTGTAAAAGACGATGGAAATCCATACACTGTCTTTACTCCATATAGCAAAAAATGGAAAACGAAATTGGAGCAGTTTCATTACACATCTTACAATACAAAAAAATATTTCAATAATTTTTATAAATGCCCACCACAGCACTTGCCTGCATTAGAAGACGTTGGGTTTAAACCAAACCAACTATCCTTTCCTGCTAAAGAAGTAAATAAGGATTTGATTACACAATACCATCAGCAAAGAGATATGCCAGGTATTGATGGAACAAGCATGCTAAGCGTTCACTTACGATTTGGTACGATTAGCATCCGTGAACTTCTGCGAAAGGCATTGCAATGGAATGAAACTTTTTTAAATGAACTTGTCTGGAGAGATTTTTATCACCAGGTGCTCTGGCATTTTCCGCATGTGAGGCAGGGCAACGCTTATAAGCAGGAGTACGATAGGATACAATGGAGAAATAATGAAAATGAATTCGCCGCATGGTGTGAGGGCAAAACAGGCTACCCCATTGTTGATGCAGGTATGAGGCAACTGAACACAACAGGCTTCATGCACAATCGTGTTCGGATGATCACTGCCTCTTTTTTATGTAAGCATTTATTAATTGATTGGCGTTGGGGTGAAAATTATTTTGCAGCTAAACTTCTCGACTATGATTTTGCAGCGAACAATGGTGGCTGGCAATGGAGTGCGGGTTGCGGATGCGATGCAGCGCCATACTTCAGAATTTTTAACCCGTACCTGCAAACAAAAAAATTCGATCCTGAGTTGGTATATATTAAAAAATGGATACCGGAGTTAAACAGTTTTGATTATCCAAAGCCGATAGTAGATCATGAGTTTGCCAGGAAACGATGTCTTGAAGTGTATTCTAAAGCACTCAAAGAAAAATAGTTTTTATGTAGCCAGCTATAGTACAATAATGATGCTTCTCTTGCGTCGCACACTTCACCGTTCTGAGCATTATTCAGCAAATATCAAATCTTTATAAAGTTCCACGTTAGGATTCGATTGTTGATATACTTCCAACAAAGCCATTACAGCTTTTCTTCCATTGTTTCCAAGGTGTACTGAATAGTCATTCACATACAAGTCAATGTGTTGCTTCATAACAGTTTCATCCATCTCCTGTGAATGTTGCTTCACATAATCAACGATGAGAGGATAATTTGAAAAAGCGTATTCAATACTTTTCCTTATCAGTTTATCAACCCTGCTGATCACATCTGCAGGCAAGTTTCTCTTTGCAACAATTCCACCCAACGGTATAGGAACATTCATTTTTTGCTCCCAGTAGTCACCCAGGTCCATGATCTTGTGCAATCCTTTTTGCTCATATGTAAACCTGTTCTCATGAATGATCACGCCTGCATCAAACTCTCCATTCAACACGGCATCTTCTATCTGGTGAAAGATCATGAATCGTTTATTCCCTGCTCCCGGAAAAGCAAGGGAAAAAAGCATATGTGCTGTTGTATTTTCTCCGGGGATAGCAACTTTCAAATTTGTTATTTCAGAAGTTTGTATTGGGGATTTTGAAATCAAAAGCGGCCCAACTCCTTTACCCAAAGCGCCTCCACTATTCAATAAGATATAATCATTCAAAACTAAAGGCAATACTCCATAGCTGATCTTACTTATATCTAACTTTCCTTGTTTAGCCCAATTGTTCAGGGCTTGTACATCTTCTAAAACAACTTCAAACTCAAGATCATTTGTGTCAATTTTCTTATTGACCAAAGCATCAAAAATAAAAGTATCGTTGGGGCAGGGACTGAATCCAAGGGTGAGTTTCATCTTGAATGAATACTTATTATTTCATTTTATACAACTTCTCAATATATCGAAGTAGTGTTTGATTTAAGTTGTCAATGGCTTCCTTCATCAACCACTTTTCTTTATCTCTCTCTCCAATATAATTAGATAAAGCTCTTATTTGTATAAAAGGAATGTTGAACTGCCTGCATACAAAATGCAATGCTGCACCTTCCATACTTTCAGCAAACACTTCATATTTTTTTATCAACTGTGCCTTCCGTTGTTCTGATGTAGTAACCTGGTTGATGGTGATTGCACTTACTTCGGGCAACTTTAGTAAATTATATTCATTCAGCCACTGGTTCGGGAGCCTTCTTTTTTCATAAGGCGGATAATTAGTTTTCTCCAGCCGCATATCAAAAATATCTCTCCACCTGCCTTCTTCTTCAACCCCCATATCACCTAAAAATTCTTCTTTGATCACTACCACTTTTCCAAGCTCTGTTTTTTCAGCAAAACATCCTGCAATGCCAGCTTGTATCACCAGGTCCGGCTTTTCCTCCATTATCGTTTTGGTGAGTGATACAGCGGTAGCTAGCATTCCCACCCCACTTTGATGAAAAGTAACTTTAAGGCGTTTGCTTTCACTTGTGTACAAAGAATCTACTTCCAGGAATGCAGGCATCCATTCTCCTACAGTGGCAGATGTTACGATCACTCTCATGAGCCAGCAAAGGTGCTGTTTTTCATTCAATTGCTGTAACCGCTACAAACATTATTTTTGCCGAAACTTTAAGTGTAGAGATGGTGTATTTGACACGTTTGGAACATTTTAATGCAGCTCATAAACTATACAATCCTAATTGGACGAGAGAAAAAAATGATGAGGTGTTTGGCGCTTGTGCCAATGACAACTGGCATGGTCACAATTTTGAATTATTCGTTACCATAAAAGGTACGCCCGATCCGGATACCGGTTTTTTGATGGATGTAAAGAAACTGAGTAGACTGATCAAAGAACATGTAATCGAAAAGCTTGATCATAAGAACCTGAACATGGATGTCGACTTTATGAATGGGAAAATGTGCAGTACAGAAAATTTAGCAACAGGAATCTGGCAGCAGTTAGTACCATATCTGCCAAACAATGTGCAGTTACATTGTATAAAGCTTTACGAAACACCAAGAATTTACGTTGAATATTTTGGAGACTAATGAAGAAAGTAGCAGTATATCGCAAAGAACACTTCAACGCAGCGCACCGACTGAATGTAACAGAATGGGATGCTGCTACTAATGAAAAAGTATTCGGTAAATGCAATCTTCCTAACTATCATGGTCATAATTACGAATTAGAGGTGAAAGTGGTGGGGGAGCCCGATTCCAGGACTGGCTATGTGATCGACATGAAAGAGTTATCAGATATCGTACAACGGGAAGTTCATAGTCGTTTCGATCATAAAAATCTGAATCTCGACACAAAAGAGTTCAAAGACCTCAATCCTACAGCAGAAAATATTGTAATTGTTATTTATAACCTCTTAAGACCTCATATTAAATCGGAGTTTGATCTGCAGGTACGGCTCTACGAAACACCCAGGAACTTCGTAGAATATCCAGCTTAGGTGCTCCGTAAAACTTGGCTGTTTAGTCAAATCTTCATAAATTTTCAGTTCGCTTAACTAACAACTGACTTGCTTATGAAGTATTCTCCCGTACAGAATTTCATTAACGGAAAATTCGTACCCGCATCCACTAATAAAACTTTGGATGTTATTTCCCCGGTTGATGGCGTTTTGCTGTCTACAGTTCCTCTCTCAACAAATGATGATCTTAAAGCTGCAGTGAAAGCGGCAAAAGCTGCATTTCCCGCATGGAGCAGGATGCCGATCAAAGAAAGAGTGCAAGTGTTTTTTCGTTACAAAAGCTTATTGGAAAAACACATGCAGGAATTGGCTGAATTATGTACAGAAGAAAATGGAAAGACGATCAGTGAATCAATTGCTGAGATTGAAAAGTGTATTGAACTTACAGAGTTTGCTACTTCGCTCCCGCAATTAACTACAGGAGAAATTCTCGAAGTAAGCAAAGGCGTTGAATGCAGAACGGAACACGTTCCACTAGGAGTTGTTGCTTCTATCGTTCCTTTTAATTTCCCGGCGATGGTACCTAATTGGACAATTCCAAATGCGATAGCCTTGGGAAACTGTATGATATTAAAACCCTCTGAGAAGGTTCCATTATGCTGCGGAAGAATTGCCGAGTTGTTGAAAGAAGCGGGATTGCCTGATGGCGTTTTCAGTATTGTTCATGGTGATGTTGAAATAGTTGAAGCTATCTGTGATCATCCCCATATTGAAGCTGTTTCATTTGTGGGATCCACGAAAGTTGCTAAGATCGTTTACCAGCGAGCTACAAATAGTTTTAAGCGATGTCTTGCATTGGGTGGCGCAAAGAATCATCTGATGGTATTGCCGGATGCCATTCCAACAATGACAGCGCAGAACGTTGCTGCAAGTATGAGTGGTTGTGCCGGGCAAAGATGTATGGCTGCATCAGCAATGGTTGCTGTCGGCGAAGTTGATCCGATCATTGAAAAGATATGTGAAGAAGCAAGAAAGATCATCCCTGGGAAAAATTTAGGTGCAGTCATTAACAAAGAATCTAAAGAACGAATCGAGCGATACATCACTGAAGCTGAAAAGCAAGGCGCTAAAATTTTAGTTGACGGAAGAAACACATTGGTAGAAGGAAAGGAAAAAGGAACGTATGTAGGCCCCACAGTCATTGATTGGGTGAAGCCCGAGATGGATGTTGCCAAAGAAGAAATTTTTGGTCCCGTTATTAGTATAATGAGAACGAAGACGGTTGATGAAGCGCTTGCAATCGAGAATGCAAATCCTTATGGTAATGCAGCAAGTGTGTTTACGCAGAATGGCGGCGCAGCTCGTTACATTATGGAAAGAGCGAGTGCAGGAATGATCGGCGTTAACGTTGGTGTACCTGTTCCCCGCGAGCCATTCAGTTTTGGTGGATGGAATGAAAGCAAATTTGGTGTAGGTGATATCACCGGAAAAAGTTCCATAGAGTTCTGGACAAAGCTGAAGAAAAGTACGACGAAATGGAATCCTGAGGCGGGAGTGAATTGGATGAGTTAACGGGCAGAATAGGCGGAATGAAACGAATTTCCCGTCCTATCATCGCAAAACGTCACAATATTGATGAAGTAAGAATTCGTGCATTGATCAGCAATGCTTAGAACGATGAAGTGATTGCGACGCAACAGGCGACGCTATGAAAAACAAAGGCTGGTATCCTAAAAAAATAAAATCATGTTAGAAACAGTAGCCACAAAATCGAACACAAAAGAAATTATCCAGGAAAATCTTGACTATACTTTGTTTAGCTGGAGCAAACAAAGTGGATTGAATCCCATTGCTGTGAAGTTTGCAAAAGGAGTATACCTGTACGATTATGAGGGTAAGCCATATATAGATTTTTCAAGTGGATTGATGAATGTAAATATTGGTCACGGTAATCAACGTATAACGGATGCGGTGGCAAAGCAAATGCAGGAAGTGGCGTATGTAACACCAAGTTGTGTTACAGAAGTAAGAGGAAAGTTGGGAAAGAAGCTTGCAGAGATTTGCCCGGGCGATCTCAATAAAGCTTTCTTCACTTTATGCGGCGCTACATCAATTGAGAATGCAATTAAGCTGGCGAGATTGTATACGGGGCGGCATAAAATATTAACCCGTTACCAATCTTATCATGGTTCATCGTATGGTGCAATGAGTGCAAGTGGTGATCCTCGCCGTCTACCAATGGATGGCCAGCAGGCACCAAACTTTGTTCACTTCGATCTTCCGTATGCCTACCGATATGACTACGGCGAAGAGAATTTGCTGAAAGATGCAGTGGCTTCTCTTGAAAGAATAATTGCTTATGAAGGCGCTAACAATATTGCTGCGATTTTACTGGAGGGAGAAAGTGGTTCGTCTGGTTGCTTGAAATACCCGGTTGGTTATATGAAAGCAGTGAGAGAGCTCTGTAACAAACATGGAATTCTATTGATCGCTGATGAAGTGATGAGTGGCTTTGGAAGAACAGGTCAATGGTTTGGCTTTCAAAACCATGGTATCATTCCGGATATGATCACCATGGCTAAAGGGCTCACTTGTGGTTATCTTCCGTTTGGGTGTTTAATGGTGAGTGATAAGATAGCAGAAAAATTTGATGACCAGATATTACCACTGGGGTTAACGTACTCTGCTCATCCTGTTAGTTGTGCTGCAGCTTTGGAGACTTTGCAGATTTATGAAGACGAAAACCTGATTGAGAATACGAGAGAGATGAGTAAGTATGTTGATCAGCAGGTAGAGAAACTAAAGAAAAAACATCCTTCAATCGGTGATTGGAGAAATACCGGTTTATTAGGTTGTATTGAGTTGGTGAAGAACAGGGATACAAAAGAACCAATGGCCCCTTTCAACGCTGGTGCTGCAGATATGGTAGTGATGAATAAGGTGGCAGCAAAGATCAGGGAGTTGGGTATGTACACGTTTGTTAGATGGAGTTATATTTTTATTGCTCCTCCTCTTTGTGTAACAAAGCAAGAAATAGATGAAGGTATGGCGATCATTAGTGAAGCAATAGCTACTGCTGATGAATATGTAACAGCATAATCCATAAACAAATCATTGTATGCAAGAGAATGAAATAAAAACATCCTCTCTCTACAGCGAAGACCTTGCACCGGTTCCAAAACATAAAAGAACATGGGGCATGTGGAACTATGCTGCATTATGGATCAGCATGAGTTTATGCATTCCGACGTATATGCTCGCAAGTTCATTAATTGGTGGTGGAATGAATTGGTGGCAGGCGATCACAACTATTTTCCTTGGTAATACTATTGTACTCATACCAATGATACTGAATGGTCATGCCGGGGCTAAATACGGAATACCCTTTCCTGTGTTTGCAAGAGCAAGTTTCGGTACGGCAGGAGCAAATATTCCTGCCATACTCAGAGCTATTGTTGCATGTGGTTGGTTTGGTATTCAGACATGGATTGGAGGGTTTGCATTATACCAGATGACGGTACTTTGGTTTCCTTCATTTTCAAACTTGCCACAGGTATTTCCAGCTTCATTCGATTTAAAAACTGCTCCTGCAATTTGTTTTATTATTTTCTGGTTACTGAACATGTGGGTAGTGTATTTGGGTGTTGAAAGCATCAGGAAATTATTAGTATTTAAAGCCATCTTTTTGCCTGTTGCTGCGCTTGCCTTACTATTCTGGGCAATCAATGCAGGTGGTGGTTTAGGACCAATATTGAATGAGCCATCAAAATTCGCGACGAGTGGGGAGTTCTGGAATTTCTTTTTTCCTGCATTAACAGGAATGGTAGGATTCTGGGCAACGCTTTCGTTAAATATTCCGGATTTTACCCGCTATGCAAAAAGCCAGAGAGCACAGATCAACGGGCAGGCGATTGGGTTACCCCCATCTATGACTTTGTTTGCATTTATCGGCGTAGTGGTTACTTCTGCAACAGTGATCATCTACGGTGAAACGAATTGGGATCCTGTTGCGCTGGCAGGAAAATTCAGCAGTAAGCTTTTAGTGAGCATTGCAATGATAGCAGTGGCTATTTCAACCTTAGCAACAAACATCGCAGCCAACATCGTAAGCCCTGCAAATGATTTTGCGAATCTTGCTCCAAAGAAAATCAGTTTTAAGACTGGTGGATTCATTACAGGTGTGTTGGGTGTGTTGATTTTTCCATGGAAGTTAGTCGCAGACCCTACAGGATACATTTTCACATGGTTAGTAGGTTACTCAAGTTTACTCGGACCAATTGGAGGAATAATGATCGTGGATTATTATTTCATACGTAAGCAACATCTTAACGTAAAACAATTATACAGCCATAAAGGAAGATATAGCTATACAGCAGGTTTTAATCAGAAGGCGATCATCGCATTGTTGCTGGGAATACTTCCCAACGTCCCGGGATTTTTGCTTACAATAAAAGTGATAAGCGCAGAGACATTTCCTTCATGGGTTTCTCATTTGTATAACTATGCATGGTTTGTAGGATTTTTCGTAAGTGGGTTGCTGTATTTATTAATGATGAAGAAGGTTACCTTGATAGAAGAAGAACCTGAAGTTGAGTTGCTGAATGCGCAACCAGTTGCTGAAGTGTTAAAACAAAAAGTTATTCATTAAAATTTTAGCCCGGCCTCCCTCTCTCTTGGAGAGGGATCGAGGGTGAGGTCATTATGAGTATTTTAATCAAAAACGGAAGAATCATTACCGCTACCGACGATTATGTAGCCGATATTTTCATCGAAGGTGAAAAAGTGAAAGCCATTGGAAAAGGTTTGCCTGTTAAAGCTGATAAAGAAATTGATGCTTCAGGTAAGTTGGTATTCCCGGGTGGAATTGATCCGCACGTGCATTTAGATATGCCTTTTATGGGAACATTCTCCAGCGATAATTACGAAACCGGAACAAGAGCAGCTCTGTTTGGCGGAACGACAATGGTGATCGATTTCGTTTTGCAGAAGCAAGGTAATTCTTTGCAATCTGCCTTAGACGAATGGAACAGTAGGGCTCAAGGAAACTGTGTTGGTGATTACAGCTTCCATATGGCTGTTACAGATTTTAACGAGAATACCAAAAAAGAGATAAAGCACATGATAGAAAAAGAAGGAATTGTTTCCTTCAAAACTTTCATGGCGTATAAAGGTGCTTTAATGATCGATGATCGCCAGATGATCGGTTTGATGGAGGAAGTGAAGGAGCACGGTGGTTTGATAAACGTTCATGCAACCAATGGTGATATGATCGATTACCTGATTGCTAAGCACAAAGCTGAAAGGAAACTTTCACCACTTTATCATTATTTATCACAGCCCGAAGTAACAGAGGCCGAAGCTTCAGAAAGATTTGTGGAGATGGCGGGTTATACAGGCTGCCCCGGTTACATCGTTCACCTCACTTGCGAAGGCGCATTGAATGCTGTAAGAAATGCAACCGCTAAAAATCGGAAGGTATTTGTAGAGACCTGCATTCAGTATTTGATCCTTGATGCATCTCTGTATGAGAAAAATTTCGAAGGAGCAAAGTGGGTGATGAGCCCACCGCTAAGAGAAAAGAAAGACCAGGCTACACTTTGGGCTGGCATTAATCAAGGACTCGTACAAGTGGTAGCAACAGATCATTGTCCGTTTATGTGGGAGCAAAAGAAAATGGGGGAGAAGGATTTCTCTAAAATCCCTAACGGTCATCCTGCAATAGAAAATAGAATGGAATTGTTATTCAGTGAGGGTGTGTCTAAAGGAAAGATCACGCTAAACAAATATGTTGAAGTGGCTTGTACAAATCCTGCAAAGATCTTCGGGATGTTTCCTAGCAAAGGAACAATTGCAGTGGATAGTGATGCAGATATCGTCATTTTTGACCCTAACGAACAGCACACGATCTCTGCTAAAACACATCATATGAATGTGGATTATTCGGGGTACGAAGGATGGGAAGTAACAGGAAAAGTAAAGACAGTGCTATTGCGAGGACAAGTTGCAATAGATGATAATAAATGCTTTATAGATAAGGGATATGGCCAATTCATTAAACGCAATAAAGTCACTCAAATAATTTAAATTGTATGTCTGCTCTCTGTTGCCACATGTTCGGAACGATGAAGTGATTGCGACGCAACAGGCGATGCCATGAAAAACAAAAGCTGGTATTATAAACTAAACACTACAAACTGAAACTATAAATTCACGATTATGCCAAGAATCATCAAGTCAGGGTTGATACAAATGTCTCTTCCAAAAACAGAAGGCGAAGGAACGATACAGGAGATCGTGAACGCAATGGTAGAGAAACACATTCCTTATATTGAAGAAGCCGGACAAAAAGGTGTGCAGATACTTTGCTTACAGGAAATTTTCAATACGCCTTATTTCTGCCCGGGACAGGATAAGCGATGGTATGAAAGTGCTGAAACAGTTCCTGGTCCTACAACCGAATTGATGGCGCAGTATGCTAAGAAGTATAATATGGTGATCATTGTTCCGATATATGAAAGAGAGCAAGCTGGTGTGTTGTACAATACAGCAGCGGTGATCGATGCTGATGGAACATACTTAGGAAAGTATCGTAAAAATCATATTCCACACACAAGCGGTTTCTGGGAGAAGTTTTTCTTCAAGCCGGGCAACCTGGGTTATCCTGTATTCCAAACGAAATATGCAAAGATTGGTGTGTACATATGTTATGACCGTCATTTTCCCGATGGAGCAAGATGCCTTGGATTAAATGGTGCTGAGATCGTGTACAATCCTTCTGCAACTGTTGCGGGATTGAGTCAATACTTGTGGCAACTGGAACAACCTGCACATGCTGCTGCCAATGGATATTTTATGGGCTGCATTAATCGTGTGGGTGAAGAAAAGCCATGGAATCTTGGTAAGTTTTATGGCACATCTTATTTCGTTGATCCCCGTGGGCAGATTTTCGCTAAAGCCAGTGAAGACAAAGATGAACTGCTTATCGCAGAATTTGATCTTGATATGATCGATGAAGTAAGAGGTGTGTGGCAGTTCTTCAGGGACAGAAGACCTGAAACTTATGCGAAGCTGACAGAGTTATAATTTTTATTGACCCAACTTCCTTGCTACTATGTAGCTTCTGTTGCGTCGCACTCTTCAACGTTCTGAACTTTATTCAGCAATAAACACATTGCAATGATCAAATCTAATCGCCTCACAGCTGAGCAATACGATAAAAACTTCAGCGACATCCATCCTCCCTTCGATAACAAGGAAGCTGCACTTGTTGAAGCCAATCGTTGCCTGTTTTGTTATGATGCACCTTGTATTAAAAGTTGCCCAACGAGCATTAATATTCCAAAGTTTATAAAGCAGATCACAACAGATAATGTCAAAGGCTCGGCTCACACTATTTTTCAATCGAACATTTTCGGCGGCGGTTGCTCGAAAGTCTGCCCTGTAGAAAAATTATGTGAAGGAAGTTGTGTGTACAATCTTTTGCATGAGCCGCCAATACCAATTGCAAAACTGCAGCGGTACTCAACAGAACCTGCGATCAGCAACAAATGGAACCTGTTTGAAAGAAAATCCTCTAATGGATTGAAAGTAGCTGTTGTTGGTGCTGGTCCTGCAGGCTTAAGCTGTGCGCATGTTCTATCGAGAGAAGGAATAGATGTCACCGTTTATGAAAAAGAAAGTAAAGGTGGTGGCCTGATGACTTACGGTATTGCTGCGTATAAAGTTACACCTGAGTTCTGCAAAGATGAAGTTGATTTCATTACTTCATTAGGGGGAATTGAAATTAAATACAACCAAACTTTAGGCGCTAGTGTTACTCTTGAGCAATTGCAGTCAGAATACGATGCAGTTTACTTAGCTGTCGGAGTAGGGTTAGCAAATAAACTGAATATTCCGGGTGAAGAATTAGAAGGAGTGGAAGATGCTATATCGTTTATCTACAATCTTAGAAGTAAAACTTACAAAGAAATTCCTGTTGGAGATAAAGTGGCTGTTATCGGAATGGGCATGACAGCCATTGATGCAGCTACACAAGCCAAAAGATTAGGTGCAAAGGATGTGACTATGGTGTACAGGAGAACAGAAGCGCAGAAAAACTGTACGCAACATGAATTAGATATTGCATTGTTGGATGGTTGTAAGATGCAGTGGCTTGCAGCACCAAAAGAAGTTATCGGGGACAATGGTAAGGTAAAAGCGCTTGTTTGTGATGTAATGAGATTAGGTGCCCCTGATGCTTCAGGAAAACCTGCACCAGAGCCAACTGGTGAAACGATCTCTTTGGAGGTCGATATGGTGATAAAGGCAACAGGACAAAATCCATTTGCTTCTTTAGTTAATTCAATGCAGTTGAAGAATAACCGCGGAAAGATTGAAGTCAATGATAAAAGCATCACTAACATTCAAGGTGTGTTTGCAGGTGGTGATTGTGTAAATGGTGGAAGAGAAGTTGTGGACGCTGTTCAAGCTGGTAAAGATGGGGCAAAGGCAATATTGCAATATTTGGCAGCAGGAGTGAAGGGGCAGAAGTTGAATTTGCTGAGTAAAGTTCCGAACGTACAAATGAGTGACACAACTAAAGTTTAATAGTAATTCTAAAGCTGGTAATCAAATTTAAAATTCAAATCGTTAGCCATGGCAGATATATCCTGTAATTTTCGTGGAATAAAATCGCCCAATCCATTTTGGTTAGCAAGTGCTCCACCGACAGACAAGAAATACAATGTGCTCCGAGCTTTTGAAGCAGGGTGGGGAGGCGTGGTATGGAAAACATTAGGCAGCCAGGTTAAGAATGTCTCTTCACGTTACTCTGCAGTAAACTTCAACAACACGAGAGTGATGGGCTTGAACAATATTGAGTTGATCAGTGACAGGCCTCTTCATATTAATCTTAAAGAAATCGCAGAGTGCGTAAAATTTTTTCCCGATCGTGCAATGATAGTCTCGCTGATGGCAGATAACGACAGGAAGAGCTGGCATGAACTAATTGCTAAAGTGGAAGACACCGGTGCGCATGGTTTTGAACTGAACTTCGGTTGCCCCCATGGAATGACGGAAAGAGGAATGGGCGCCGCTGTAGGACAAGATCCTGAGATCGCTAAAATGGTGGTGGAATGGGTGATGGAGAAAGCAACGATACCTGTAATAACGAAACTCACGCCTAACGTTCACTCAGTTGTTCCTACAGGAAGAGCTGTTGTGCAGGCAGGAACAAATGCATTGTCATTGATCAATACAATTCAATCTGTTACAGGAATTGATCTTGATACGTTTGTTCCTAATCCTTATGTAGCAGGTAAGAGTGTGTTTGGGGGCTACTGCGGACCTGCCGTGAAACCAATCGCTTTAAAATTCTTAACTACAATTGCTCAGGACAAAATCACAAGTAAAGTTCCTGTTAGTGGTATCGGCGGTATCAGTACCTGGAAAGATGCAGTGGAATTTATGTTGCTTGGATGTACTTCTGTACAGGTTTGTACTGCAGCAATGAAACACGGTTTCCGGATTATTGAAGACATGTGTGAAGGATTGAACAATTGGATGGATGAGAAAGGATTTAAAACGATCAATGATTTTATCGGGAAGTCCGTAAATACAATCACGCATTGGGAAGATCTTGATATCAATTATCATCATATAGCAAATATTAACCAGGATAAATGTATCCACTGTGGCTTGTGTTACATTGCATGTGAGGATACATCGCATCAATCGATCAATTTAGAATATGGAAAACCATACAACACATACTCCATAAAGGAAGAAGAGTGTGTTGGATGTAATTTGTGCAAGCTGGTTTGCCCGGTTGATAATTGCATTACCATGGTTGAGCATAGAGTTGCACCGGAATACCTGAATTGGATAGAATTTCAGAAGCGAGGATTGGCATTGAATGATCACTAGATTGGTGATGTGGAATTGCCGAATAGCGAATTGAAAGTACAAGTGTGCGACGCAACGAAGCTTAATATAAGTACTGCAGTTAAGTAAATAAAAAAACTCCCATCAAACGACGGGAGTTTCTTCTTTTATGATCTAAAGTTGAATTGATCTTATTTTCTCTTAGGTAAGCTGAAGGATACAGGTTTACCGTTGAACAAATACTTCACTTCATCTCCATCAATTAGTTTCGCAACAAACATTACCTGGTAAGTACCGCCTTCTGCAGGCAGTTCTGTATAAGGGATGAATAGCTCGAAATCCTTGCTTGTTTTGTTTGCACCGATCTTTTTACCAGGAGCTAATCTGAAACCTTTGTAAGTGATCACTACTTTGCTGGCGTCAGTTTTTGTAGGGATCATGTTACCATTTTGATCAAGAATGTAAGCAATGAAGTATACATCACCATCACGACCTGCAGTATTGATTACAAATGAAGGGTAAATAGATATTCCTTTTTTAGCAGGGCTGTTCACTACTTCTGTAGTTGTATAATTGGTGATAGTGAAGCGAGGGAACTCTGAACTTCTTGTTCCATAAGGATAAGAAAGTCTTGCCATTTCTTTATCGCCTTCTGAGAGGTAAACATTCCATCCAACATTATATCCGTCCAGTGTCCATGTTTTAGACAAAGGGTAGTGCATGATGCTCTTTGGATCGTACTTAGTGCCATTAGTATACATGAGTGCATAGGTCTGGAACATGTTTGCGTCTACTTTATCTCTATCCCAGTTATTTGTTTTCTTCAATTCAGTATACACAGCTTCTCTATTCCATTTGATACCTGAAGTAGGATTCATATGCTCATGCAAGAAACCTAAAGCGTGGCCAAACTCGTGTACAGTTGTACTGGTAAGTGCTACATCAACAAATTTACCCTGGTAGTAAAAATCGAGTGTATCCAGGTTCATTGTTTGTTGGTCTTGCGGAGCGATATTATTTAACGTTCCGATCAGAGAGTTGTGACCTTTACCGGTACCCAACAAAATGCGAATATGCGAATCACCGTAATCAACAAATTCAAACTTAATATTTGCATACTGCTCCCACAGTTTCGCAGCAGCTTTTACTTTATCTTGGAGTGATTTGCTGCCTGAAAGGAATCTTACTTTTAAAGTCGTTCCTGCATCCCAGAGGTAATAAACATCCCACATACTTCTGGATGGCTTTGTTGTATCCATATCCGTTTCATATTTCTGTTGCGGCATCATGGAACTACAGCCATATTTCTGGGTCATACTTTTTTTTCCCGGTAAAGCTTTTTGAGCCATTGTTTGCATAGCTAAAAAAGAACCGGCAAACAGTAGTGATAAGCGTAGCGTTTTCATTGTTTACTTTGATTTAAGAGTTTAAAAATAGTGTTTTGAAATTGGTTTTACATACCCAGCCAAGGGCATTTTTATTCTCAACTCAGCTTATGATTTTTTAGTTGTATACCTTGTTGAAGAACAACTTAAAGATGTATTGTCAGTATTCTTTACATACGCAGATGCACAAAAAAAGAAAAAATATTTTTTTATGTAATTCAGGCCAGTTGTGCATTTGCAGCAGTTCTCGTGTAAAAGAAAAAGAAGAAGTTGTTTTTTAGGTGAATGCCTTTATATTTGCACTCCTTTTAAAAGGAACCATTTAAAAAATGGGCTCGGGAGGTAGTTCAGCCCGGTTAGAATACCTGGTTTGGGACCAGGGGGTCGCAGGTTCGAATCCTGTCCTCCCGACGAAAAAGAGTCATAGATCTTATGGCTCTTTTTTTATCCATCATATATTATTGTGGGAGTGATTGATCAATAAGAAGGGGCGTCATCACAGGCTGTTGCTTCCGGGAAATAAAAAAGCACTCAGTCCGAGTGCTTTTATGATAGTAGTTATAAGTTAAGCTTTTTTGATCGTAAAGGTTTTAGTGATCACACCCACTTCATCAACTTTTACATTTCTGATCCCTGCTCTGGTTGCTTGTTTATCTTCCCCATCTTTAAACATATCATCAAATACAGATTCTATATTCATCATTCCCCCTGCACTTCTTGTACTTCTTGACCTGTTTAGTACGTTTCTAAGATCTATCGGCGTTTTTGTAAATACGAACTTGATGAATTCTTTTCCTTCAGGTGTGCCTTCTTCAATTTCAATTTCTTCAGTCAATACAGGTTGAGATTTTGCCTGTATGATGAAATCCTGCGGCGTACTACCATCGTATGGTATTAATACTTTCACTTCGTTATCTGGCATCAGGTCTACCAAAGTATAATAAAGATCGTATGGGCTATTATTTGTGATTTTAAACTGGAAAACATCTCTTGGGCGTAAAACCATATCAGCCCCAACTTCCATTTTCTGGCTGCTGATCACCTCTATTGTTACCTGCTGAACAAGAGAGCCTCCATCAGGCATATTCCGCAGGTAATTTACACGCATTGCTCTTTTAATATTATCGAGCATGGCAGACAAGGCTTCTTTAGAGAGTGTATCGCCTTTCTGTATTTTAGCTGACCAACGAATGCTGTCTGTTTTATCAATTAGTCTTAAACCTGATTCATTCAGTGCTATAACAAAATCAGGCCTGTCGCTAATTGATAAGTACTGGTAAGGAGTAATAAATTTTTGGATCTGGTTAGCAAGCACTCCACTTTGTTTGCTTGCATCTTTCCTGATGAATAAAGAAGCTGTAAAATCACCATAATTGGTCTCTTCAACTTTTATCCTGTATGCTTCTCCTTTAACAAGTTTGTTTTTGATAACTCCAATACTTTGAAAACTACCTGCTAAAGAAATAAAACCTTCCGCCATTGGGGCTGTTTCTTCCGTATCGTTCAACGCATATACCTTGAACTTTGCTCCTCTGCTGATATTATTGAGTAAACCAACGTTTATAGAAAATGTAGAATCGTTCATCCAGTTCTGAATAGTCACGATATCTTGTACCGGAGTATACTTTCCGCCAAAGATCTCCTGGCTTGTATTGCCTTCGATCATTGGGATTTGAGTGGCACAATTCGCCTGTATAAACGATTTTACTTTTTCAAATAATAGCTGGTAGTTGCTACCTGCTCTTAATTCTGAAAGCCCTTTTGCTATTGCGTATGAAAGAGAACCAACACCAGCGCCGTTAGGGTCTTTAGCTTCATAGTTCACCTGGTTAGGACTTGAAGCACTGAATACGATCATATTACCCATCTCGTTGCCGGCGAAGAATTCATCTTTGGAACTTGCAAAACCTACTTTGATCTGTGGTACATAGCCAGGCCTCATAAATGGAGTGGGAGAGCCTCGATGTGGAATCTCGTTGCCTCTTGTAGCTGTACCGGAATGACAAGCGTCAACAATAACTACCAGGCTGCCTGCGGCACCTATTTTTGCTCGTATCTTATTAAGTTTTGCACCTAATTCATCATCTCTCAGGTGATTTTCCCCCTTATAATTTACCGGGTCATACTTTCCATCTGCGTCATAAGGAATCAACGCTTCATCATAACCGTCAGTTTCATCGCCATTATCGTCATATATCTGCTGGCCATGCCCAGAAAACTGAAACACCACAATATCCCCGCTCTGTGCTTTTGCATATAGATCGTCCAGGGCCTTAAGAATGGCGGCTTTTGTTGCAGCTTTATCCTTTAAAGTATCTATATTTTTTTCCTGGAACCCATTCAGCAGAAGTGCCGCTTTTATATAACGTACATCATTTTGTGAACTGAGACCTTTCCAGCGCATATTGTACTTATACTCAGAAACAGCTACGATCAAAGCGATCTTTCTCTGTGAGAAAACCGAAATGCTCAGCAATAACGCTATGCCCAGGGATAATGATTTCATACGGTTCATTTAAGTACAGCTAAGATGCAGTATTTGTAAATAGTGCATAAAATAAGTAAATGCAATTCAATATGGTGCTACCCCCGGTAAGGTATTTTTTATAAATGTTTATTGATTACCTTAATGCTTATTATACAGGTAATTCTACAGTATTAATTCTGATAATATCCATCCTATAAGTGCTGCGAAGGCGGTGTTCAGAAAATTCACTACATCGTTATTAATTATATGTTTTCTTTCCAGCAACGCACCAAGAAACGAATCAAACATATTACCCAATGTACCTGCTAATACGATAACCAGAATGGCGAAATCAAATTCTGCTTTACTGCCAGCGTAAATAAGTGAAATTACTAAGCTGCCGATAATTCCTGCGATCGTTCCTTCTAGGCTAATTACACCATCTTCGCCTTTCTGATCTTTTTTAAATGAAATGATGTTGTAAAAGTTCTTTCCGTATAATATGCCGAGTTCGGAGGATATAGTATCTGCAGTAGCTGATGAAAGACTACAAGCAAGTAGCAAAAGAGATAAGTCATTAAATGATGGGTAAAGTAAAGGTAGTGATGCAAGAAAGGCCGCAACTCCACCATTGGCTAATACCTGCCAGGCATTTCTTTTTTCATGTACATTATAAAAGGGAAATTCTGATTTCTTATCCTTACACCAGGACGTTGCTGTAATACTTATAATAAAGAAAGTATTGAGTAATAATATGCCTGGTAAGCCTGTTCCGGCGTAAACAAGAATACCAATACCTAGGGCTGTAAGCGTAGCGGCTGGTGTCAATTTGCGTTTAAAAAAAGCGATAAACACAAACAGAAGAATAAGTAGAATAAATATCAACGTATTGCCGCTCATGAAGACTAAAATAAAAAAAGCATAAGAATACTTATGCTTTTACTTAATCTCTCTCCTGGTTCCCTAAGCTCTTACAGGAATAGGTATCAATTTTTTCTTGGGAGCAGGTCTATAAATTATGTCGTATAATTTTTTTAGGACGTTTTTCACTTGTTGCGATTTGTATGCAAGTTGATAAATAAATCCTGAATCAGTTGTTAAATAGCTCTTCACACAACTTAAAAGAATATTATATGAGGTGGAATCCTTAAAAAGGCATTAAGCAATGATCAATCAGGTCTCTGCAGGATGATCGGGTACTTTATAAATACCGTTGCGGATGGCATAAATCACAATACCTGCTGCACTTTTTACGTCGAGTTTTTCCATGATCTTAGATCGATATCCATCAACCGTTCGCTTACTGAGAAACATTTTTTTACTGATCTCCTCGTTCGTTAGCTCCATACATATATATCGCATGATCTCTTTTTCTTTTTCATTCAACTCTATCTGTTCAGGCAAATTAGTTTTGAATCTGCTTTTGGAGATCAGCTTAGCCAGCTTTAGAGAAGTTCTCTTGCAGTAATACGGTTGATTTTTGTAAACTGATTCTACTGCTTCGATTATTTCTGTTTTGTCAGCATTCTTAACCATATACCCGGTAGCGCCGGCTTCCAACATATCGACAATAAGCGCCTCATCTTCAAACATAGAAAGGGCTACAATATTTATAGCCGGGAATTGCCGAAGTATTTCCTTTGTTGCCTGCACACCATCTACGCCAGGCATCACAATATCGGTCAGCACCACATCTGGTTGATGGTTGAGTACCAGGTTTATCAATTCTCTGCCATTTGAAGCTTCCCCTACCACTTTAAAATGCGGTTGTTTATTTAACACCATAAGCAATCCATCTCGGAAGATCTCATGATCGTCTGCTATCGCTACTTTAATAGGAATGGGGTATTTCATAATCTCAGTTGGTAGTTCTTTCAGGTATGAATGCTTTAGCTGGTTTCATATCACGAAGATTTCATCTTTTCAAGATTTACTCTACTAGGAATGTTAGGCAAACTGGTCTTACGTAGTCTGCTTAACGGTCATGATCGAAGCCTATAATATTACCTCAATTGTTATAACAGTTTTGGCGCTAGGAAATTAAATAAAACATTGCATTTTTTAGCGGGAGAATATCAGATGCCACATGTGAGGTGCCTGTGAACGATTCGTATAAATGAACTTCGACATCTGATGGTATCTTCTTGATGTTAAATATTTAAAAGTTAATGCTCTTTCTATCCTATATAAGTGTCAGGGGAAATAAATTCAATACCAGAAGTACTAAAATTTGGTGGATAGTTTTTTCCCTCTATTTTTGCTGTCCTCAAATCAGCTACGGTGAGATGGATGAGTGGCTGAAATCAGCAGTTTGCTAAACTGCCGTACGGGTTAAACTGTACCGAGGGTTCGAATCCCTCTCTCACCGCGGGTTCACAGTGACATTGAACGCAAAACGCAGCACTGGCAAGGGTTTCAAGAGCATGAGTAGCCCACCGCGCTACTTTGCTCAAATGACTCTCAAAGCGACTCAAAGAATACTCGAGGAGTGTTGTTTGAGTCGCTTTTTTATTGGCTATTGCTGAGCAAGGTTTTAAGTGCTTTTTGTCACCGGTCTGACTCCCGGAATTTGCCTGGTTGCCACCGCGGGTTTTATGGGACACGTACCCGAACCCTCGGTACCGGAAAAACAAACAAAAAGTTTTCTTATCTCTTGCTCACTAAAGTATCGCCCACATAAAAAAAGCTTCATCAGATTTTTCTTTAAAACACTTCTGCTCCTCTTCAATCAATCATCTACTTCTATCGCGCCGGAACAGTAGTTCTCAAGGGGTGTGTAATAAG
>JAEZDC010000001.1 GCA_023429825.1 Bacteroidota bacterium | reverse complement strand
GCATTGCTCTTTCAATGCATCATAGGCAGCAAGTATTACTTAGGTATCAGATTGGGATGTAAATGTGTAACCCTATGTTTGAAATTCAGATTTTAACTCCTTGTAGTTATAGATCTCGCCGTTGTGGACAATTGTATAACGGTCAAGGTAATGCATTGGCTGTTGGCCGGCATCCGTAAGATCAATGATCGAAAGTCTTTTATGGCCAAGCACAATCGAACCCTCATCGTTTTGCCATATTGCATCCCCATCAGGGCCGCGATGTGAAATGCAGGAAATCATTTGCTGCACATCCTGAAATTTGTTGTGCCTGCCTGATATTATGCCTGCAATTCCACACATAAATGCAAATATCAAATATCACAATTCAAATTCAACCACAAACTATAACTTGCA
The DNA here is from genome assembly GCA_023429825.1 of Bacteroidota bacterium. Classification (GTDB taxonomy): domain Bacteria; phylum Bacteroidota; class Bacteroidia; order Chitinophagales; family Chitinophagaceae; genus JAEZDC01. Next base: position 15,219 of record JAEZDC010000001.1, on the reverse strand, counting down.
AAGGATGACGTTCAGGCAGACCATTCTAAAATTGATCTATCCTTTGTGGATGTTGTATACCAGGCTTTCTGGTAAGAATGCAAGGGTTTTCGCTAATAAACAGAAGTTGCCACCATCGGAGCCGTTCTATAATTTATCAATTCAATTAAATAATAACCAGCTTTTGGATTTTTCGACGCTGAAAGGCAAGAAGATCCTCCTGGTGAATACTGCCAGTAATTGCGGATATACCAATCAATATAATGATCTGCAAAAGTTGCATCAGCGGTATAGCGATAAACTGGTTGTTCTTGGATTTCCTGCGAATGATTTTAAAGAACAGGAAAAAGGCAATGATGAAGAGATAGCACAATTCTGCCAGGTTAATTTCGGCGTTAGTTTTCCTTTAGCTAAAAAGAGCAGGGTGGTTAAGAGTGTAGAACAAAATCCGGTATTCAACTGGCTGACGGATAAAAGCAAGAATGGCTGGACGAATAAGCAGCCTTCATGGAATTTTGCAAAGTACCTTGTGAATGAAAATGGTATTCTCACGCATTATTTTGATCCTTCAATCTCTCCTTTAGACAAACAGGTCATTTCTGCCATTGAATCATGAGTTATCTTTTACCATATGATTTTGTACTAAGAGAACTTTATCCTCTTCGCCCGGAAGTAAAAAAGATGCTGGGTTGTTATGCCTTAGTCAATAATGATAAAATATTGATGTTGCTGAGAGAGAATTCTGACCAGATAGAGTATAATGGTATTTTCATTGCTGCACAAGAAGAACATCTTGAGAGCTTAAAAGCTGAGATACATTCCTCAAAGATGCAGTTTGATATTGACGGCAGTGACACGTGGATCTTTCTTAGTGAAGACCTGGATGAATTTGAGGAAAAAGTAAAGAAGGCTTGTGTAATGATTAAGTCAGGCGATGAGCGGATTGGAAAACCACTGCACGATCTATCCATTTAGGAAGCTTGTGATTTGCTTTGACAATAACTCGATATCTACCTGCTCTATTGGGTGTGGTGTTGCAGGAAGTATCTCTATTCGACCATTTGGTAATTGCTGATATACCGCTTCGGTTTCTTCGATAGAAACCATTTTGTCTTTTTCTCCTATCATCATTAAACATCGCTGATGGATTGACCTGTAATCTGGCAACTCTAAGCAATTCTTTTTTCCTAAACGAACAAGCATCTCAGCGGTTTTGCTTAAAACCTCCTTCCAGTCGTTTGGAGTATGCCTGTGTTGAAGCGTTTCAGCGAAAGCTGGGATCTTTTGTTCAATAACTTCCGGCACCAGCATTTTTATTTCTTTACCGGAGACGTTTTCATCCCAATGATATTTTGTTGCAAGTGTTATTACGTTATCAATTCTACCAGGGAAATGTTTAGCCAGGTACATGCCAACATATCCACCCATACTGTAACCAAAAATGGAAGCCGTAGCAATATTGTTTTCATTCATGTACTGCACTACCGAGTTGGCAAATAGTTCAATAGAAAACGTGCGTGGCATTTCAGTGCCGCCATGGCCCGGGAAATCAAAAAGAATTACCTGGAGCTCATCTTCTAGTATCTCCTTCAAAGAAATCAACTGCTGACTACTGCCAATCGCTCCATGAAGTAATATTATATTACGGCGCATAGGGTCAGGGGGTTTTGATCTCATTCCATGTTTTATAGAGTTCGTCCTGTTGAGGTCTGTCAACAGGCAACTGTCTGAGTGGTTCACAGATGTTCCACTGTTCATGCATCTCCTTTGGTAAAGCTTGATACAATGCAGTGCCTTGTGTTTTCCATTGCAACATTTCGTCACTTACATCTTTTATCTTCTTTGCAGGATTTCCAACGATCAGGCTTCTTCTTTCAAACTTCTCATCTGCTTTGATAAAACTTAATGCACCTACTATACATTCATCTTCCAGCACTACATTATCCATGATCACAGCATTCATTCCTACCAGGCAATTTTTTCCAATAGTAGCTCCGTGTATAATGGCGCCATGACCAATATGTGCTCCTTCTTTAAGCAAAACTGTTACTCCGGGAAACATATGAATAGTGCAGTTCTCCTGAACGTTACAGCCATCTTCAATAACAATTCCCCCCCAATCTCCCCTGATGGCAGCACCTGGTCCTACATATACATTTTTTCCGATAATTACATTGCCTGTAACAGCAGCCTGTGGATGAATAAAAGATGATTCATGTACAACCGGAATGAATCCTTTGAAGGAGTAGATCATACCAAAGTCTTTTCAGTTCTAAAGCATGTGCCTTTGAATAAAGCCACCTGCTGACTTTTTTGATTATGGACACTTATAAGATAAACACCTGTGCTCCTGCCATTATGTATTTCTTTCGCTTCAGCAGTGAGTAGATCACCAACATTTACTGCTTTAGTAAAAGTGATGGTAACATCTAAGGCAACTGACAGATTGTTCCTGTTGTTGCAGGCAAAAGCTAAGGCAGAATCAGCCAGAGAAAAAGCAATGCCGCCGTGTGCAATACCAAAACCGTTTACCATTTCATCTCGTACAGTTAATTGAATTTTGCTGTATCCTTCTTTCACCTCAATTACTTTAATACCTAACCATTGGCTGAATTTGTCATCAGCCATCATCTGGTCTACCACTTTTTTTGCAAGGATGTCTTGTTCGTTCATTACTCTCCTGTAAATTTTGGCGAACGTTTCTCCATGAAAGACAAAACGCCTTCTGTATAATCTTTTGTTGCTGCAGCTTTCTGTTGATAGTTGTCTTCCATCTTTAACTGCTCTTCCAGTGTATTTTCTGCAGATTCTGTAATAAGATGTTTGATGAATGCCAATGCTTTTGTTGGCATTTGTGCTAGTGTTTCTGCTAAACGGAACGATGCATCAGTGAACTCAGCATCAGGATACGTTTTATAGATCATTCCTATTCTTTCCGCCTCTGCAGCCGGAACTTTCTCACCCAGCATCATCAACGCAGTTGCTTTTTGGTGACCGATCAAACGTGGAAGGAAATACGTTCCCGCTGTATCAGGGATCAACCCTATTTTTGAAAAGGCTTGTATGAACGATGCTGACTCAGACGCCACTACTATATCACAACACAAAGCAAGATTGGCTCCAGCTCCTGCTGCAACTCCATTCACCGCTGCGATAACTGGCCTTGCTAAATTCCTCAAACGAATTACTAAGGGATTATAATGCTCGGAAAGAATTTGATTAAAACCAGGAGCATCTTCTGCGGTTACCTCAGCAAGATCTTGCCCGGCGCAAAAACCTTTTCCTGCACCGGTGATATACACTGCTCTTACTTCTTTGCTGTTACAATCATCCAAAGCTTTTTGTAATGCCAAAGCCATTTCCCTGTCAAAGGAGTTCAACTTATCAGGACGGTTGAGTGTGATAATTGCAACATGATTTTTTATTTCAAACAGAATCGAGCTCATATAAGCAAGTTAGTGACATTTAAAATAATCAAAAGGTTCTTTGCAATCATTGCACTGGTATAATGCCTTACACGCTGTTGATCCGAATTGTGAAACAAGTCTTGTATTGTAAGTGTTGCAATGCGGGCATTGGATCGCTTCTTCTTTGCCAAACAACTCAGGTTCGCATACCACTTGTTTATATTGAGGGGGAGCGATACCGTAAGCTTTTAATTTTTGCTTTCCTTCTTCAGTCATCCAGTCTGTAGTCCATGCGGGAGACAGAATTTGTTTGATGCTTACGTTATTAATGCCTTCCTCTAACAATGCCATTCTGATATTCATGCTGATCACATCCATTGCAGGGCAACCCGAGTATGTTGGTGTGATTGTCACCTCAACTGCACCATCAGCAATATTCACATCTCTTACTATCCCGAGATCAATGATTGTAAGCACAGGAACTTCCGGATCAGTAACGCTATTCAGTATTGACCAAATTTTTTCTGATGATATCTTTTTTTCACTGATCATTCACTTCTTGGTTCTCATTATTCCATAATTACCATATCGCATCAGGATAAGTCCTTGGCAGCACTTGCATTTCTGCAAGTATATAACTCAGATGTTCTGTATGAATTCCGTTTTTACCGCCCGACTGATGCCAGGTTTTTGCTTCAGGCGCTTGCAGTGTTGCTTCTTCAAATACAGCATTTATCCGCTCATTCCAGTTCTTTTGTATGGAAGCGAGATCAGTAAAAGGTTTATCGTATTCTGCGACTTCGAATAATTCTCCCGTAAATATCCACACTTCATCAACCGCTTTTTCCATTCGTCTTTTGCTTTCTTCTGTTCCATCTCCCAAACGAATTACCCATTCGCCGCTCCACTTCAAGTGATAAGTAACTTCTTTTAAAGATTTCTCAGCTATAGCAGAGAGTCTTTCGTCTTTGTTTGATTTAAGTTGCTCGTATAAAAAGAATTGATAGGTGCTGAATAAAAATTCTTTTAAAACCGTTTGAGCCCAATCTCCATTTGGTAATTCAACAAGCAAGTTGTTTTTATAATCCCTGTCATTTCGGAAATAGGCTAGTGAATCTTCTGAAACCTCACCCCAACCCTCTCCAAAGGAGAGGGAGTTACTCCGTTGCTCAGCGGGAATCGCGTTAATTAATTCCGCAGCGTATTGGTAAAAATTTCTTGCCTGTCCCACATAATCCAGAGCGATATTACTAAGAGCAATGTCTTGTTCTAAGATCGGCCCATGCCCGCACCATTCACCCAAACGCTGGCCCATGACGAGTGCATTGTCTGCGAGGTGTAACGTATAATTGATTAAGTTTTCTTTCATCACATGTGTTTCAATTCATCAGGAAGGTCATAAAAAGTAGGATGGCGATATACTTTGTCGTTTGCCGGATCGTATAATGCATCTGCTTCATCAGGATTGCTGGCGTGAACATGTTTACTCTCAACCACCCATATGCTCACACCTTCCATTCGGCGGGTGTAAACATCTCTTGCATTTTCGATGGCCATTTGCGCATCAGCTGCATGAAGGCTTCCTACATGCTTATGATCCAATCCTTGTTTGCTGCGGATAAATACTTCCCACAAAGGCCATTCAGTTTTCTTTGATGATGAAGCGCCCCCGCCTTTTATTTCACCGTAATCTCCGTAGAGAAATTTTCTTATGAATTGTGTAGTCATATTGCTCAGTAAAGTTATAAACGTTGAAGAGTGCGACGCAAGGGAAGTTACATAGTAGCACTTCTGACGGGCTCATAAAATCATGCAGCCTGCACAGACTCTTTTTCTTTTCTTTTTTCAGCATGTGCTGTCGCTGCTTCTCTAACCCATGCGCCATTATCCCATGCTTTTTTCCTTGTATCCAATCTTTGTTTATTGCAGGGACCGTTTCCACTCACTACATTCCAAAACTCCTCCCAGTTGATCTTTCCAAAATCATAATGACCTCTTTCTTCATTCCATTTGAGATCGGGGTCTGGTAAAGACATTCCAAGGAATTTCACCTGCTCTGCGCATACATCAACAAACTTTTGACGCAGTTCATCATTTGTAAATCTTTTTATTCTCCACTTTACACTTTGTGCAGTGTGCGGAGACTGATCATCGCTCGGACCAAACATCATTACACTCGGCCACCACCAACGATTGATCGCATCCTGGCACATTTGCTTTTGCGCTTCTGTACCTTTACTCAAATGCAACAAACATTCAAAGCCCTGGCGCTGATGAAAACTTTCTTCTTTGCAAATTCTCACCATTGCTCTTGCATAAGGACCGTAAGATGTTCTGCATAATGGAACCTGGTTCATGATAGCAGCGCCATCCACGAGCCAGCCAATCGCACCAACATCAGCCCACGTAAGGGTTGGATAATTAAAAATTGAAGAATATTTCGCTTTGCCTGTGTGCAGTTGATCGTACATTTCTTCACGGCTAATCCCTAAAGTTTCAGCCGCTGAGTATAGATACAAACCATGACCAGCTTCATCCTGCACTTTCGCTAACAGGATTGCTTTTCTTCTTAACGACGGCGCTCTGCTGATCCAGTTTCCTTCCGGTAACATGCCTACGATCTCGCTGTGCGCATGCTGCGATATCTGCCTGATCAACGTCTGGCGATATTTCTCAGGCATCCAATCTTTTGGCTCGATACGTATCTCGTTATCGATCTTATCCTGGAATGTGTTTTCTAAATCGTGCACTTGCATACGTAAATATTTTTATGATACCAGCTTTTGTTTTCTATAGCATCGCCTGTTGCGTCGCAATCACTTCAACTGTTAGAAATGATGGCAACTTTTTTTCTCACCGCTTATTTGTGCCGCTCCTACGGAGCTAAACATTTAATATTCAATCTGCTACTAACATGTCGCAGCGCTGCTGCTTTGTTATGTGCTTCTGTTTGCATTAGAGAACAAAATTACTAAACAACTTTTCGTCCTCATTAAAGTTCCTCGCTTCTTAACACTATACTGCATCAAAGTTTATAACCACTCTTTCCGTCTTAGGATGTGATTGACAGGTGAGTATAAATCCTTTCGCCACATCGTCAGGCTCCAGCGCATAACAAACGTCCATTTTAACTTCACCTTCTGTTACTCTTGCCGAGCAGGTTGAGCAAACACCGCCTTTACAACTATAAGGCAGATCAATGCCGTTATGAATAGCAGCATCTAAGATCGGCTCACTGTCGTATTCCAAATCAAATTCAAACTGCCTTCCATCTCTTATAATGATCACTTTGCTTTTTGAAACATGTTCTTCCACTAACGTCTCCTGCCTCCTGCCTCCTGTCTTTTTCTCTCCAGGAGATGTGAATAATTCAAAATGTATCTTCTTCTCATTAACACCTTTGCTCTTCAAATAATCTCTTACACAAAAGATCATCGCTTCCGGTCCGCAGAGAAAAAATTCATATGCATCTATCTCGATGTGTTTTGTAAACAGTGCATCACACTTTTCAGCGTCAATTCTGCCGTGATTGATCGTGGCGTCTGTTAATTCCCTGCTCAACACATGAATAATTCGAAACCGGCTCATGAATTTATTCTTCAGCGCTTCCAGTTCTTCTTTGAAGATGATTGAAGTTCTGTTTCGGTTTCCATACACCAGTGTGAATTCACTTTCCCGTTCTGTTCTCAGAACAGTTTTAATGATGGAAATAATAGGTGTTATTCCGCTCCCCGCAGCAAAAGCAACATAGCGCTTTTTATTTTCCTGGTTGGTTTCGATCGTGAACTTTCCTGTTGGAGGCATTACTTCCAACATGCTCATTTTTTTTAGTTGCTCATTTGCAAAAGTTGAGAAAGCACCACCAGGTACTTTTTTTATAGCAACTCTCCACTCATTATCTAAAGGTGAACTGCATAAAGAATATGACCGACGGACTTCTTCATTATCCAGCCAGGTTCTTAGTGTGAGATTTTGTCCGGCGCTGAACGCAAATTCCTGTTTTAATCCTTCAGGAATTTCGAAAGCCACAGAAACACAATCAGGTGTTTCCTTTTTTACTTCTTTAACTATTAATCTATGAAACTGTAATGCCATGCTATTTTGCTAAACCGTTAAGTAAAATGGTAACCATATTCTCTTCCAACTCCTTAGTACTGATCCTTTGTTTACTGCGATGAAAACTTTCAATACCACTGATCGCATGCAACATAATAAGCACCGCAGTAGGTGCGTCGATCTTTTTAATTTCTTTCTTCTTAATGCCTTCTTCGATAATAGCAGCAAAGCGCTTGCGATAAGTTCTTCTTTGGTTTTGAAAGTTGAGCAGGTAAGGATCCGGTAAATGTTTCCATTCTCTATCACTCACATATACATTGCAAAAGTTATTCAGCATTTCACGAATATGATAACGAAGCAGTAATTCTATCTTTTGAGTTGCAGAGATATTTTCAGCTTCGATCTCATCGATCTTATTCGTGAAACGATTGGCGACATCGAGACAAATGATATGCAGTAATTCTGCTTTGCTGTTGATGTGATTGTATAAGCTGGCAGCTTCAACGCCTACCACTTCAGCAAGATCTCTCATACTGGCAGCCTTGTAACCTCTTTCTTTAAAAAGGTTTGCAGCCTTTTGAACAATGATCTCTTTCCTGGTAGAGTTGTTCTCGGTTTTGATCCTTCCCATAACAGCAGCGAATTTAGCTAACAAACGTTAGGAAAGCAAATTAGATTGAGGTGTTAGTTTAAGTGGAACACGGATGACACGGATTGGAGGAATTTACACAGATGAGTTCATTCTCTATCAGTCTTTCCGTTTTATCAGTATCATCCGTGTTCCTATAAAAACCATAGCTTCGCAGCCGCAAACAAATACATACTTATGAGTTTAGTTGTTGTGGGTTCTATGGCTTTTGATGCAATTGAAACCCCATTTGGTAAGACTGATAAAATAATAGGCGGAGCAGCTACATACATCGCATGGTGCGCTTCAAATTTCACACAACCGGTGAAGCAGATCTCTGTTGTAGGTGGTGATTTTCCGCAGGCAGAATTAGATGCGTTGACTGCACGAGGTGTTGCACTGGAAGGTGTTCAGATAAAAAAAGATGAGAAGAGTTTCTTCTGGAGTGGTAAGTACCACCTGGATATGAACACGAGAGATACGCTTGTAACAGAATTGAATGTGCTTGGCACTTTTGATCCTGTTGTTCCTGATAGTTACCAGGATTGTGAATTCCTGATGCTGGGTAACCTGGCTCCTGCTGTTCAATTAAGTGTCATCAATCAATTGAAGAATCGTCCTAAGCTGATCGTGATGGATACGATGAACTTTTGGATGGAAGTGGCATTGAAAGACTTGCAGGAAGTGATCTCAAGAGTAGATGTTCTTTTGGTGAATGATAGTGAAGCGAGAGATCTAAGCGGAGAATACTCTTTAGTAAGAGCGGCACAGGCCATTTTGAAGATGGGACCTAAATATCTCATCATCAAAAAGGGTGAACATGGCGCATTATTGTTCCACGAGAACCACGTGTTCTTTGCACCGGCTCTGCCATTGGAAGAAGTGTTTGATCCGACAGGTGCGGGAGATACTTTTGCCGGCGGTTTCATGGGGCATCTTGCACGAACAAAGGATATTTCTTTTAAAAGCATGAAGACGGCGATCATTGTAGGAAGTGCAATGGCTAGTTTCTGCGTTGAGAAGTTTGGTACAGAAAGATTAAGAGAGATCACCAAAGCTGATATTGATGCAAGACTTAATGAATTTGTGCAGTTGGTGAATTTCGATATTGATCTTGTGTAAGTTTATGTTATCGTTTGCGGAAAAAATTTTTGAACAAATACTGCCGCTAAAATATATTCGCACAGTAATGCAGATAACTAAGAACATAAAACGTAATAAACAGTTCCTCTAAGGGAAGGTGTACACGTTTATGTTGCAGATAAATGTTGAAGAACCTTCCGGAAGTGGAAGGTTTTTTGTTGATCATTGTTCTGAACGTACAATTGTGCGACGCAACAGAAGATGAATAATGATTTGCTGCTGGCTTAATAAAATAAAACAAACAAAATGAAAGTTGCTGTAGTTGGTGCTACCGGTTTAGTTGGAACGAAAATGTTGCAGGTGTTGGCAGAAAGAAATTTCCCTGTTACCGAATTGATTCCTGTTGCTTCGGAAAAGAGCGTAGGAAAGGAAGTCGAATTCAAAGGGAAGCAATATAAGATCGTGAGCATGAATGATGCGATTGCAGCGAAACCTGCAGTAGCGATTTTCTCTGCAGGTGGAAGTACATCTCTCGAATGGGCACCCAAGTTTGCTGAGGCAGGTATACGAGTGATCGATAACTCCAGTGCATGGCGCATGGATGAAACGAAGAAACTTGTTGTTCCGGAAGTAAATGCGAAGGTGCTTACAAAAGATGATTACATCATTGCGAATCCAAATTGTTCCACTATTCAAATGGTTGTTGCACTGCAACCACTGCATGAAAAATATACAATAAAAAGAGTTGTTGTCTCGACTTACCAGAGCGTGACAGGAACAGGTAAAAAAGCTGTTGACCAGTTGATGAATGAGAGATCTGGTAGGGAAGGAGAGATGGCGTATAAATATAAGATCGATCTGAATGCGTTGCCGCAGATAGATGTGTTCTTAGAAAACGGTTATACGAAAGAAGAGATGAAGATGGTGAAGGAGACAATGAAGATCATGGGTGATAATAATATTCGTGTGACTGCAACTACAGTGCGTATTCCGGTAATGGGTGGGCATAGTGAAAGTGTGAATGTGGAGTTTGAAAATGAATTTGAAGTAGAAGAATTAAAGCAAATATTAAGTGCTGCGCGGGGAGTTGTAGTGCAGGATGATCCTTCTCAACAAATCTATCCAATGCCTCTTTGGGCGCACGATAAAGATGAAGTGTTTGTTGGAAGAATTCGGAGAGATGAAACGCAACCAAAAACAGTGAACATGTGGATAGTAAGCGATAATCTTAGAAAAGGTGCTGCAACGAATGCTGTGCAAATCGCAGAGTATATGCTGCATAATGGTTTATTGAGCTAAAGCCTGGTTTAAAAAATTGATCATTGGCTGCATGGTTTCAAATGCAGCCAATATTTTTTTAAGTCCATCTTTGTTCATTAGCCCCTCGTCTGTTATTGGCGCACTTACTACCCAGCTTTTTAGCTTCAGGTAATCAATTGCAGGATTGTCCTTATCATAACCTTTTGGCTCCCGGCTTAAACTTGTTTCTTTGGTCCTTTCCAGGTCACCAAAAGTTGCTTTGAACTTTTTGGTGTTAACGATCTTTTTGAATTCATCCCAATTATAATCTATTTCCTGTCGAATCAATTTCATTTTATCGGCTTCAGGTTGCCATACACCACCTGCTACAAAACTGTTGTTGCCCGGTTGCACATGTAAATAGTATCCTGCATAAGGAGAAATTCTTCCGCCGCGTTCGAATGATGCACCGAAGTTGATCTTATATGGACTTTTGTCTTTGCTGAAACGAATGTCCCTGTTTATGCGGAACAAACATTTTTTCGCTTCCAATGTTTCGAAATCTTTATCCTTTTTGCAAAAGTTTTTTATGATCGCATCACATAGCTGTATATAATCTTCTTTGGCAACCTCATAATCTTTCCTGTGCGCATCAAACCATTCTTTGGTGTTATTCTTAGCAAGATTCTTTAGAAAATTCAGTGTGCTTTTTTGTAGCATCTTATTATTTTTTATGGGACGAGCTGCAGTTTTTCAATTGTACTTCGTTGCGTCGCACTCTTGTACGTCCTGTTCTTTGATCGACTAGCCAACATTCCTATTCACTAACTCCAGGAACTCATCTTCACTAATAATCCTGATCGTATTTATTTTCTTTGCTTTCTCCAATTTGCTTCCCGCATCTTCTCCAACAACCAGATAGTTTAGTTTGCTGCTTACTCCACTTAATAATTTACCGCCGTGTTGCTCAACCATTTCTTCTGCATCGCTTCGCTTTAATTTGTTCATGGTGCCGGTAAAAAGAAAAGTTTGCCCGTGTAAAGTGTTACCCCCTTCTGCAGATTGCTTCTTCTGGTTCTTCATTTGTACGCCAAGATTTTCCAACTCACGCAGCATTTCAATATTCTGCTCGTTTTGAAAGAAAAGAAAAATGCTGTTGGCAACTTTTACTCCTACATCTTCCAAGTGCTTTAATTCCTCTTCAGTCATATTAGCGAAGTCGAGGAGGTGAGTTACCGCGTTAGCTAAGGTTTTTGCGGTAGTTTCTCCCACGTAACGGATACCCAGCGCAAATATTAGCCTGTTCAGAGGTTGCTGCTTTGAAGCTTCGATTGCTTCCTGTAATTTTTCAATGCTCTTTTTACCGAAGCCTTCGAGTTTTCCAATCGATTCGAAATTCATCTTATAAATTCCAGGAATATCTTTCAATAGTCCAAGCTCATAAAATTTTCTAACGTTTGCTTCACCAAAACTTTTGATGTCCATTGCATCTTTACTCACGAAATGAATGATACGCTCTACCACTTGTGCCGGACATTCGATATTCACACAACGCCAGACAGCTTCTCCTTCCTCTTTGAATAATTCACTATCGCAAACAGGGCAACATTTAGGAAAGTCGATTTTCTTTTCATCTCCAGTTCTTGTTTCAGTATTTGCTCTCACGATGTATGGAATCACATCACCAGCTCTTTCAACCAGCACAGTATCGCCGATCATCAGATCTTTTTCTTTGATCACATCTTCATTGAACAAAGAGATAGATCCAACGGTTACTCCACCAATAAACACCGGATCGATCTTAGCAACCGGAGTAATCGCTCCTGTTCGTCCCACCTGGAATTCTACAGATCTTAATTTGCTGCTGGCTTGCCTCGCTTTGAATTTAAAAGCCATTGCCCAACGTGGATGGTGTGTAGTCATTCCCATCATATCCTGTAACTCGACATTATTCACTTTGATGACCATTCCATCTATCTCGTAAGGAAGATCATCTCTCTTTTGTTCGTATTCATGACAATGTTTTATTACTGCGTAAATTCCCTTTACAACTACTTTCTCTTTTTGCGGGCTTCTGAAGCCACAGTGCCACAGCAATTCCAAACAACCACTGTGCGAGGTGAGTTCTTTTGGGAACTTTGTGTCATCGTCTAAAGTGTAGTAGCTGATGTTGTAGAGAAAAGCTTCCAACTTTCGGTTCGCAACATCTTTAGGATCTTTCATTCGCAAACTACCTGCGGCAGCATTTCGCGGATTTGCTAAAGGAGGTAAACCTTGTTCCGTTTGTTTCTCGTTGAATTCTTTGAAAGATTTTTTGCTCATCAGCACTTCGCCTCTTATTTCTATACTATGAATTCCAAATTCTGAGAAAGGAGCGGTAAGCGGAATAGAACGAATTTGCTTGAGATTAGCTGTAACATCATCACCATGTACGCCATCGCCTCTTGTTGCGCCCCTTGCCAATGCATCATCTTCATAAATTAGTGAAATACTTGCGCCGTCAAACTTGGGTTCAATACAATATTCTACTTCAGTTAAGCCGGTGAGTTCTTTGGCTTTTCTATCCCAATCTATTAGGTCTTCTTCATTGTAACTATTTTCCAAACTCAGCATTGGCACCAAATGCTGTACTGTTGCAAATCCAGCATTCAAACTGCTACCAACTCTTTGCGTAGGCGAATCCTTGGTAATGAGATGTGGGTTTTGTTTTTCAGTTGCCTCGAGCCATTTATATAATTGATCGTATTCGAAATCGCTGATTAGCGGATCGACCTGGATATAATAGCGGTATTCATGAAAGCGAAGTACTTTACGCAGATCGTCAATGTAATTAGCTGCATCATTATTCTTCGATTGTTGTATTAATTCTTCTGTAAGTTTCTGCAGTGATTTTGTTTGCTGTACGTTGTACATAGATTTTTTTGGAGCGATAAAAGTAAATGGAAGTTACAAATGCTGAAGTTTTAGTTAGCGGTGATCTGATGCCATGAAAACTGAACGATGAACGTAGTGCGACGCAACAGGCGATGCCACGAAGAGCCAGAGCTTGTCCCAAAAAAATCTTCATCATGTATAATCTACACATTTGTTTTATCTCTATCTTGTGTTGCCTAGTGACGATTGATTAAAACTTGCCGCCATGCCTAAGAATGAAACCCTCACATTGCCCGAGTATCGAAAAAAACATCCCGGACTTATAAAAGATCATAGATCGTTAGTTCAAACCTATCCCAGAGTTCCGATAACAGTTGACTGCGTGATCTTTGGTTTTGATGAGAATGAATTAAAAGTCTTGCTTATTAAAAGTGACTTTGAAATATATAAAGACAAATGGAGTTTACTGGGAGATTTTGCAAATGATAATGAACAACTTGACGATGCGGCCTATCGTGTGTTGAAGGAAAGAACAGGGATGGATGATGTGTACCTAGAACAAGTAAGAGCATTTAGCGATCCGGTTCGGCACCCGGGTGGAAGAGTTATTACGATTGCTTATTGCTCGCTGCTAAATATTCAACATCATAAATTAAAGATCACAGATAATGAGTTGCACTGGCATTCGGTCCATTCAATCAAAAACGATATGGCTTTTGATCACAAAGAAATTTTGAATACATGTTACCAGTGGTTGCAAAAAAGAATACAAGAGCACCCGCTTGGTTTCAATTTACTTCCGGATAAATTTTCGCTTCGGGAGCTTCAAAATTTATATGAAGCGATTCTTGGTGTAACCCTGGACAGGAGAAATTTCCGTAAGAAATTCTTTTCAATGGATTTTTTGATAGATATAGGTGAATACGAGCAAGATGTACCGCATAGGCCCGGAAAGCTTTATAAATTCAATTTTGAGAAATACGAGAAGAATAAGCGTAAGTGGATAGGGATTGATTTTTAATTAGTTACCTCTATTTAAAAGATAGCGACCCTTAAAAAGTGTCCAAAGAGTTAACAATTTTTTGGCTTGACAAAAAGTCTCATTAAATTGTGTACGATTTACACGTTTAGAAATGTGTAGAAAATACACTTTCTAAACAAATAACGACTTGCTTGATATGATAAAAAGGCTACGCTTTACATATAGGTATATGTTGCTTGTTGTATTATTGATTGGTTCAATAAAAATCAACGCACAATTATTAAGCTGGACGCCACCATTTATACAAGAGTCTTCTACGCCTGTTGAAATTATAGTTGACGCTACTAAAGGGAATCAAGGCTTAAAAGATTATACACCTACTTCAGATGTGTATGTTCATATCGGGGTGATCACTAGCCTGAGTACCAGCAATACAGATTGGAAATATTCGAAATTCACATGGGGAACTATTGATGCTGCTGCCAATGCAACTTATCTTGGAAATAATAAGTGGAAGTACACGATCGCAGGCGGGATGAGAAACTTTTTTGGGATCACGAATTCATCAGAAACAGTAAAGAAGATCGCCATTCTTTTCAGAAACGGGAGTGGCAGCAGAGTGCAGCGTAATGCAGATGCGAGTGATATGTATGTGCCCGTGTATGATAACGCATTATACTTACGAATTGATGAACCATACCGCCAGCCCTTGTATACTCCTATACCTGAACCTGTTTCTAAAAATGTAGGCGACCAGGTTGCTATTAATGCAAAGTCAAGCCAGGCTGCTGATCTTAAAATATTTTTTAACGGTAACCAGGTTGCAAGTGCTGCAAATGCCACATCAATAACGGCAAATCCAACAATCGCTGCAACCGGTGACCAGATCATCATCGCTGAAGCCACACAAGGAACGACGATCAAAAGGGATACCCTTCAATTTTTGGTTGCAGGAGCAGTGAATGTGGCTC
>JAEZDC010000121.1 GCA_023429825.1 Bacteroidota bacterium | reverse complement strand
GAACAGTACAGCAGGGAAATAACTTTCATTTGTCGTATAATGCAGATAGCAAAGAAGACGCAGATAAAAAATTCAATGCGCTGGTACAGGGAGGCATGGCATATATGCCCATGAATAAAACTTTCTGGGGTGCCTATTTTGGAATGCTGAAAGATAAATTTGGCATTCAGTGGATGGTGAACTTTGATGAAAATTCAGACAATAAATAATGAAAAAACTATTCCTTAAAACGGCTTCTGTGAACGCAGACCTTGGCGCACTCCTGCTGCGACTGTGTTTTGGTGGGATGATGACTTATTTCGGTTATACCAAGCTAAGCAACTATAACCAGATACTTCCGATGTTTACAGATATCATCGGTATAGGTTCAAAGCTCTCTTTCAACCTGGTGATATTTGCAGAACTGTTCTGCGGCTTTTTCGTTGCTATTGGTTTCTTAACAAGGCTGAGTGTGATACCCATTTTTATCACCATGATAGTGGCATTCTTTATTGCCCATAAGAATGATCCCTTCCAGGTAAGCCAGGGTGCATTTATTTACATGATACTTTGCTTACCTGTATTTGTATCAGGCAGTGGACGATATTCTTTAGATGCACTTCTGTTTGATAGAAAACTTAAGACTTGACCTTTTGCCTTAACGTACGAAGCGTAATGGAATATCTGGTTTGGTTTACCGGTGCGATGCTATGTTGCCATTCGGTCCTTGCCTCACCGGATATCACGTAGAATGATCTACGTTCTGCAGTAAATGAGATGATAGAAGAACGTCCTTGCTTCTCCTTCGCATGAGGTCTCAGTTTGAAAACACAATCAGCGTTGAGCGATATCCCGATGATCACATCAAACGGAGGTGCATCTCTATGCCAGTTAATAACTGATCCCGGCGGATATTCAATTATAAGTAGCTCTGCTATCTCTTCGTATCCCATCGAAAGATGTGCAGCTACTTTATTTATAAGATCGCTGAATACTCCTGGTATCTCTTTTCCTTTGGTGAGTGCCCCATTATCGAAGCTGTAATCATAGCCAAAACTGGCTGTTTTCCTATGGGCAGTATAGCCTTTGAATTGCATATTCTGCAATTCTATACCGGAGATAAGTTGTACCAGGTGCGTCTCTTCCTCTACTATAAGAAAGTCTTTTTCATAGGTAAATCCGCCTGGAAATACAGGCTCTATAGGGAACAGCGTGTTCATGATCATACTACAGAAACATGTGTGCCAGAGGTAAGCATCTGCTTCTCCCTATGAAAATGTGTATTTCTTGTAGATTATTATTGCATAGAATATCAAATACCGCTGTATCTTTCTCCTCGTAAATACCTGATGCCAACAGGTTTTGCGATTAATCTAGATTATTAACTCTTTAAATTCGTAACAATGGCAAAAGCAAAAAAAGCTGCAAAGAAAGCAGCGCCAAAAAAGGCAGCGAAAAAAGCTGCTCCTAAAAAAGCCGCTAAGAAGGCTGCTCCTAAAAAAGCTGCGAAGAAAGCTGCTCCTAAAAAAGCCGCTAAGAAGAAGGCTGCTCCTAAAAAGAAATCTGCAAGAAAACCTAATGCAGCATTCATGGCTCCTTTAACTCCCGCTCCTGCTTTGGCTGGCGTGATTGGTGAAAAGCCAGTAGCAAGAACAGAGATCATTAAGAAGATCTGGGATTATATTAAGAAGAACGGATTACAGGATAAGAACAACAGAAGAATGATCAATGCTGATGCAAAGACAAGACCTCTATTTGGTAAGGATCAAATTTCTATGTTTGATTTAGCTAAGATTGTAAACAAGAATGTGAAGTAATTCACTTCAATTTTATAAGATCCCGCAATTTTATTGCGGGATTTTTTTATGAGTAAAGGCAGCTGTTGAGCTGCCTTTGTCGGTTGCTAATTCCAATCTTCTGTAACAAATCCCATTATCATTCTCTTATTTCTCTCCCAACACCAAAGAATGATTACTGCTGTTTCATTTCCATTCTATAGATATATGAAGTAAAACTGTGCCAGATTACCGTAGTGACTGGAAAAATACCTTAAACTCACCTGTAGTTGCTGATCAGTTAAAAAAAAATTCCATCACCAGGATAAAATTGACATTCTCTACGAGCTAGATCTATTGCTTTACTATCCTTACTCTCTTCTTCTCTTTGTTGCCGATATATTCAATCGTATATACTCCGGAGGGTAAGCTAGATATATTGCTGAAGTTGATAGTATATATTGTGCTTTGCGTAGTATTCATCTCTACTCTATCCACTAGTCTTCCTTTCATATCGATAATACGCAATGACGCCTTTCCACTTTCAGGTGCTTTAAGATATACCTGTAGACTGTTTCTAAAAGGAGATGGATAAGCTACAAGCCAGTCATTCATTGAAGGGAGGATACTCACTTTATGTGTTTGTACGGTATCAGATGAACTGGCATCCGTTAATCTTACCACGTATGTACCTGCAGGCTGGCTGCTAAGATTTAAAAAAGAAAAATCGTACACCTCTTCGATCTCTGTTGTAAGATTTTTAGTAGCGATGACAGTATTATTCGGACTAAGCAAGTCTATCACGGCATTACCATCCACCCTGCCGATCACTTTAACATCAATCTGGGATGTAAACGGATTGGGAGTAGCCATTAGTTTTTTATTTCCATATAAACCCACATTCACATCGTGCTTCAACAGCCGGTAAGCGGTCTTCATATTTGGAATGCCAAAGCCAACCCTGTCGTTTGGGGCAGCATAAGTAGGACAACTTCTATACACTGCATCCAGGATCTTCATGTTATTGAATTGCGGGAATGCCTGCCACAAACATGCGATCAAGCCTGCAATATTTGGATTCGCGAAGGAAGTCCCGCTGCCGGATGAAACAGCACCACTTCCATTTAAAACAATAGCAGGAGCGCCTACCGAGGCGATATTCGGCTTTATTTTACCCGGGTATCCATAACTACTGAAACTCGCCGCAGCGGCTGTATTCCCATTTACTGCTCCTACTGCACACACGCTATCGGCATCTGCAGGAAACCCGATATATTTCCAAAGGCTGTTGCCTTCATTACCGGCGCTATTCATAACGATCAATCCTTTTTTCGCTGCCAATGATGCTCCTTTCGATACCGTTGTAGTATTCTTATACAGATCAGCATAGGAATAATTGAACGCAGGATCATCAAAATCATAATAACCCAGCGAAGAAGAGATCATATCGCTTCCTGTACTGTCAGCGAACTCTGCGCCTACCACCCAATTATGCTCTTCAATCGGGTATTCAGATGCAACATTTTCGGTTCTTATCAACCAATAGCTTGCTTTAGGTGAGGTACCTACCATCTGGTTAGGAAGATTCGCTGCCATAGTGCTAAGGCATTGCATACCGTGGATGTTATCTTCGTTTACGCTGTTATCGAATGCAACAAAATCACGTTCACCTAAAATGCGGCCTTCTAAGCGAACACTATCAAATGCAGTGATCGTTTTATAATTAAAAAAACCTGCATCAAGGACTGTAATATGCATTCCCTGGCCACTGTATCCTTTATTATGCAAAAACTCGCCTTCATGAATGTGCACCTGGTTATAACTACTGCCGTAATTATATTGATCAGCCATTTCTCTGTGAGTAGAAGTCGTTACAGGAGTGACTTCATAGTTGAATTTATTCCTTGTTACAGGCTGTATCATTCTAAAACCGATTCCCTGGACGCTCTTTACGAAAGGTAACGCTTGTATCTTAGCAATGGTTGGCTGATCTGTACATTGGATAAGTATTTGATTCAACCATTTACTTCTGCTCAACAAGGTTACCGGACCTTTCGATAACACACTATCAATATACCTCGGTACAACAGGCAGGTCAGTACTATCAACAGCAACACTATACCTGGTTCTTCTTGCAATCGCTCTTGCAGATAAATATTGTGAAGGAGTGGATATAGAATGAGGTGTAGTGTTCTTATCCTTAAACTGAACTATGAGCTTTGGGTATTGTGCTTTTGCTTCCGCAATAAAAAGTAAGATACACGCTGCCAGTAAAAATTTCTTCATTCGCTGAGTTTACTTTTTAAAGTTAACAGATATTTTTTGGGGACGGCCTCAGGAACCAATACACCTTGTGGTATCACATCACACATCTCCTTGATCACCTGATCAGCAAGACAGACCCTTTCTTTATATTGATGACCTGCCCTTTCATTGTGCGGATGACGTAAACATATACCCCCGGTGGCTGCATTACCCTGTTAATGGTTCCATCCCACCCTTCCTGCCAGTTATTACTTTCAAATATCTTTTGCCCGAAACGGTTATAAATGGCCAACTGGATCGCATCACAACCCAAACTGTTCAATGGCTTGAATACATCATTCTTCCGGTCATTGTTAGGAGAAAAAGCAGAAGGCATCATTACATCGCAATCGCAATTCATCATATCGATCTTAACCGTATCTGCTGCAGCACAAGTACCCCCATATTTTGCAGTTACAGAATACGTTCCAGGAGTACTCACTGTTATAGTTTGTGTAGTTGCCCCGGTACTCCATACATAAGTATTTGCCAGACCTGCGTCCAAGATTAATGTTTTATCTGAACAGATCGTTGTATCCTTACCAATAGTTATTGCAGGATACTTTAAGCCAACAAGAATGGTATCGGATGCTGAGCATAAACTGCTTTGTAATCTAACCCAATATTTTCCCGGCGAAGTTACCTGTATGCTGGTGCCGGTAGCACCTGTGCTCCACAGAAGATCCGGTGCACTGGTTGTAGCATTAAGTGTGAGCGTTTCACCAATACACATAGCGGTATCTACACCAAGATCAACAAATACGTTTGCTGTAGCGGTTCTTACATCACTCGGTAATCCTGATTCCGAGATTGCATTTCCCAGAGAAACTCCCTGGTCTGTAAAGCCACAGGCTGGTGCTTTGTTATTGGGCGAGGGAATAATTGCTAAGAATTTCGATTGAGGCCTGGCAATATAGATTTTATTATCAGGGCCTATCTGCATATCACCAACCAACCCGATTGACGAAATACCTACATGACCAACAGGCGTTTTAGTCGCAGGGATATTGGCAATTGGTTGGGTAAGATCATATTGAAAAATGTCGAACCCTGTTCCGAAGGGTTGTTCAGTCACGTAGAATTTAGAGGCATCTGGTGAAAAACAAACCGAATACGAGTTCAAAGGAGGTGTAAGATGCAAAGAGATCACATTTGAAAGAACACCTGTTACATTGTTAAAGTCGAAAATTTCTATTTGCCCATTAAGGGTGCCTATGCCGACGCGTTTATTATCTTTTGAAACTTTTAGGGTTCCTATATAAGATGGAAACTCATACGGCAGAGGCGGCGTTGTGTACAGCACAGAACCGACGTCGCTGATCACCACAGATCCAACACCTGAAGCGGTAACGGGATACACTTCAAATTTGGAATTGTTACGCTGGTGAGTGATAAGCCAAACTCCGCAGCCAATACCGGTTGCCGCCACCATCTGCTCACTTACACCGGTTGAAATAAGAATATTTTTTTGAGAGGGAACAACATCACCTTTACCGTTATTCATATTCATATCTACAACCGAATAACGCAGTTCTCCTGCATCTCGCCATTCGTTTACAGTAAACAGATAATATTTTTTTGAACTCCCGGGCACTGGAACGATAACGATACCCTGCGCAGAAGAACTGTGGCCTTTTAGTTCAGTACCATTCGGCATTGTAGTATGGGTTCTATCCCACACATACGTGCCGTCACTATAAAACAGCAGATTTCCTGCGTTATCGCTGACAGATGCACATCCTTCAAAAGTTGATAATTGACCTCCTGTTAAAGGAGATGGTGGAGTTGTATTGAAAGTAATACCTGCGCCTTTTCCAAAAAACCAGTTGTTGAAATGTTGTTGTGCCGAAGCAGACAGGCAAATACCCAGGTAAAAAAGAATAAAAAAAATGTTTCGTTGCATGTTCACAAATCCTTACTTATGATCGACCAAATTTAATCTTATTCCATAGCTTTCGTCATCATTACAACTGCAGTAATGGGGTGGATTGTTTTGCCACGTCCAGTGCAAAAAGTTTTTGTAGATCAATCCTACACCTTTTGCATAGATCTCTACAGAATAATTTCTCTGTTGGTAAAATGCGGGGTTGAACGGCCCGGGAGGAATTGTTTCGTCCTGTTGCAGAACTGTTATCGTATTATCAAAAGTTCCTTTTCTTACTGTTGCTGGTACAGCTACATCCTGGTATTGATATTCCCATTCATCTAAAAAGCGGACCATGCTGTTAGCGCTTTTTGTATCGATGTGTGAATTACCTTTCCACGAATGCCCTTCTTTAACGGGTTGCGAAAGAACAATATACCTAAGGTTATTATCAAGGTATTCTATAGATTTTCCGTCCTGTGCTATGGTGGCGATATAAGTAGCAGCAAAGCGCCATGGTTGGGTAGAGTTAGGTAGAGTATCCTTTATAAAACGCCAGATGCGATATGATTCTCTACCCTGCGCATCTGTGAATTTTGATTCGACAGTATCTTTAGCTAAAAAATACAAAGTATCCAACCTGGTACCAAATGGCGCTGTTTTGATAGAATCCATTCTATAAGTAAATGTTTTACCTACCTGGAGAGGGTAGTAATCGGTAAGAGTAGGAAGATTGAGGTTTTCTGTTTTATTACAGGCCAGCAATACCATTAGAATAACTAGGCAACTTACCACAAATCGCATGAGCTTGATGTTAGATGGTTTTTACTTTTTGGGAATTGGATATTTTTAAGTACCAGATTGGCATCGCAATTAGCGCAATTAATACCAAGGCAATTGTCCACATGATCTTTTCACTGTTCTGAAGTGAGTTTCTCCCAAACCAGGTCAAATAGATAGCAATTGAAGACATAATCACCAGCATTGTATAACCTGATTCAACAACATACCTTGAAATTTCCCAGTGATTTATACGAAAAACGATAAATATAATATTGCATACAACTGTTAGCATCGCTACAGAAATAGTCAGACGTTTAAGGTTGTTCATGTTAAAGTATTGAAAGTTGAAATTAAAGTATTTTCTCGAGGGTTCCCCTTTGAATGATACCGCCGCCAATCACTTCATCCCCCTCATAAAACACTGCACTTTGGCCGGGGGCAATACTTTTTACATTTTCATAGAACCGCACTTTTATGCCGCTTTCATCCATATATAAATTACTTAATGACCCTTTGTCTTTATAACGGATCTTGGTGAACGCTTCCATGCCATCGGTAATGCCATCATACTTCATCCAGTTCACTTTGCTCACTATCATATCGTTTTGTTCAAGATCACCTTCATCACCTAACACAACTGTATTGCTCTCAGGATGAATAGCAGTAACATAAGCTGGTTTACCCAAAGCAATATCAAGCCCTTTACGCTGGCCGATCGTATAAAAAGGATAACCTTTATGCTGACCCAGTTTCTTTCCTGCTTTATCTACAAACCATCCACCCGCAACTTGCTCTTCTAGTCCATCGATCTTACGTTTGAGAAATCCCCGATAATCATTATCGGGCACAAAACATATTTCGTAGCTCTCACTTTTTTTCGCCAGTTCAGGATAGCCAAAATCGTGAGCCATTTGCCTGATCTCTGTCTTTCTATATTTTCCCAGAGGTATGATAGTACGACTCAACAATTCCTGGTCAAGCCCCCACAAAACATAACTCTGATCTTTCGTTTCATCTAAGCCTTTAGAGATGGTATACCTGCCTGTAGATGACTGAAAAACATTTGCATAATGCCCCGTGGCGATAAAATCGCATTCCAATGCATTAGCTCTTTTCAATAAAGCTCTCCATTTGATATGGGTGTTGCACATCACGCAGGGATTAGGCGTTCTTCCCGCTAAGTATTCTTCTACAAAATTCTCTACCACGAAACCACCAAACTCTTCCCGTATATCTAAGATAAAATGAGGAAATCCATGATGTACAGCAGCAGCCCTGGCATCATTAAAGCTATCCAGGTTACAGCAGCCGGTTTCTTTGTGGCCCCCGCCACTTGTAGCATAATCCCAGGTCTTCATCGTGATTCCAACTACTTCGTACCCTTCATGATGCAGCATGAGAGCCGTAACGGTACTATCTATACCGCCACTCATCGCTACTAGAACTTTTCCTTTACGGCTCATTTAAAACTGAATTAAGCCTGCAAAGATAACTTTTAGGTATTAGGTATTTGCAATCAGCCTGTGACCTGGCTTTCGGTTTAAGAAATTTTTACACCCATAAAAAAACCGCCTCACTGGAGGCGGTTTTGATTTACATATGCCTATGTATTAATTAAATGTATACCTGATAGTGAACTGGCCTCTCCATCTTGAAGAAAGGTAAGCCGAGTTGTCAACGTCTAATACGTCCGCTGCATCCCTGTTGGTGATGTTGCGGTACGTTACGTTTGGCTTCAATTGACCATTAACAATTGAATAGTTGCTGGTTTCCACTGTGATCAGGTTATATGCATCGATATTTGGCGTTCTGTAAACTCTGCCCCAGTCGCGGTTAAGGAAGTTAGAGAAGTTGAACATATCGAATTGAACAGTGAGTTTATTTCTTGTTTTACCTGTATTGATCACAAAATCCTGCTTAAGCTGCAGATCAAGCTGATTCATGAAAGGAAGCACCGCTCCGTTTCTTTCAGCGAACTGGCCACGGCGTGTTTTGAGATACTTGTCATTCTCAATAAACTGATTTAACAAATTCCACTGATCAGCTACACTATAAGTAGTTGTTCCTGAAGTGTAGGCAACAGCCATGCGGCTCCAGTCTGCAAGGTCTTTAGGTACATAGATCAGGTCAGAGTTTTCAGTTGCAGAACCATTCTGATCGTAGATCAGGCTGCGTGAATAGGTGTATGAAAATGGTGTACCGCTTTGCCCGTTATAGAATAAACTGATGGTTGTTGCAAGATTCTTGTTCATGTATTCAAACTTCTTAGAAACGAACATGTTTATTCTGTGCAATTGAGCAAAGTCTGAACGGCTTCTTGTAAGATTATTTCTTCCGTTTACGCTCTCCATAAATCTCCATTGGCTATTGTTCTGTGAACTTGTACCATCGAAGATGCCATATGAATCTCCATAACCATAACTCACACTGGCAACCCATCCTCTTCCGAAATTTCTATCCAACACAGTAGAAAAGTTATAAGAGAACCCTTTATCTTTTTTAGCATTGGTGATAAGGAAGATACCTGTTGCATAAGGATTCTGAACACCTGCAGTCGCAGGATCGAAATCGAACCTTGAATAAGTTGAAGTAGATCCAGGGTTAAGATAAACGTCCTGGCCTAAAATATTCTTGCTTAAAGCCGGAGCAAAGAAGTTCTTGTAATCAACTTCATTGATGTTTTTCTGGAATAACAGGTCTACCGCAAGATTCCATCCTTTACCAAAACGCTTGTCGAACCCTATGGATGTCTTCAACACTTTAGGAAGCTTGAAATCTTTTGCAATTAGATCAACTTGACCTGAAGGTACTCTCACAGTTTGTCCAAGTTCTGTTGGTGTCCATTGGTTAAATGGATCTTTTCTGAAAGTAATGTTTGGATTATTTACAGATACACCGCCAGTTGTTATACCGGTGTTGTTGTACACACCACCTGGCCATACCAATGGAACTCTACCGGTATACAATCCGAGTCCACCTCTGAACCTTATGTTTTCTTCAGGCACGTTAAATACAAAGCCTAAGCGTGGAGACATGCTGATCTGTGGATCAGGTCTTACACCGGACATTGCACCTTCCATATCGAAGTATTGAGAAATAACCGGAACTGCATTTTTATTAAAGAAAGAATCGGTATTCGGTTTATCCATAAACTCAAAATTGTCGAAACGTACACCGAAGGTTAAGCGAAGTCTTTCATTAACATTCCAGTCATCACCCAGGAAGAAACCTGCACGAATAGTATTGAAAGTTGGTGCTGCTGCACTACCATCACCTACAATATTATCAACTAAAGAGAAGTTTCTTGAATAAGCAGATGGTCTTCTGTCTGCAAGAAAATCTGCAACCCAGTTATAGGTATAGTTTCCGTAAGCATCTCTCACAAATAGATTGTATGATCTGCTCCACTCTACATCTATACCAGCCTTTAACTGGTGTGCACCAAGATTCAATTTTGCTTCATTGAAAATGGCAATGTTGTTTTGTTTTAACTGGTTACCGGTTGAGAAGTTCTCAGTTCCAAAAACATAGCTTGTACCCTGAGCAGAGAATAAAGTTACTCTTGGAAAATCAGAACCTAATGGATCTCTATCGTCAAACACATTAGTATACGTGAAGAGTAATTTATTAGAAAGTCTGTTTGTAAATCTTGAATTCAATTCAGCAGAAGCAGAATTTGTAGTACTTGGTATCAGGTAACCATTGTTGAAAAAGTTGATTCTCGTACTTGTACTTGCTGAAGTGAGTTGCCTTTCTGATTTTGTCCATCTGTATGAAAGGTTCAATCTATGGTTAGAGTTAACGTTCCATGTAAGTTTAGTAGCGATCTTATCACTACCTAAGATATCAGGGATATTCAGATGATCCCCTGGTTCATAACCTAAGCTTTGGAGCTTAGTCCGGATCAGGTTAACCGAATCCTGGAAAGATGCTACCCTGAACGAAGATGCATCAAAAGGTTGAGGTCTTTCTTCTTTCTGCGTTTCTCCACTGATGAAGAAAAAGAGTTTATTCTTGATGATCGGCCCGCCGGCAGTAAATCCAAACGTCTTACTTGAGAAGTCCGGCAATTTAGTAGCCGATCCTTTTACACCGGTCGGTGTTTTACCTGCAAGACCTTCATTTCTGTACACCATGTAAGCACTACCTGTGAATCGGTTAGTACCGCTCTTGGTAATAGCGTTGATACTGCCACCGGTAAAGTTTCCTAATGAAACATCATAAGGGGAAATACCCACTTGTATTGATTCTATCGCATCGATGCTGATCGGCGGTGCTCCGGTTTGACCACCATTGGTTCCCTGGTTAGAAAGACCAAAGTTGTCATTATTCGTAGCTCCATCGATCATTAATTGATTATACCTGTTGTTCTGGCCGGCGATGGAGATACCACCTCCGAAAGTGGTTCGTACCTGTGGCACCAGGCGGAAATAATCAACAAGGTTACGTCCAACAGAAGGTGCATTCTGCATCTTCTCAGGACTGATGGTTGTTTCTACACCACCTTTGGCCACTTGTTGTGTACGGGTGCCGCTTACAGTAACTCCTGTTAATTCAGTAGTTGTTTCACTCAGATCGAAATTCAACACTACATTATCGCCAAGATTAAGATAAACGTCATCTCTTTTTTCAGTTTTTAAACCTACGAAAGTGATCTCTAAAGTGTATGGTCCGCCAGACTGCATATTGCTGATGCTGTAACGACCATTTTTGTTCGTACTGGTAGTATACACAGTACCTGTGGGGGTATGAGTAGCCCTGATAGTAGCTCCTACTAAAGGCTGCCCTTTCGAATTTTTTACAAGGCCTGAAATATTACTTGTGGTTACCTGCGCCAGCAAACTGACAGGTAAAGCACAAAGCATAAACAGGAAAATTCTCAAGATTCTCTTGCTAAGCATAGATTTGGTTTTATAATACAAATAAAGCAAAAACAATGGTTGTAGCGCAACATTAATATTAACAATTGCCTTTCTCCAGTTGGAATATATTCCAAATAAAAATGGCTGTCTTTTGAGGACAGCCATTTTCTTGATAGGCACAGAATTAATTGAAGATATATCTCAATCCAAACTGCATGTAATAAGTTGAAGTGATACTGTTATTTTGTCTGTATGTAGTTGTCACAGGCAGGTTACCCTGGCCTTGCGCCAATGAGAATACTGGACGTGTAGCACCTCCTGCTGTATAAGCTGCATAAGTCGTGGCAGTGGAAGCAGATGTAACACTACCGGTAACATTTCTTGGAGTGAGAATACCTGCAGCGTTAACCTGTTGGAAAATACCCCACTCTTTGTTCAATAGATTACCAAAGTTGAAGATGTCGACTGTGAACTGTAGCGTATTTCTTTTTCCGCCAATGTTAGAAAATATGTCCTGCATAAGCTTAACATCTACCTGGTTTCTCCATGGCATTTTAGCTCCATTTCTTTCTGCATATTGTCCTCTTCTTGAACTTAGATATTTATCCTGTTCAATATACTTGAAGAAAATATCGCTTTGTTGTTTTGCAGTGTAAGTCACAGCCGATGAACCCGAACCATAGGTTTGGTCAACGAATGTGATCTCAGATGGATCTTTTGGAACATAGATAAGATCGTTCGTCTGGCCATCCCTGTTCAGGTCTCCAGTATAGGTATAAGAAAATCTTCCTTGTATGGAACCTTCAAAAAATAACGAAACGGAAGTAGCAAGATGTTTCAGATATTCTTTGCGATAAGTGATAGAAGCAACGATTCTATCCGGTACAATATAATTCGCATAGCTTAACTCAGGACTGTTTGCATTGCGAACAATTTGAGTTAAAGACCATGTATTTAACAATTGGTCCCCGGTACCATCGTAAATATTCTTTGCCTGGCTACGAGTGTATGCAACGAAAGCAGACCAGTTTTTGCTAAACTGTTTTTCAACCCTTCCGGTTAAAGACCAATAATGACCTTTTTTGCCATTATCCAGGATAACCGGATTGAATGCTGTACCGTTTGTTGCACCAGTAGCTACAGGTTGCCCGGCAGAAGTAATAGGATTAAGAAAACGATCTCTCACGCTCACCGGGTAGATCGGCCTGTTATCAGCATAACCCGATACATTTAAAGCTTGTGCAGCAACAAGATTAGGATTTCTTCCCAATGCCACATTGATATCTTTATTATACACACCTTCTATACTTGCTATGAATCCTTTACCCAACCTGAAGTCTGTTGCAAAACTGGTCTTCCAGGTTTGAGGAAATCTGAAATTCTCGTCAATTGCGCTTATCGTACTTGGGATAGCGGTTCCTGCAGCTGGAGGTGTTGCCGGCAAGTATGCTCTAGGGTCCTTATTGAAAGGGCCAGGCGTTGTAAAGTTTGCAGGATTGTTTCTGTCACTGCTTTGAATTACCTGGGTAAATTGTAAGAGACCTGCATCTCCTGATTGTGCAACGATCCAAACAGTAGGTACACGACCAGTGAAAATTCCTGTACCGCCACGAACCTGTAAAGACCTGTCGCCTCTTACGTCCCAATTAAAACCAACACGTGGACTCCACATGATCCGCTTCTCAGGCAATGTACCGGTATTGATTTTTTCACCTTCAGCGAAGGTGAGGTTAGCCACGAGCGGATGTGTCTTAATTTCTGGAATGTTAGGCCATGTTAAATAATCAGCTCTCAATCCAACAGTCAGGCGGAACCTGTCAGATAAAATCATTTCATCCTGTCCGTAAACTGAATATTGATTGAATCTTATTCTTGGGAATGCTTGTTCATATCCTGGAGTTAATGGGTAGGTTATCGCGAAATCAACCGGTTTCTGACCTGTGATAAAATCATTCCACGATCTGAAAGTATAATAGCTGGTTCCAAAGCGCTGGAACCCGTTTTTAGTGCTTTGAAAATCTGCCTGTGCACCTAATGTCCAGTTATGTTTTCCTGTTGTCCAGTTCAGGTAATCTACAAATGATAAAGTGGATACGTCTCTAAGATTTCCGAAAGTGAATGGCTCATATCCGAAAGAAGTAAGCACATTCCCAACTGATCCTGATGCGATCGGGTTACCATCCAGGATATCAACAAAAGGGAATACTTCACTGTCAGAACTTCTCGGGTCATTCTGGTTAGTCCATGTTCCTCTGAAAGTGTTGGACACCTTCCCAAAAGTTGAATTCACTTCTCCTGCAAGAGAATAAAAATTCGCTTCTTGATAATAGTTGGAGTTTTTAAACCATAAATGATTGATCGTCTGTCTTCCTTGTCCGGTAGCATAGCCTGATAATGGACTTCTTGAAGTACTGGCGAAACTTGGTCCTTTACTTTCCACCTGGCTATATCTCAGGTTCATTCGGTGGTTGTTGTTGATATTCCAATCTAAACGCCCTACAATTCTCGTGTTATCGCTTTCGTTATCATAACCCTGATAAGGCCCCGTCTCATAC
>JAEZDC010000083.1 GCA_023429825.1 Bacteroidota bacterium | reverse complement strand
CCTTTACATTGAGTAACTGTAAGAAGCCTGTCCCAATATTTATCTCTTGGAAATCCCTGGCTTTCTCCCATATAAAAAGGACCACTCGAAGGTGTGCGAACAAAAATCACTTCACCACCTCTTGCTTTTATTTTATCTGTCGCAGATTTAATGGTGAGCAGAAATTCATCTAATGGTTTGCCAGACATGGGCGGTTGCCTGTTATTATCACCTAAGTATTTCCATATCTGCTTTACCTTGTTCTGCAAATTCGTATCCGCTAAAAAACGGTCAGTCATCTTAGCCTGGCGGTCTGCTGTCATTCTGCCGAAGTCTAAAGGGAATACAGGGAATACGAATACACCTTTACGACTGGGTACCTCCAGTTTATCCAGGAAGGCATTGGTACAATAATTCCACCTGTCCAGGAAAAGTAATTCGCTTTCTGCCGCATAACTGATCATGGCGCTGAACCGTTGAGAGGGCGTCTCGTCTTTAAAATAACTGACGTTTTTCTGGGGCTCGCTCAGGTGTGGAGGAAACTGGCTGAAGAAAAGTATTTCCGTCACATCTATCACCAGTTTACCATGGAACTTTTCATCATCTGCCAGGTCTTGTAATACAGGTGCCGGGCTGGAACCTTCTATTGCCAATTGGATAGGTTCGTCGCCGGTGATGTTCTTCCATGTATCAATATCGAGATCATACTTGATACGGGAAGAGCCAATAAAAACGGTAGACTTTTCTTTGGGCAGATACACCTGCTCCCGTTTGCTTGCCCACATGGCAGGTGTATCATCATAGTCAATGCTGATGCCGGTGTTTCTTAAATACAATTCCCAGGAAGTGAAACCAATGAGTGTGAGAACAGCCGCGAAAATGCCGGCTTTTACAAAATGTGTAGCATGCATAAGCAGTATTTAAAATGAAAGATTTAATTACTGTTGCCGTGCTGTGTGTCTTAGATTAGTGCTGATGTATATGGATATAATAAAGGAAAGGTAAAAATTGCATTAAGCAAAATCCATTCTTAACGCATTCATTTTCATAACAGCTTTATCTTCACGTGATGCAACAAGCTCAAATAGTCACTTCAGCAATTCGTGAAAGAAGGTCAGTAAAGATCCCGCATTTCAAAGCAGGAGTGAAGATACCCGGCGATATCATCGATGAAGCACTCACCAACGCTACGTGGGCACCCAATCATGGCCGAACGGAACCATGGCAGTTTATAGTATATACCGGTTCAGCAATAGAACAGCTCTGTGTATTTCAATCGGAGCTATATAAAAAGGAGAGCGGGGAAAAATTTACAGAAGCCAAGTATCAGAAATTAAAATGCGACTTCGTAAAAGCTTCTCATGTCATTGCCATTTGCCTGAAGCGAGATGCGCATTCGAAGTTTCCCGAGATAGAAGAGATCAGTGCTGTTGCTGCTGCAGTGCAGAACTTTGCGCTCACATTACATGCACATGGCTACGGCGGATATTGGACAACAGGTGGAGTTACATACTATGAGAGTGCTAAACCTTACTTTGATTTAAAAGAGAATGATAAGTTGATGGGTTTTTATGTATGTGGCGTGGTGGATATTATTCCCGCAGCATCGCCGCGTAAGCCCATATCAGAAAAAGTGGTTTGGGTAAAATAGGGAAGATAACGAGTACATTGTTTTTTCCGTAAGTAATTACGCTTACAATCTGGATAGTTCCTGCAGGTCGATCCATCCGAATGCGCCGTGGAATTTTCCTTCTTTATCATGTATTCTTTCGCCGCCCAGCATATCATAAAACCCTATATTGGGATTAGCGGGGTCAGCAAATAAGATCATAGAGTTAATTCCATTACTTAATAATCGTCTTGCTACAAATCCTACCAGCTTAGTACCTAACCCCATGCGGTGATATGCTTTGTAGAAATGGATCTTGTGTAGTTGCCCTTTGTATGGCAGTTCAGCATCCTGAAAGTTGTTGCCCGTAGCAAAGCCTACGATATTCCCTTCGGAATTTTCAACAACGTAGCAGAACCAGTCATCTTCTTTTTCTTCGAATAGCTTCTTCCACTGCGCTTCCCTTAACTGTGGTGTTGGTTTGGGATGATAGCCGGGGTACGTTGCATTCCATGAAGTAACATGCACTTCTACCAACTGCGACAGGTCTGCTGGTGAGGCCTCACGAATGATGAATGAATGTCCCGGTGAAGAAGTACTCATGCCGCATCAATATCGCCGTCCGCCGGATATTGCTTTCCTTATCAATGCAATGATCAGCGTGAGCACCGCTGAACCTACGATCGCCCAGATGATCGGGAAAGTTTTGCCTCCTACATTAATAGCAAATATCTCAGGCAGGCCAAATTTCGCAGCCATCCACATACCTATATACGCACCGATAAAACCCACTACTATAGATACAAGGCATCCACCAACGTTATAACCAGCGAGAGACTGACCTATTCCGCCGCATACGGCTGCGATGATGAGTAGGATAAGAAGTTCTGTAAGTGACATAATGGTGTTTTTGTGAAGTTAGTAATTAAATTACTACACAGATTTTATACCATCCTCATCAATGGATATCTTTCGCTGTTTGTACAAAGCGCCGATCGCCATCTTGAATGTTTTCTTGCTCATACCAAAGAAGCGGTAAATATCTTCAGGTGCAGACTTATCATTGTATGGCAATGATCCTTCATGCTCCGTTAACAGCCGAAGTATCTTCCCGGTTTCATCTTCCACCTTTTGATAACCTGCTTTACCCAACACCACATCAATCTTGTTATCTGGTCTTATGGTTTTGATGAAGCCTTCCATTTTATCGCCGACTTCAATATCACGAAACACCTGGCTATCGTGCAATAACCCGGTGTGTACATTATTAATGATCATCACCCATCCAAGATCGCTTTTGCGATAGGCTACAAGGTCAACCTCATCCATTTCATTTACTGTGAGTGACTCATTGCTCAATTGGAATTCTATTTTTTCTGTTGCAGCGATCCGGCCGGTCTGTTCGTCAATGTAGATCTTCACGAGGTATTCTCCTTCTTTGCGCATCATGCTCAATTGCTGGCTTTTGGCAACGAACAGATCTTTCATCAATCCCCAGTCGAGGAAAGCACCTGCGCCGGTAGTGCTTACGCAACGCAGTAAAACAATATCGCCTACCACACCCTTGGGATGCTGTGTAGTGGCAATAACTCTATTCTCTGAATCATGATATAAGAACACTTCGATCTCTTCGCCTGTACGAATATTACGCGGAACGAATCTTTTCGGAAGCAGTATGCCTTCCGCACCATCATCTAAATAAACACCAATTTCTGTTTTACGAAGTACAGTGAGTGTATTGTATTTGCCGATCTCGATCATGGGGTGAAGGTAAGTTGAAATAAAAAATAAGGAATGAGAACTAAGTAAGTAATTAGCCTACTTTCTCATTCCTTATTACGCAAGGTGATATTTTGATTTATGATTCTGACGGCGGTAACAACAATTGGTCTTTGTCATCGTCTTTACCTTTCTTTTTTGCAGTAAGCAAGCTGAAAAGCTCATGCATTGCTGCACGTTGCCGGGAAAGCGTTCTGCATTAAAAAGAAATAATTACAAGACCTGCAGATACACGGTTCTTTATTTTCTCACACAATATTTTATGATCTCCTGCCGGAACACCTCTTGCTAATATATACTCACTGTTCCCGGTTATCAATTTGGTATGTGTTTTTGAAAAGACATTGTACAGAAATAGATTACCTCCACGGCCATAAGAAATGAGTGAATCTGATATCCATACCGGTGCTACATCACGGGCGGGGTCATGTGTGATGCGTTTTTCGATCCCATCGCTGAGTGATAAAAGATATATCTCAGCGTTTCTTTGCCCATCAAGCCATTTGGTATACACCAGTTGTTGCCCGTTAGGTGATATGGAACCATAGGTATCTTCTTCCGTATTTGTAGTTAGCCTGGTGATCTTACCGGTTATAAGATTGAGGCTGCTGATCTCCTGAAGTGTGTCGTACCGGTTGGTGTTAAAAACAATTGCACTGTCACTCACCCATGAAGGATGTGCTTCATAATACGCGGGTGTGTTTGTAAGATTTCGATCACTGGCATTGTCAAAACTGTACAGATGAATGTCAGCCTGGCCATTCCATTCTTTTGTATAGGCAAATGTCTTTCCATCAGGAGATATAGCTGCATGTTTATGATCGGCAGAATCAAAAGTGAGTTGTATTTGTTTTCCCTCTACGCTGATACTGAACAACTGGAGGTGATTGCCAACTTTCTTTTGTGCAATTATGGAATTATTACTCTTATTGAATGAAGGATAAGTAAATGCAGAGTCTGTTATATTCGTAATAGATTCTATCCTAACTTCCTGTGCAATCGAGATGAAATGAGTAAATAGAATAAAAGTGGTGAGCAGGATATTTACTTTCATAGCCGACATGTTGTGAAGATACCAAACGCAGGTATTCGTTTAACACAATCTTATATAGCTGGTATTAATCTCTTTCTTGTTTACCGGTTCTCACCTGTATTACACAACATCCATATCTATGAAAAAACAAATTCTACTCATTGCCGCACTTGGCATTTCTTTACTCTCATTCGCACAAAGCAAAACATCGTTTGGTGTAAAAGCAGGTATCACCTATGCAGGATTGCGTGGCGAATCTATGAACAGCCTGGGCGATCTCATCGGTTATACAGATGGCTGGGTCACTACAAATGATAAGCTGGGATTGTTTGCAGGAGGCTTCGCTAATATTCCTGTAACGAATTCCATTTCTATTGAACCCGGCGTTTACTATGCACAAAAAGGATATTCGATGAGAGGCGATCTGAATGTAAAGGGGTTGGAGTTCTTAGGTGCAAATGCTAAAGCGCAACTCAACTCACGTTATATTGATATTCCTGTACTGGTAAAAGCAAACCTCGGTGGATTGCAATTGTTTGCAGGTCCGCAGGTCTCATACCTTGCTAAGGCAGATCTTAGAACAACAGCAGGTGCCCTTGGCTTCAATTTATATAACGAGCGTTATGATGCTACGGAACAACTCAACAGGTTAGATGCATCTTTAACAGGTGGCATTGGCTACCAGCTTAGTAACGGTGTGAACGTTTCTGCAAGCTATGATCATGGGTTATCAAGAGTTGATGCAGATAAAAGATTCAATGCATATAACAGGTCATTCAAACTGGGAGTGGGTTTCAGCTTCTAAATAAAATGTGATCAAAAAATAAAAGCCCGTTTGACAAGCGGGCTTTTGTTGTTACATTTTTTCTCCGTTCCATTCACCGGATTCATTCACGTTATCATTTGTCCAGGTGCCGGTAAACTTTTTCTGCGGACAATATCTTTGTAATTCGAACTTACCTTTCGCTTTACCCTGCTCCCATGTGCCTTTAAGTATGATAGTGGCACCTGTCCAGTCTTTGGTACTCATCTTTCCTTTTATTGTGCCTCTTTTTATTCCATCGGTATAATATGTTCCGGTATACTCCGCACCTATAGATTTCAGTTCAAGCGTTCCCCAGTTCGTTTCCCAGTTTCCGTCGAAGTCGCAGGATGCGTTGCTGAAACTGGTACAGGTAATTACAATCGCCAGTAAAATGACAGAGGTTAATGTTCTCATACAGGTAGTTTAGTATAAACTTAAAATAATAATGGGAAACAAAAAACCCGCTCCTTCCGAAACGGGCTTTGTTTCTCATTCCTTATTCTTTATTCTTTATTTCTTATTTTTTAAACTGCCGGCGGCAACAACTTCTGTTCATCATCCTCATCGCCCTTTCCTTTCTTCTTTGCAGTAAGCAGTGTGAAATCAAAGAATGCCATGCACTGCTGTACGTTACCAGGGTAACGGTCTGCGATATTGTGTATGATCCTGGTTAATGCGATCTCTACATCTTTGCGGGCAGTAGTTCTTTCAGTCCGGTTCTCGCTCACCTTTCCACGTTTTTGCTGCTGACCGCTTCTTACGATTTCCCATCTTGCCTCATAGTCCTGCAATTCTGTGGCAAGAGGAATACCTAAAGCAGGTGCATGATCGGTAGCTGCCTTTTTCAATCGCTGTAGCAGAACCGTTATCCTCGGTTTGGTCGCTCTTGTATATTCTGTGACACCCTGCGGATAAAATTCCTGCATGGCCGGCTGTTCTTCTCCTCCTAGCTTATCGGCGATCACACCATAAAGCGCACTGATTCTTTTACCGAATGTGTCTATGAAACCATTCACTGATTGTGTTTTGCCTTTCTGCTGCCCCAGTGCAAAAGCAATCTCTCCCAGTTCTGTCTTCATTTGCGTAAGTGGGGGAGTGAGCATATTAATTTGTGGTGTGAACTTGTCATCCACATTGGCTTCGGTTAAACGATTTAAACAATCACTCCCAAAGTTGGCGAGCCGCACATCGATGATCTTGGGATCGTCGAAAAAGTTTTCGAATAAACGTTCGGGTTGAATCATAAGATTGGTTTTTTAGTATATAAATAAGCGTTGCATGCCCTGTTGACATAAATTTCAATACAAACCGTAATGCTGCATAAGCTTTTCTTTCGAATGCCAATGCCCTTTGCAGTGTTACGCAGGCCTTCGTCACAACTGGCGATGGCCTCCGCAGCGTTACAATACACTCCGTCACAAATGGAGATCGGCATCGTAACGCTGCAATGCCCATTTTCACAAATGGAAATGCCTTTCGTAATACTGCGAAGCGCATCGTCACAAATGGAAATCGACTTCGCAACGATGCAATGCCGTTTTCCGAAAATGGAGATGGGCATTGTAATACTGCAGAACCCATTTCCATTTGTTACGGGTTAACTTGTAACGCTGCGGAAGCCATTGTCACAAGTGGCGGTGACTTTTGCAGTTGATTACCTGCTGCCAATGCAATTCTGTTTTGTATAAGAGCTAAAATTCTTCTGGTGGAATTAATGTAGATGGAGCTGAAGGTGTGTGTATTGGGCTGAGGGTTGTTTGTTCTTTGTATATGCAAGATAGAGAACAGGATGAGACAAAAAAGAAAAATGACAATTAAATTGTAAGTGTTAGCACGGTGAAATGTGGTGCGTCATTATATTGTTGCGCTATGCATTATCCAATTTTAATTCGTGTTTCAGCAACTACTTTATTCAGCAGGTTCAGAAATTTCCTGAAGCCGGGCGGATACATATTAGAACCTTTGGATTTGATTGTATTGATGTTTTTGTATTCAAGACTCCATTGAGTACCGTCTTCAATTTCATTGTCAAGGTATGCTGTGTTCCATTTTCGTGTTTCTAGATAATATAACAGGTTGAACCAATCGGAATTGTCTTTGATGTTCACCCGAAGGGGTTCATGGTCGGGCAAACGCATACCTGTATATTCGTAACACAAAAGTTTATCACCTTTTTTGATAACCTGGTAAGATGTACCAAAGTAGCCGCCGATGTAAAATTTGAAGGTTACAGGTTTTGCTTTCGGTTTTTCAATAGGCAAGGCATCTAATTGCTCCGCAAGTTGCATAGTTACCTGCTCGAGCGTTTTGTGACCATTTTCTAAGCAAAAATTCACATGCTCAGGAAACTCTTTTTGCACTGCTTCTATGCCAACGATCTTGAAGCAGGCGAATGCAGAACGTTTGCTAAGGAGAAATGCTGCGGCTTTCATTATAGGATGGGTTTTCGCATGCTTGTTTTGCCATGACTCGGTTTACCAGTTGCATGGCAAAATTTTTCAGGATAATCAAGATTTTCAAATTGTGCCCAACTTTGATAAGCGTCATAGCAAAATGGTCGTGCGGTATTAAATGGAATAGCTACTCCAGTTCTAATACAGTACCCATGATGATGATTGTTTGCAGGAGGGTTATGTCCTTTTACTACTTTATTAGTATTTATTTTTTTTGGCCTTTCTTCTTTGATAGGTCTACTCTCATTTTTTTCAATAGCATCTAATTCATCAGGGTATTGAGTAAGAAAATGCTTTTCTCCTGATTGCCATCTTCGGCCATTAAGGAAACTATCAGTTTCATCTAATAACACTTCTGAATCGACATAATTTTTTTGTAACCCAAACAGCACTTTATCATATACAGGCCGTTTAACATAGATAGCCGGGTTGTGTTCCGCTAGTTGCCATGTGAATTCCCACGCTTGGGTATCGACCGATTGTTTGATGTGGTCTAATAGATCAATTTTATAAGACACACCGTATTCTACATTTGTTTCAAAACAAGTATCATAAAGATTAATCGATGTAATTAGGCCTTCCGCATTATTAGCATAATACTTCGCATGAAGGTCTTTGCAGTAAACAATAGATATATTTCGAAATTGTTTAAAGAAGTCAAAGTCATCTTCTCTTAAACTCTTAGATGGGCTTGCTTCATTTTTACCAAAAATGATTAGTATATGGAGCTTATGATTGTTCTTATGTTTCAAGAATATTTTCCTGAAATAATCATCTAGCTTGATGTATGGAGAAACGATTACTAAGCTTTTCTCAGCTTGCCAGATGATATCATAAATCTTTTCAGTCAAATCTTTCGCTATAATGAATTTCGCCATATCGCAAGTTTTTTAGCTCTTAGTTTTGATAGTCTAATTAGCTTATTTTTTTTGAAACCACTTTGTTCTTAAACTATCAATTTCTTGAGCAGTTATTGGTTCTTTTCTAACACTTTTGAACATCATATAATTTTGTATATCGATATTCACGGCATATATTGAATCAAACCATTTTTCGGCAGTCATTTCTAATCCATCTATCGTATAATAAGTTGTAGAAGTACTTGATCTAGTTATGGAAATAACTTGTTTTAAGCTATCAATGGTTTTATTAAGCTGATTGACCTGTTGTTTGTAATTAAGATTTAAATAAGCTATGTCGCTGGTATCGACATTATAATTGCCGAAGTACTTAAGAATTTTATTCAAGGTATCTCGTGACTGTTTATTACGGATGTTGCCATTTATCCAATCTTTTAGGTAAGCAAATTGATTCATTAATCCTTGCTTTTCTCTTTGCAGTTTTTTGGTAGCAAACTCTAGGCTATCTCGACTATTTATAAGCTCATAATCAGGCCACCAATCTTTTTGATTCATGAAGTCAAATATTGTAGAATGTTGTTGCAGCATTTCCTTTTTTGACTTTTCAAATGGATTGGTATATGTGACTGCATTATATCCAGATGCATTAATAAAGATCAGAGCGGAGTTGACAATGATTAATATGTAGTTAGACGGTTTATTCCAACTCTTATTTTTAAAGAAATGAGAAATTGCAAAAGCAAACGAAAGTATAAATGCAAGAAGCCTAAACCAATAGGGAGTTATTTCGGTAAACACACTTCCTACAACTAAACACGTCAGCCAAACTCCTAGTCCGGCAGAGGGCAGACTATACAAAGTCTTGGGGGTAAAAAACTGATTGTCGTTACTTTCTAGTTTGCTCATTTTTCTTTTTCTTTTCTTTCACAAATAATCCCGCCGTATACTTATCATACAACTCAAACAAAAACTCTATTCGTTTTGTTTCGCTGGTGAAAGGTTGCGGACGATAACACAGATCAACTGCTTTATCCAAAGCCTGGTGTGCTTTTACCAATGCAGGCGGCATCGTGTTGGGATCGTATAAATCTGCTAAGCTGCTATCAAGGAATTGTGCTCTTGCATCTAAAACATTTTGTGCAGCATCTTCAACTGCTTTTATTTGTTTTTCAGATGGAGATTCTGGCCAAGGGAAATTGTTATAGACAATAGAGTTAGAATAGTTATAATCGCTCTTCATTCTTCCGCAAGTATACTTCATCCAACACATATGCATAATAGAAGTAATGATGCCAAAATGATAATAGGTAGCCTCAGGCAAAGCAGTTGCACGATCACTGATAATTACATCGGAGCTTAAATATCCAATTGGTACGTAAAACCTATTTTCTGAGGATACACGAGGTATAAGCAAGTAGTTACTAGTAGGTTGCCTTTCTGCCATAAATAAGCTTGGAAAGCTTGCCCACTTGTTGGTATTAGTGTCCTTACTTTCACTTCGCATCTGTCGTACTTGTTCTATACGTTTTAATATAGCTGGATACTTTTTAAGCTCATTTGGATTGACATTCTTCAACCAAAGGCAATATCTCTTGAAATTATTAATGTACTCCTCGCTTCCAATGAACTCTCTTATGAATCGTTTGGCTTCAGGTTCACTCTTTAGAAAGTCATCTCGTTCTTCTGCGGTAAAGAGCAGATTTCCACCATCTACCACTTTGCTGCCATTGATCATCGACGGCACGTTACAAATCGGAGATGTTCTCGGGGTAAGAACAACATCTTTGGCGTCGACCAAGTAGGGGTTAATATTTTTAACGACCGTTACGTTGGGATCGCTGTTGATATTATCATATTGGAATAAATGTTTATCGTTTACATCATAGTTGGAAAAACCAATAATGACAACATGAACGGCCGCATTCCCTCTTGCTTCATTAGTCCACTTAAAAGTTTTATGTGCAAAGTGTATTTTTACTTTATAGTCATTTAACAACTTTGGCCATAAAATACCTACTTGTTCACCTTGAGTGATAGAGTTGGTACTAACGAAGCCAATTTTTATTTTGTTTAGACCATCCTTATTGTAGTTCTTTAAATATTGGCCTGCTTTAATATACCACCCAGTCACATAATCATAATTGCCAGAACCTTTTTGACTATATAATAAACTAAGATCCGCTTTTTGTTCCTCCGTTTGAAAATTTTTTCCGATAAACGGCGGATTGCCTAGTATATAATGGTACCTCGCTTCTTCTTTCTCCCACGGCATTGGTTCTATCAAGCTCTGCCAGTCTATACGCAATGCATTTCCATGTACAATAGTTGCCGCTTTTTGTAAAGGCAGTCGTACATAATACTCACCAAAGGTTTCTGTTACCAGCATGTTCATCTGGTGGTCCATCAGCCACATCGCCGTTCTGGCTATCTGTGCAGGAAACTCTTCATACTCTATTCCGTAGAACTGGTCAACATTGCATTTGATAAGGTAAGAAGCATCCATTTTTGCTTCACGTATCACTTCCTCTCTATAGCCCTGCAGTTTTAAGAGTTGCTTTATTATTTCCACTTCCAGCAACCGCAATTCACGGTAAGCAATAATTAAGAAGTTACCACAGCCACAGGCAGGATCGAGAAAACGCAGCTGGCTGATCTTGTCGTGCAGCTTCTGCAACTGTGCCTTGCTGTTCTTTGTTTTATCAAACTCGCTCCACAGCTCGTCTAAGAACAAAGGCTTGATGAGCTTGAGGATATTCTTTTCGCTGGTATAATGCGCACCGAGGTTGCGTCTTGCTTTCTCGTCCATCACACTCTGGAACAATGAGCCGAAGATGGCTGGAGAGATCTTGCCCCAGTCGAGGCCGCAGCAATCCATCAGTGTTTTACGCATCTGGCTGTCGAAGCCTGCGAGTGGCAAACGTTCTTCAAACAGCTTACCATTCACATAAGGAAATGCGTTGAGTGCTTCGTCGAGATTCTTTAATCTTTTATCGTTGGGTGTATTCAGTATTTCGAACAACTGTGAGAGATGTGCGGCAAGGTCGCTGCCGTCTACATTTGTTTTCAGGTCGAGAAAATCATAGAATATTCCTTTCTCGAATATGTTAGTGTCATCAGCGAACAGGCAAAACACCAGGCGAACAAGGTATAGTTCCAACTGGTGGCCCTCATAACCGATAGATTTGAGCTTGTCGTGCAGTTTACCCATCAGCTCCGCAGCTTCTATGTTAACAGGGTCTTGTTCTTTGTATGTACGTTTTTGATAACCGGCGATGAAGCCGAAGAGATGCACATGATCGGTGAGTTGCGACAACTTGAAATCGTGTTGTTCGTTCGTTTCAAGATCGTACAAACGGAAGTGCTCGAAATCGCTCACCAGTATATAACGAGGCAGTTCTTTTTCGGTGAGACCGGGGAAATAATCTTTTGCTTGTCCGTAGGCCTTGTCCAGATTCTTGCCACGGCTCTTGTGTTCGATGAGTATGACGCCTTTCCAGAGAAGGTCGATGAAACCGGTTTTAGACCTCACCCCGGCCCTCTCCGAAGGAGAGGGAGTAGGAAGCTGCGATGTAAGTTGAACCGATTGCTCAAAACTCGCAACTCTTCTGCGGCTGATACCAAAGATGTTGAAGAAATCATCCCAGAAAGATTTTGCTTCGGCGTGTTCGTTGCTTTCGTCTTTCCATTCGTTACTAAATGCAGCAGCTCTAGTCTTTATCTCGTTCCAACTAAGGGGCATGGGGGAGTTAGTTTATTGGAAGTAGCAATTTAAGGAAAAGGGGAGAAAGTTGAAGATGGAGTATTTATACCTGATCGTTTTATTAATCTACAAGAAATTAATCATGCATTGGTGCTTTGCATGCATGACAACTAATT
Organism: Bacteroidota bacterium; assembly: GCA_023429825.1. Lineage (GTDB taxonomy): Bacteria > Bacteroidota > Bacteroidia > Chitinophagales > Chitinophagaceae > JAEZDC01. The sequence continues at coordinate 7,317 of JAEZDC010000083.1, read as the reverse complement.
ATAATTTTGAAATAATTGCCGGTGCATGCATATACACTTACGCCGGAACGGCGATGAAGGGGCGGCCCTAAGAAGGCCTAGTATCCTGAAGCCGGGAAGGGCAGTAGCATTACTGCTCTTTTTATTTGGTTTAAAAAACCAGTTTCTTTTTCAATAATATAAAAAGCACTATTGATCTTCCTATTACAGCGTTGCCGATATGTTCATTCAACTGTTTCCTTCCTGCAATGACGAGAAACAAAAAACCCGTTCCTCTCGAAACGGGCTTTTAATATCTATCCACTCTTCACTATCCTCTATCCACTAGTATCTGTACATATCAGTCTTGAACGGACCATTCTGCGGTATGCCTAAATACTCAGCTTGTTCGTTAGTCAGTTCATCTAATTCAACACCAATCTTAGCCAGGTGCAATCTTGCAACCTTCTCATCAAGATGTTTAGGAAGAACGTACACTTTGTTCTCGTACTTATCGCTGTTTGTCCAAAGCTCGATCTGTGCAAGTGTCTGGTTAGAGAACGAATTACTCATCACGAATGACGGGTGACCGGTCGCACAACCAAGATTCACTAATCTACCTTCAGCCAAAATGATGATGTCTTTTCCATCAACATTATAGATATCAACCTGTGGCTTCACCGTATCTTTTGTGTTACCGTAGTTGTTGTTGATCCATGCCATATCGATCTCGATATCGAAGTGACCGATGTTACAAACGATCGCCTTGTCTTTCATCACACGGAAATGTTTTTCGGTGATGAGGTCGCGGCAACCAGAAGCAGTAACGATGATATCAGCTTCTTTAACTGCGTCGATCATCTTCTTTACTTCAAAACCATCCATTGCAGCTTGTAAAGCACAGATAGGATCGATCTCGGTAACGATCACACGGCAACCTGCACCCGCAAGAGATGCTGCAGAACCTTTACCCACATCACCGTAACCGCCAACAACAGCAACTTTACCTGCAAGCATCACATCAGTAGCACGACGGATCGCATCTACCAATGACTCTTTACAACCGTATTTGTTATCGAATTTAGATTTGGTAACAGAATCGTTCACGTTGATGGCAGGAATTGGTAAAGTACCTTTTGCCATTCTTTCGTATAAACGGTGAACACCTGTAGTTGTTTCTTCAGAAAGACCTTTGATGTGCTGGATCAACTCAGGATATTTATCGAATACGATGTTGGTAAGATCGCCACCATCGTCTAAGATCATATTCAAAGGTTTGTCTGCACTACCGAAGAATAAAGTTTGTTCAATGCACCAGTCAGCTTCTTCTAAAGACTGGCCTTTCCACGCATATACACCAATGCCTGCAGCAGCGATAGCAGCAGCAGCATGATCCTGCGTAGAGAAGATATTACAAGAGCTCCATTTAACTTCAGCGCCAAGTGCAACTAATGTTTCGATGAGCACTGCAGTCTGGATGGTCATGTGTAAGCATCCTGCGATACGGGCGCCTTTCAGTGGCTGTGAAGGACCATACTCAGCACGAATTGCCATTAAACCGGGCATTTCAGCTTCTGCTAAACGAATTTCTTTACGGCCCCATTCAGCCAGGCTGATGTCGGCAACTTTGTAAGGGAGTGTAAAGTCGATTGACTTTGTAAGTGTTGACATGATTATTAATTAGAATTTATAATGTAACAATGAGCTGTAAAATTACTATTCGCAGGATAATTTCCTATGCGGCAGTAAGAATAAAGGATGAATTTTACAATTTTCGTTGAGTATTAGTGAATTTTCCTGAATAGGCTGTTTCTTAATGTTCCAAAAAGATGATTCAGCTAGCGCATCAGCACCAATAAGCATTTTGAAGCTAGCATAAGGGTAAGCTTGCTACCTTAAAATTTGCCTTATTGAGTTCTTTTCCCGGGATGTTGTTTGGAAGTGTTGCTTTTTTAAAACAATTTGCGGCCACTTTACGCCGATCTCCAATCCTATCAACGACCACCTGCTGAAGGACGATCTTCAGTAATACGTTACCCACCAGTGTTTTAGATATTATTATTGATTGTTGGAATTAAATGCAAATGATAATCAATAAGTATATCATTATTGGACCTTGTAAAAAACATATGACCATTAAACAATCTTTCACTGTGTGTATATGAGAAACCTGCTGCTTTTATTTACTATCCTTTTTGGTTTACAGGATGCAATGATAGCGCAGCCTGTTTTGTACGGAACAGTGCAATCTGGTAACGGCGATGGGGTGATCATAAAATATGACGGCGGATCTAATACACTTACCCCTGTCTTCAACTTTAATGATAACGGAAGACTTCCTTATAAGAATGATTTTATACAGGCCAGTGATGGTAAGTTGTATGGACTGATCGCAAATGGCGGACGATACGACATGGGTGTATTAATGTCATACGATCCCGCAACAAACACCTATGAACAACTGCATCATTTTGGAAAGGAGGCTAACGGAGTAAAGGACGGTGCGAAGCCCTATTCTACACTTGTGCAGGCCCAGGATGGAAAATTGTATGGCACCACTAATATGGGTGGCGCAAACCAGTTAGGTACCATTTTTTCTTATGATCCTGCTACTCAACATTATTCTACGATCATTGATTTCGACGGAGCTGCAAAAGGAGCATCTCCACAGGGCGGTAAACTAGTCGCTGCAGGTAATTTATTATACGGCGTTACTTCCGCCGGGGGAAGCAACAATCTCGGTGTGCTCTATTCGTTGGATATAACTTCCTCTGCGTTCACCAAACATGCAGATTTCACGCAAAGCATCGGGGGCAACCCTTATGGTGGGGTCATGCTGGCAAATGATAATAAAATATACGGTACCACCCATTCCGGAGGTGCAAATAATGTGGGGTCGATCTTTACGTACGACATAGTTTCTGGCTCTCTTACCGCGGTGTACAGCTTCGGTGGATCAAATGGATTTTCCTCCCATAGCAATATGGTGCAGCACGCAAATGGTAAATTATACGGAACTACACAGTCCGGGGGCGTAAATGGTAAGGGAGTGATTTTTTCTTTCGATCCTGTATCTTCTGTTTATACCAAACAATTTGATTTTAATAATTTTCAAACAGGGAGTTCTACACTTTCGAATCTCCACATCGCTTCTGATGGCAAGATATATGGAACCACACAGGTTGGTGGCGTAAATAGTAAAGGAGTGATCTTTTCTTTTGATCCTTCATCAGACCAATATAATATAGTGCATGACTTTGATGGTACGAATGGCGGCAACTCTACCAGCGGTTTGGTACAGGCATCAGATGGTAATTTATATTCGATGGCCAGGGGTGGGATCGATGAATATGGGGTGATCTATTCTTATGATATCAGCAACGCACAATTTAATAAGCTCAAAGATTTTGGCACCACCTTCGGATCTAACCCGACAGGTACGCTGGTAGATGCCGATGGAAAGTTATATGGAATGACTTCAGGTGGCGGGGTGAACGGCGCAGGTGTTCTATTTTCTTACGATACAAAGAATAACGTCTTTAATACGCTCCATGCTTTTAGTGATGATGGTGAGGATGGTAATTATCCTTATAACAACGGGTTGGTACTTGGCGCTGATGGATTCTTGTACGGGGTAACGCAAAGTGGCGGCATCAACTGGGCAGGAACGATCTTCTCTTATGATCCTTCAACAGGAACATATACCAGGCTTCATGATTTTGATTATTCAAACGGAGCTTCCCCTTCAGGAAGCTTGATAAAGGCGGGTAATGGAAAATTATATGGCGTAACCGCATACGGAGGAACAGAAGGTAACGGCGTGATCTATTCTTATGATCCTTCTGCAAATGCGTTTTCTGTACTGTACGAGTTTACTTATGAAAATTATGGAGCAGGCTTCAATCCTTACGCAGGTTTGATAGCGGGTTTCGACGGAAACTTATACGGCGTTACACCCAACGGAGCGGAACATGGTTATGGCGCTATCTATAAATTCAATCCTAACACGAATGAGGTAACCAAGCTGCATGATTTTGATGGGATCAATGTGCAGTATGCCACTAACGGCTTATCACAAGGAAGTGATGGAAAATTATATGGCGTTGCGCCTTATGGAGGAGTTTCAGGTGAAGGTGCGTTGTTCTCATTCGATCTTTCCACGAATACTTATTCTGATCTTCAAAGTTTTAATAGCAGTGTAGGTGCCAATCCTTATACCAACCTGTTTGCAGCATCTGATGGCAAGTTGTACGGTATGACATCTGCTGGCGGTAGCAACTCATTAGGAACTATTTTCTCTTTTGATACTGCGAATGCCGGCTTGGTTAATCAAAAAGATTTTACGGGTGAAAATGGTCAGAACCCGCAATACAATTCTTTCATCGAACCTAATCTTGCAGGTGCATTGCATTTTGATGGTGTGAATGATATTGTAAAGATCCCTCATCATACTGATCTCAGTCTTAGTAACGAACCATTCACCATCGAGTTCATTGCAAAGCCAACGATTGTAGATGGTAACTTCAGGTGGGTTATTTCAAAAGATAATGGTAATACTGACGTGGATTACCTCGTTGGGATAGATAATTCAAATCAATGGCGATTCATTGCACGAAATCTTAGCATTGATATTACGGGAGGTCTTGCAGTCGCCAATACAACGTATCATATAGCCTGTGTGTTTGATGGAACTACAGCAACACTTTATATTAATGGAGTTGAATCAGGAACTGATAATTCTGTCGGGTCGGGTGTAAACAACACCGCTGATGTGGTGATCGGTGCAAGAACCAGCTCAAGCCCGGCAGAATACTTTGCAGGTGAACTGGATGAATTAAGAATATGGAACAGGGCTTTATGTTTAGGTGAGATATTGGCTAATAATAACTGCCAGCTCAGCAACGTGCAAAATGGATTGGTTGCGTATTATCAATTTAACCAGGGGCATTACGATGCTTCAAATCCCGGAGTTTCATTGAACGATAGACAAGGCGTACACCATGGTGCTTTGTTCAATTTTGCATTGAGTGGAAATTCATCTAACTGGGTAAAAGGTCTTGTAAGCGGAACATGTACACCTACCACAACTACTGTTTCCAGTAATAGTCCTGTAGTGGAAGGGGCCACCATTGAGTTGAAAGCTACAGGAGGAACATCTTATAGCTGGACTGGGCCGAACTCATTTACTTCTGCCAGCCAGAATCCTTCTATTCCTAATGCATCGGCTATTCATGAAGGTACATATACAGTAACCATCCAGAAAGATGCTTGTGTTTCTGTTTTATCTGCTGACGTATCAGTACTTACTTACGAGCCGGCAGGTGCTTTACATTTTGACGGAATTAACGATCATGTATCTACTCCTGTGATGAACAGCAACTCAAGCTGGACGCTTGCTGCATGGGTAAAACCATCTGCATTAGGCAACTGGACTGATCAGGGAGTTGGCAGCGGTACTGGCCATACCATCATCAGTTCATTTGGTATCGGGCAGTTCGGCACCGGGTTTGGCATCGACGACGATGAAGTAAGGATCACTTATAATAATGATTTTATCACCAATGCTTTCCCGTATGATTTTGCCACTGATCAATGGTATCATGTAACTGCTGTATTCAATCAAACCGATAATAGCATTAAGGTTTATGTAAACGGTAATCTTATAGGAAGCAGGAACGTGATATTCACACCGTCTACTTATTCTAATTTTTATATTGGATGGGTTCCTGATACATGGAATTTTCCTTTTAAAGGAAGTATCGATGATGCAAGGATCATCAACCGGGCTTTGTGTGCTGCAGAGATCGTTAGCAGTATGAATTGCGAATTGCCTGCTAATTTCAATGGATTGCTGGCTTATTACAAATTCAACCAGGGAGCGATCAACACGGATAATGCTGCGATTACAACAGCCATCGATGGTAGCAATAACAACAACAACGCAACGCTTAACAATTTTGCATTAACCGGGGCGTCGTCAAATTGGGTGAGTGGACATGTTAGCGGAACATGTTCGATATCTGATGATATATGTGATCCTGATTATGATCTTGATGGAATTTTAAATGCAGATGATAACTGCCCGCATGTTGCAAACCCAGACCAACTTGATACCGATGGTGACGGCATAGGTGATATTTGTGATGTTGATGATGATAATGATAGTGTGCTGGATGAAGTAGACAATTGCCCTTTAACTCCAAATCCCGGCCAGGAAGATTCCAATGAAGATGGTATAGGAGATGTTTGTGATGCAGATAGTGATGGTGTTTTAGATACCGGGGATAATTGCCCTTCAACTGCAAATGCTGATCAACAGGATATGGATAGTGACGGCATCGGTGATGTGTGTGATACGGATATGGATGGAGATGGCATCTTAAATGTGAACGATAATTGTCCTACAACGCCAAACCCTGACCAGCGCGATACCGACAATGATGGAATAGGTGACGTATGTGACCCTGATGATGATAATGATGGAGTACTTGACGAACAAGACAATTGCCCTTTAACTGCAAACGCAGACCAGTTGGATACAGATGGTGATCATGTGGGAGATGTTTGCGACGGTGATATTGACGATGATGGTATTATCAATGGTGACGATAATTGTATGATCGTGTCTAATGCTGACCAGGCTGATAATGATAATGACGGCATTGGTGATGTGTGTGACCCGGACGATGATAACGATGGTGTGTTAGATGAAATTGATAATTGTCAATTCACGTCTAATGCTGACCAGGCCGATAATGATAATGACGGCATTGGTGATGTATGTGATCCTGACGATGATAATGATGGCGTATCAGATATCAACGATAATTGTCCGTTTACATATAACCCGGATCAGGCCGATAATGATAATGATGGAGTAGGAGATGCATGCGATCCTGACGATGATAATGATGGCGTATTAGATCTCAATGATAATTGTCCATTTACTCATAATCCGGACCAGGCAGATAATGATAATGATGGAGTAGGAGATGCATGCGATCCTGACGATGATAATGATGGTGTATTGGATCTCAACGATAATTGTCCATTTACTTATAATTCCGATCAGGCAGATAATGATAATGATGGAGTAGGGGATGCATGCGATCCTGATGATGATAATGATGGTGTGTTAGATGTAAATGATAATTGCCCGCTTACTGCAAATGCAAACCAGGCAGATGTGGACGCAGATGGCGTTGGTGATATTTGTGATACAGATAATGATAATGATGGTGTGCCGGATACAAGTGATAATTGTCCGTTCACTTCCAATCCAGGTCAGTCCGATAATGACGGTGATGGCATTGGTGATGTGTGCGATCCTGATGATGATAATGATGGTGTGTTAGATGT
>JAEZDC010000009.1 GCA_023429825.1 Bacteroidota bacterium | reverse complement strand
GCGTTAGGCTGGCTTACATACAGCTGTGCGACCTCAGCTCCTGCCATCTTACCGGTGTTCTTTACGGTGAATGAAACGGTGGCTTTCTTTCCAGTGGTAGCTATTTTCAGATCACTGTATTGAAAATTGGTGTACGATAATCCATGACCAAAAGCAAACTGGGGTTCCACTTTGTAAGTATCATAATAACGATAGCCCACATAGATATCATCGAGATAATGAACAATGAGTTTTGTGGTATCGCCGGGATATTCACCCAATGCATGCGAACCATGATCTTCCAATTTCTTTGGAAAGGTCATGGGCAGTTTACCTGAAGGATTCACTTCTCCGAAGATGATTTTCGCCAATGCATTTCCACCTTCCATACCAGGGTACCAGCTTTGCATCACAACCGGTGTTTGATCGATCCATTGGCTCATGTCGATCGCACCTCCCCCCATCAACACTACTATGGTTTTTGGATTGGCTTTCAGTACGGCTTTTAATAACTCATCCTGTCCGAAAGGCATTTTCATATCCGGCTTGTCAGTGTCTTCTGCATCATAGGCATTGTCTCTCCAGACTGAATAATTGTATCCATGTGTTGAACCTCCTACATATACTACCACATCTGCTTTAGATGCTGCTTCCACCGCTTTGGAGATCATATCCGTATTGGCAACAGCGCCTCTTTTGATTTCATATCCCGGTGCATAAGTGATGTTTGCTCCTTTGGCAAAGTTCTGCAATCCCTGTAACGGAGTTACTTCATAAAAAGCCCTGACCTGTGAACTACCGCCACCCATCGATTGTTTTCTTTCCGCATTGTAACCGATCACTGCAATATTTTTTATAGCAGTCTTATTAAGCGGAAGCATATTGTTTTGATTTTTCAATAACACGATCCCTTCTTCTGCAACTTTCAAAGCTGTTTGTTGATGTGCTTTCGTATTGTATTCTCCTTTCTTTCTTTGCCCGTCGAGCATTTTGGTTTTATACATCACGTACAAAATGCGACGGACTTTTTCATCTAACATGTATTCAGGGAATCTTCCTGATTTTACTAAAGCAACTACAGTATCTCCCATCCAGAACTTACCATAGTTGGGATTGGGCAACATGCCGAGATCGGTTCCCATCTCCAGGTCCATCCCGTTCCATAAAGCCTGCATGGTGTTGTGTACTGCATCCCAATCACTCATGGCAACTCCTTTGAATCCCCATTCATTTCTTAAGATATGTGTGAGCAGGTAATGGCTTTGCGATGCCCATTGACCCCTGAATTTGTTATAAGAACCCATGATGGTATTCGCACCACCTTTTTGAATCGCAGCTTTGAACCCCGGCAAATAAATTTCTCTTAGTGCTCTTTCACTCATGTGCACATCGATGGTAAATCTTTTTGTCTCCTGGTTGTTGGCCGCATAGTGCTTTACACATGCAGATATACCCTGGTCCTGCACACCCTTTACATACCCTACTACCATTTGAGAAACGAGGTAAGGATCTTCACTTTGGTATTCAAAATTTCTTCCATTGAGTGGCGAACGAATGATATTGATACCCGGCCCCAGTATCACATCTTTACCACGATAGTTGGCCTCACTTCCTAATACAGAGCCGAATGCATAACCCAGTTTTGGATTCCATGTCGCAGCGAGACAAACACCTGTTGGTAAATATGTACCAGAGTCGAGGAGATTATTATCGAGATTCCAGTCTCTTCCATGCTCAGGTCTCACACCGTGGGGGCCATCACTTGTTACCAACTCTCTTATTCCCAAACGTTGCACTCCACCTGAAGTGAAAGATGAAGACGCATGGATCATGTGTACTTTTTCCTGCAAGCTCATCTGCTTTATCAATGCATTGATCTTTGCAAGTGTATCTGCTCCCTGTGCATTGGATATCATACAGGTGAGCATGAAAATAATTGCGGTCAGAATTCTTTTTGCCATTGTATACTATTTTCTTTTGTCAATTACTCTTTACGCTGTCAGTACTGATAAATTGTAAGTAGTTAAGATTGAACCCGCCCTTTACTGCTTTGATGCGAAGCTGGTTCCAACCTTTCTGCAGTTGTATGTTTTTAATAGTGGTTGTTTGCCAGTTTTGATGATCGCCTGTAGAAGGAAGGACTGCATCGGTGATACTATGCTTTACGATCAGTTGTATCGCACCTTCTTCTTTCGCTGCAGATCGCACATTAATGTTGAATGAAGTTTCCTGTGGTGCATACACAGAATATTGCAACCACTCATCGGCTGATATCCATCCAACACTATATCCATTCGTGATACTGTCCCTGCAAGTTTCAATATCCACTCCATCATTGCGATAGCTCCAGCCTTTGTTCCAGTCTGTGCGATGTGTAGTGGATACCCAATAGTTACCTGTATCTGCATCATGGTATGCGTAGCCTGATCTTCCCATATCATAATCCACTGCAAAGACAATCGCGTTGCTTTGGATCGTATGGTGTTTAAAAGGTTTCACCGCAGCTGAATGCACCTGGCGGAACATGGCATCGATCACATCTTTGCGGATCACTGCGTTTTTGATGTTCACATCTTTCGCCAACTGCATGAAAGCTGTTGTGGCTTCTTCCTGTGAAGGCTTTGAACCTTTACCTTTCCAATAGCTGATGATGTTTTGAAAACCTTTATTGGCGATCACCTGGATGGGATTATTAATGCCTAGTTTTTTCAAAGGCCACCAGTTCCAGCCGATCTTATTTTGTTCTAATAATTCAATGGCATTGGTGAACCACACGTTTGAGTTCTCACCGCTTTCTCCCATCCATATCGGCACATTGTATTTTTCCCTGTAATCAATAAATCGTTGAATAGAATTCTGATCAGTGAAGTTCCAGTACTTGTGAAAGCTGACGGCGAGGTTATCATCCCATAATGGAAATACACCTTCGTAATTATTACCCCAGCAATTACCTTCAATGATAACAAGATGTTGTTTATCTACTTCCCTAATGGCAGCAGTTATATCTTTCATTAACTGTCTCAGTGGTGCGTTCTCTTTTTCAGCGCAACCATTTTTGTCTGCGCTGCTTTGAAAACCCCAGTTGGGTTCGTTGATGATATCATACGCCCCTATCCATTTCTCTTTTGCATAACGGGCTGCTAGCTTTTTCCAGAGTGCTATGGTCTTTTGTTGATTCAATTTACTTTGCCACAATGATGATTTTGAAGTATCCCGATCAGAAATGGGAATGTCACTTCCCTGCCCACCGGGAGCTGCGTGCAGATCCAGTATGAGATAAAGCTTGTTTGCCTTGCACCAACTCAACAAACTATCTGTAAGATCAAAACCTTTCTGCAGCCATGTATTCGCTCCCTTAACGGGTTCTTCTTCAATGGGCAAAGTGAATAGATTGTAATGCATTGGCAGGCGAACAGAATTAAATCCCCAGGCAGCTAATGAATCTACATCAGCTTTTGTGCAATGATTGGCAAGCCACGCCTGGTAAAATCTTTCTGTGTTCTCATCGCCTGCCAGTTCTTTTATTCTTTGCCTGATCTCTTTTTGATTAGAGGCAATGCCCGACAATTGCAACATGTACGGTTCCTGCAACATCCAACCACCTAAGCCAATGCCACGAAGGAGCACTTCATTGCCTTTATCGTCCACTATCATTTTACCTTTTGCTTTCAATAGCTGGGCATTAGAATGAATGCAGAAACTGATCAATATAAAAAAAAGGATAGATCTCATTGATGACAGATTAATAAAGAGTGGAGTTTATCAGCCAATAGAAGCCAACATATCCACTCTATCTAGCGATTGATTGCTAAACCATGATAAAACTGTTATTCGATCATTTTGTAAACCCGCACGTAATCGACTTGAAATGATGTAGGGAAAATCGCATCGTCTACACCTTGTGCTCCACCCCAGTTACCGCCGATTGCGAGGTTGAGCAAGAGATGAAATCTTTTATCGAAAGGCCAGGTAGAAAATCCTTTGCCTTCGTTTACGAAAGTGAACACAAGCTGATCGTCGAAATAACCCCGCACTGCATATGGCGTCCAGTCCAGTCGATACTTATGAAAATCCGTCATCGCAGTAGGTATTACCTGTGTAGCACTTTTATGTGTGTTAATGCTGTGATTATATGCATCTGTATGTACGCTGAAAAGTACTTTGTTGGGATCGTAGCCTACATGTTCCATAATATCGATCTCACCGCTCTTTGGCCAGTTACCATACGCCCAGTCCGTGGGCAACATCCATATCGCAGGCCATGTACCTCTGCCGGATGGAAGCTTAGCTCTCACCTCTATCCTGCCATATAAAAAATCTCCTTTGTTTTTTGTGACTAATCTTGCCGAAGTATAGTTTTTACCACCAACATTTTCTTTTCTTGCTGTGATGGTGAGCAAGCCGTTCTCCACTTTGGCATTATTCAATACATCAGTGTAGTACTGAAGTTCATTATTACCCCAACCGCTTCCTCCTATATCGTATCCCCATTTGGCAGTGTTGGGTAACCCTATATAATCAAATTCATCACTCCACATTGGATTTGTTTCGAATTGCCAATTCTTATCAACAGGAGGCTGTACCACCAATACGCCACCTCCACCGGAAGATTTTTTTGAGCAGGATGAATTGATCAGTAACGCAATTATTGCTATACTTATACGTATCATTTATTGATCTTTTGTCATTAGTTAAATAGCCACATAAGTGAATTTCCAGGCGCCCCAGCCATAGTCGATCTTTAACACAAGCCTTGTTGCTGTGATCGACTTTATATCGTACGTAATAGTTGATTGAGGCGTGCCAACTGCGGCATCAGGAGGGTTAGCTGCTTTGTATAATCCCAGGTGAGCACCGTTACCGTTCACTTTTATTTTATCGTTATTGATCACTTCGAACGTGAATGTTCCGTTATTGGCCCAAGCCTGGAATTGAACAGGAATTGCACTGTTTGCATAGCAACCCACAGCGGGCATCCCTGCAGGATGCGGATTACCTCCTTCTTCATCTACGTAAAAATCTCCTTTACTGTCGAACTCCATAGTCCCCACATTCACGCCCGTTTTTACAAAGGTGTACTCGTCGTTGAACAAGCAAGCCCTTGATGTAAGATCTCCCGCATTATTACTCCACCATGTAGCACTTTCATCTGAAGGCCCGATCCATAATGCACCTGCTTCAGGCGCAAGTTTCCATTTCCTGCTACTGTTTCCTGTCAACAATTTAAATGGAGTGATCGCAGCAGGGTCATCATTTGCAACGTTCACTTGCTGAGAACTGCTATCCATTCCATTATGACCATATACTAACAACTTCACCGTGTATGTTCCTTTATCAGGAAAGTAAACTGTATCAACACTTTTTCCTTGAGCGAAACTACCTGTAGCCTTATCCCAATCAAAACGGAATGCATTGCTTGAAGTACTGGTCAATAAATACTTATTCACTTGTCCGGTGATAGGAGTTACCGTGAATGATGCCACAGGCTTAGGTGAAAGCTCCCTAATATCATACTTACACGATATAAGCACTGTGATTGAGAAGATCACAGTAGTGGCAAATACTATCGCTATTTTTTTATTTGATTTCATTGCAGTTTGTTTTTGTTTGATTAATAGCCTGTGTTTTGAGCGAGTCCACCTGTTCTCACATCATAGTCAGGGATAGGCAACAATTCATGTTTGTTTGCTTTAAACCCTAACGTACCTAACTCCTGGTTAGCTAAACCCCAGCGAACAAGGTCAACGAAACGCACACCTTCAAAAGCGAGCTCTAATTGTCTTTCATTAACAATAGCAGTGAACAAAGTGGTTCCTGATGAACTTACATCCGGTAGACTTGATCTCTGGCGTACGAGGTTGAGATATGTTCTCGCCTTAACATCATTTCCAGCTTTATTGAAAGCTTCTGCAGCCATTAATAAAACATCTGCGTAACGAATGTGTCTCCAGTTAGTACCGTAATTCAATTCACCGATCGGGTTACCTGTTTGTGATTGGAATGCACCATACTTTCTCTGGAAATAACCTTCATAATCATAGGCCGTTGGGTTGCTCCAGTTGCCACCTGCAGCAGTTAGTTCTCCTACAGACATGATGGTTTGTCTTCTCCTGTTCACATCATTGGCTGCAATGAATGCATCCCAAAGCTTCTGTTTAGGAAGAATAAAACCCCATCCACCTATCAATGAATCAGAAGGTGCTTTGGTGTAGTAATCACCTCTTGGCCCCATCAGTTGAATATGAATGTTACTTTCAGGAGCACCGCCCCAAGGGAAGTTGCCCCAATCGTATGATCTCATGTTGGTATAAGAGATCTCGAATACTGATTCTTGACCGAATTCGAAATTCCTGGAGAATGCAGCACCGATTGATGGCGCTAAAGAGTATTGGTTAGAAGTGATCACTGTTTCTAATTGCGTAGCAGCTTCATTCCATTTCTGCTGAAACAAATAGACTTTCCCCAATATAGCCTGTGCAGTTCCTTTAGAGACTCTGAACTTTTCTGCAACCGAGTAGGCACTCTTCAGCGGAAGAACCTGGATCGCTTCGTTGAGATCTTTTTCAATTTGTGCATATACATCTGCCTTCTTGGCACGTCCTGTACTGGTATATGCAGAAGGCGGGATATCGTTCAATACCAAAGGCACATCACCCCACAAGGAAACCAGCTCTAAATAATTATATGCTCTCAACACTTTTGCTTCAGCAATAGATCTTTTCCTGAGATCTGAATTTGCGTCTGAGTTATTGACCACTTTATTGGCACGATATATAGTGAAGTAACACATTCTCCATGCGTCTCTCACTTTATCATTGGTTGCGTCGAAATTGTAATTATCCAGGGTTTGATAACCGGGTTGGTCACCTGCATCACTCCCACCTGCATTGCTTTCATCACTCAACAACGTTTTGATCATGTATAGGCTAGCCCAGTTGTTATTGTAGTGTGCCTGCATCATATCGTACACACCAATCGTAGCTTGTGTTACATCACCATCTGTTTTATAGAAATCCTGTTCAGGATAAGCACCAGGCACTTCCTGCTCAAGGAATTTTTTACATCCGGTCGACAGCGTCAGGACTGTGAAACAAAGGATGGAAGTTTTTATAAGAATATTTTTCATCGTTTTTAATTTGAAGGGTTTTTAGAATGTAAATGTTAATCCGACAACTGCTTTTCTTGGAATCGGATAACCACCCCTATCGATACCGATAGAGTTACCACCATTGCTTCCACCTTCAGGATCTACTCCGGGGTATTTGGTGAAAGTGAAGAAGTCATCGAGTGAAACATACACTCTTGCAATTTTAAACCTGATCTTATTTAATATGTTTGAAGGCAGTGTATAACCTAATTGTAGCTGACGGATTCTTGCATAAGAACCATCGAATATCATCAGGTCGCTATTATATATGTAAGGATCAGATGCATTTGCAGCAAACCACGTGTTGGTGCTTCCTTCACCAGTCCAACGATTGGCATAGAAGAAATATGGTTTGTTAGCTGTCTGGCGGTCTGTACGATTGAAACCCATCAGGATCTCGTTTCCTACTTGTCCTTGCACGAATACTAAGAGATCAAAACCTTTGTATGCAAAGTTTGCTCTTGCACCATACATAAAATCGGGATGTGGACTGCCAATGAAAGTCTGATCTGCAGGTGTGATCTGTTTATCTCCATTCACATCTACTACAATTGGCTCGCCTGCTTTAGGACTATAACCTGTAATACCTGTCTTGGAAAGATAAGAGGTAACATCTGCTGCACTCTGGAATATTCCGTCTGTTTTATATCCTCTGAAATACCAGATAGGCTGACCTTTTTCCATTGCAGTTGCACTCCAGCCTGTACCGATGCCCGCACCTAATAATAAAGGAGAGTTAGGATCGAGATAGGTTACTTCATTGGTAAGCTTGGTAAAGTTCAATCCGAATTCATAACTGAATGCAGAAGCGTTTCTCGGCCTGTTGCGGTAACTTAATTCAAATTCAAAACCTTTGTTATCTACGTTACCTGCATTAACTGTTCTCAATGTATTACCCGCGAAGATCGGTGCATTACCGCCTGTTAAAAGATCAACAGTTTGCTTGTTGAAATAATCGATAGTAACATTCAACCTGTTATTCAGGAATCCGAAATCTGCACCGATATCAAATTGCCTGCTGGTTTCCCATGTTAATTGAGGATAAGCCAGGCTTGTTGGAGCGGCACCTACCAGCAACCCTCCGTTATTATCAGGATATAATATACCTGCACCAATCGAGTTAAGCCATTCGCCTAAACCTACACTTGACAAACTACCATTCTCTCCCCAGCTCGCTCTCAACTTCGCATAGTTCATTGTTCTGGAAAGACCTGAAGGGAAGAAGTCTTCATTAGAAATTACCCAACCTGCAGACACAGAAGGGAACGTCCCCCACTGGTAATCCGGTGAGAATAATGAAGAGCCGTCTCTTCTTAATGTTGCGCTCAACAGGTATTTATTCTTGTAATCGTAATTCAATCTTCCATAGAAAGATGCAAGCGTTCTTGTTAAACCAATGCTTCCAATTCTATCCAGTGCATCCGGCACATAATCAGCGTATGAAAATTTATCTTCTTCTTTAAACAAACCGGAATAGCTTCCACCCATGTGGAACTCTTTTGTTTTTTGTGCAGATACACCGGCAAGTAAGTTCACATTGTGGTTGCCGAATCTTCTTGAATAGTTGGCAAAATTTTCTAACTGCCAGGTGAACCAGTTATTGTTATAATCGTATGCGTTTGCAATAGTGTTCTGGCTTTCATCAGAGAACCAGAAAGTCGGTGTCCATCCATGACCATATTGGAAAGCTGCATCAATGCTAAAGCGTGAAGTGAATTTGAAATTGGCAAAAGGCTCGATCTCTGCAAACACACTTCCGATGATCTTGTTCTGGATATTTTCTCCCTTGGCCATATCAATTCTCGCCAACGGATTTCCATACTCGCCTCTCAGGTAATTAGAGATACCATATATATTACCATTTGCATCTACTCGCAAAGGCTTGCCCGAAGCGATCGCATTTTGCACATGTATCGGAAGTGTTGATCCGTTTTGATAGTATACCGGTGTAACAGGATCCAGCACTAATGCTGAGCTAAGGATTGAACCAAACTCATTGTTATCTGATATTGCTTTACGCCTGTGATGAGAATACATCAACCTGTTACCGAAATTCAACCAGTTCTTTACTTTATGATCACTGTTGAAGCGAACGGTATAGCGCTGGAATCTTGATTTATCCCCCCCTACTATCCCTTCCTGGGTAAACACGTTACCACTCACATAATAGGTTGATCGATCCGAACCACCGCTAAAACTTAAGGTATGATGTTGCTGTGGTGCAGTTTGTAAAACTTCTTTCATCCAATTCGTTCCTTCACCTATACTTGCTACATCTGCAGGCGTTGGTCTGCCTGCCACACCAGCTTCTTGTAAATATTGTTGATACTGCTGGGCATTCATCATCTTGATGAAATCGTCTTTCACTGACTGAATACCAAACTGTGCATTGTATGAAATCTCTCCTGTTCCTCTTCTTCCTGTTTTTGTAGTGATGATGATAACACCATTGGCACCTTCAGCACCATAGATAGCCGATGAAGCCGCATCTTTCAGAATTTCGATAGAGGCTACTTCATTTGGGTCGATAGATTCGATGCCACCCACTCTCACACCATCAATAATTACAAGTGGATTGGAATTCCTGTTAGAACCAGTTCCACGAATGCGGATGTTTAAGCCGGCACCCGGCTGCCCGGATGTAGGCACGATCTGCACACCTGAAACCCGGCCTTGCAAGGCCTGGTCTATCCTGGTGGAAGAAACGGTCTGGATCTGGTCTGCCTTAACCGAAGAAATCGCCCCTGTTACAAGGCTTTTCTTTTGTTGACCGTACCCGATCACTACTACTTCATTCAGGTTTCCTGCTGTTTCTGCCAGGCTTATACTTACGGCGCTTCCATCTTTTACAGTAAATTCCTGGGTACCCATTCCTGTATAAGAGACCACCAGCACTGACCCTGTTTTGGGAACAGTGATGCTGAAAGCTCCTTCTTTGTTGGTGATGGTGGTGGTGGAAGTACCTTTTACAGAAACCGTGGCTCCCTCCAGAGGCTGACCGGTTGATTGAGCAGTAACCTTACCGGAAACCAGGACATTTTGTGCAAAGACCTGGATAAAGCTCTGCACCAGCATGATAGCACATAGAACAAGTGCAATTTTCATTTTCATACGCAAGCATTTGTTTAGTTAACGCCTTTTACCGGATGTTGAGTAGCCGCAAAAAGGCAAGGTAAAGTTAGTGGTGCACTTGCTCAAAAGCCGCATTTACCACTACATCACTACTACATCAACTGCCTCGCTTTATGCTTATTTCCTGCTTTTTAGCCCCTACATTACTACATCATCATTTTTTTTCTACTTTCACAACCGTATCTTGCTGCTGATGAAAAAGATTGCCTGCTTGTGGTTAATCGTGATGAGCTGTGTTGTATGCTCAGGTCAAAATACGATCGGGTTGCCTGACATCATAAACTACTCTTTGCAGGTGATCAAAGGTGCTCAAAACCGCCAGATACGCCAAGACAAAAAGGGTATCCTCTATTTTGCCAACAATGAAGGTGTGCTTTCTTTCGATGGTATCCAATGGAAGGCCTTTCCCCTCCCTAATAAAAGCATTGTACGTTCTATCGAGTTTGGACCTGATAATAAACTATATGTAGGTGGGCAGGATGAATTTGGATACTTTGAACCCTCCGCCAATGGAAAGCTCGAATACCACTCCCTGAAACATCTTATACCTGAAGCGGAAAGATCATTTACAGATGTTTGGGAGATCTATTTCCATCGTGGTCTCATATTTTTTCAAACCAGTAATAAAATATTCCAGGTAAGCGACAAACATGTAACTGTTTACAAAAGCACCCACTGGCGTTTTATTGCCAAGTGTGGTGATAAACTCATTGCCCAGGATTTCAACAAGGGCCTTCTATTATTTCAAAATGGTGTGTGGGCGCCTTTTTTGAAAGACAGTGAATTGCCTGCTGATTATTTCGCTACCTCGTTAACGACTATCGGGAAGGATAGCGCTTTGCTGACAACTATAAAAAGTGGCGTATATCTTTTGAGTGGTGATAAAATATCCAAGCTGAAAAACTCTTTTCTTGATCAGCTGGCTACCAAGAACATCTCTGCTTCTGCAATGGTGAATGATAAACACATCGCTATTGCGACCAATCTTGATGGATGCCATATTATTGACAAACAGGGAAATCTTGTAAGGAGTTTTACCAGGAAAGAAGGATTGCAGAATAATAATATCCTCGATATATTCCTGGATAAAGAGAAGAACCTATGGCTTGGACTGGACAATGGCATCGATTTCATTGCTTACAACAATGCTATCAAGCATATTTACCCTGAATATCTTAACGAAGGCTCAGGATATGCATCACACATTTATAATAATGAATTGTATATCGGTACGTCGAACGGTTTGTATAAAGTTCCGCTGTATAATGAATCGGACCTGAGTTATATCAAAGGGAATTTTCAACCCGTAACTAATACCAAAGGGCAGGTTTGGAATTTATCTGAAGTGAATGGCAAGTTGCTGATGGGACATCACGATGGAGGTTTTGTCATCAGTAATAACAACGCTACCCTAATAGATAACTCAACAGGCTTTTGGACCTTCCTTCCATTTTCAAATGTGCTTCCTTCTTCATTGATGATCACCGGCACTTATAACGGTATCAACTTTTATAATTTTTCAAATGGAAGTTTTAATAATAAACGCATTCATGCTCATTTTGAATCGGCAAGATTTGTTGTAATCGATAACGACAACATTTGGGTTGCCCATCCATACAAGGGTATCTACAGAGTTCAAGTGAAAAATGATCAGCCTACTATCAAGCTTTACTCTAAAAAAGAAGGTATCCAATCTATCAATGGCAATTACATCTTTAAAATAAAGAACAGTCTCATCCTGGCAACGGAAAATGGCATATTCGAGTATAATATCAGCAAAGATGAATTTGAACCATCTGCCTACTTTAATCAGTTGTTCAATAAAAAACCTATCCGCTATTTAAAAGAAGATGCGGTGGGAAATGTATGGTTCGTTCATGATAAGATACTAGGCGTAGTAGATAATTCAACATCGCAACCACAGATCATATACTTTCCGGAGCTTACGAATAAGTTTGTTGCCGGTTTCGAACACATCAACCCTATTAATAGAAACAATGTTTTCATTGGTGGTGAGAAAGGATTTTATCACATCAATTATGAACAGTACAAAAAGATCAAGTACCCGCTAAAAGTTCTGATCACAACAGTAGCTGCAGTTAACCAAAGAGACAGCCTGCTATTTGGTGGATATTCATCCGCAGTTAACGAGGATAATACTGTGCAGCGTGCAAAAACCGAGATCAGCCATGATTGGAACTCCTTCCATTTTGAATTTGCCGCACCGGCTTATGCGCAACAAGCCAATATTGAATACAGTTTCTACCTGGAAGGATTCGAAGAGCACTGGCCTGAGTTCTCCAAAAAAACAGAGAAGGAATACACCAACCTTCCAGCGGGCACTTATACATTCAAAGTAAAAGCAAGAAATAACCTGGGTAATGAATCTGCTGTAAGCAGTTACACTTTTACTGTGTTACCACCTTGGTACCAGACTTACTGGGCGTATGCTTTCTACCTCATACTTCTTGGGTCTGGCGCCTACTGGCTTTACAGGAAACAGAAGAAAAAATTCATTGCTCAACAGTTAAAGCATGAGGATGAACAAAAGAGATTGCAGTACCTGCATCAATTAGAAATAGATAAAGCTGAAAAAGAACTTATTCAACTTCGCAATGAAAAACTGGAAGCAGAAATTCTACATAAAAATTCAGAACTCGCCTCTACCGCTATGCACCTTGCGCAAAAAGGTGAATTGTTGGGGAAAGTAAAAGAGCAGATGGTTAAATTGAAAAAGCATGCTGATGTAGACCATGATGCAAATGAATTAAAGCGGATCATCCGCACATTGAGCGACGAAGAAAAAATGGATGATCAATGGGAGCAATTCACCATTCACTTCGATAAAGTGCATAGTGATTTTATCTCAGCTCTAAAAACAAGGCATCCGAATCTGAGTGCAAATGAGATCAAGCTCTGCGCTTATTTAAGAATGAATCTGAACACAAAGCAAATCGCACAGCTCATGAATATATCTGTTCGTGGTGTAGAGATAAGTCGCTATCGCTTACGCAAGAAATTAGGCATTGCTACCGAGGTAAATCTGTTTAGTTTTTTGATGGAGATCAATATTTCTTCAACAACCAGCACCGGTTAACTACCTGTATCTAATACAAGCTTTTCCCCTGGTAAAAGTCCAACACTTTAGTACGTAACATGTAATCATATTTCGCTGCAACAAGATTTCCTTTTGCGCTTTCAAAGTTATTTTTAGCAATGATGTAATCTACAGAAGTACCTACACCTGCTTTGAAGCGAACTTCCGCAGCGTTAAATGATTCTGTAAAATCCTGCACCTGTTGTTGCAGCTTAATATACCTTTCATAAGCTGACGTCATGTTAATATAAGATTGTTGTACATTTTGCTTTAACTGTGTCTTGATAGTTTGCGATTCAAAAGTTGCCCTCTCCTCAAGTATTTTAGCTAAATCAATTCTGCTTCTTGCCTGTGCCCCGTTTAAAATAGGTATACGTAAGCTAAGGCTAATACCTGAATTGAAATTATTCTTCCACTGATTCGAGTAAGATATTTTCTGGCTACTATAATTATTCTGAGGTGCATAAACGAATATCTTATTACCGTTCACCGTCACGTAATTAGAGGTAGCAACATCGCTTGTACTTAGCAGATCCAAGGTCGATGCAGCACTCGAATAATTAGTTCCTAATCCTGCATTAAACACTACGGAAGGTAACCTGCCACCCTTTGCTGCATTAATTTCTTTAGATGCAACTTGCTTTCTGAACTCAGCAGCTTTTACAATTGCCAGTTGCTGCGATGCTAACTGGTAAATTGCATCTGATTGATCAGTATACAAACTGATATCTGCATTTTGCAACAGACGCTCAACCTGCATTGTTGAAGAGTAATCGACGTTCATCAACTGAGCTAACGTAAGTTTGGAATTTTCAAGATTATTTTTTGCATTGATCTCGTTCAGCTCGTCCGTTGCAAGCTGGCCTCGCAAATCATACAATGTTGCAGGCGGGATTGCTCCCTGCTTATTGAGTACTTCCAATCTTTCCACTTGTTGCCTGGTAGCAGAGGTTTGTTGTTTTGCAAGGCTTACTTGCTCTTCATTATTTAATATCTGTAAATATGCAAGTATTACATTGATCGTAATATTTTCTCTCGCCTGCTGCAAATCCATCTTGGCTGCCTCATAACTCAATGCATCACGCTGGGTTGAATTACGAAGACTTCCTCCATTCCATAATACCACGCTTGAGTTAAGCGAATAATTCGCAAAAGCAACTTCCTGATTAATATAACTATTCGTAAAAGGATCGATGCTTCTTCCTTGGTTAACGCCATGAGATATTCCACTATTCACAAATGGAACCTGGTTGGCTCTGGTTTGCTTCCAGTTTACTTCGCTGGTTTTTGATTGCCATTCCGCCTGTTTTACTTCCAGGTTATTTTTAATAGCAGTTTCAATACAATCTTTCAATGTAAGGGTTTGTGCATTCATAATCACACTGCAGAATAATGCACCAATAAAAAAACAATACTTCATCACTTTAATTTTTATGTTCAATTCGTCCGTCTAACAAATGAATGACCTTAGATCCATAAGCTGCATTCTTTTCTGAATGCGTTACCTGAATGATAGTCACTCCGTCTTCTTTATTAAGTTTAGAAAAAATATTCATGATCTCTTCACCTTGTTGCGAATTAAGATTTCCTGTAGGTTCATCGGCAAGAATTAATTTAGGCTTTGCTACCAACGCTCGTGCAATACCTACAAGTTGTTGCTGACCGCCAGAAAGCTGTGTAGGAAAAAGATCTTTCTTTCCTACGATTTGGAATCTATCCAGCATATCAGCAACAATCGCTTTCCTTTCTGAAGCTTTAACATTTTGATATAACAGGGGCGTTTCGATATTCTCATACACCGTTAATTCATCAATCAAATGATAAGCCTGGAAAACAAAACCGATGTGTTCTTTATACAACTGCGTTCTTTGTTTTTCTTTTAACTGATGAACGGGCTGTCCTACGAAGTTGTATTGCCCTTCATTAAATCCATCCAGCATTCCAATTACATTCAGCAACGTACTTTTTCCCGAACCAGAGGGTCCCATTACTGAAACAAATTCGCCTTCCTGAATATTGAGGTTAATGTCTTTCAACAAAAACACCCTGTTACCACCTACGTTCACCCATTTAAAAATGTTCTTTAGTTCTATCATACCTGGAGTTAATATTTTATGATCGATTATTACTCTGTTCTAAGACTCTTTGACGGGTTTGCCATTGCCGTTCGCATTGCCTGTATACTGATCGCTAATACTGCTATCAGCAATGTAACTAATCCAGCTATAGCGAATATCCACCATTCAATATCTATTCTATATACAAATTCCTGCAACCATTTATTCACGGCAAATAATGCTAAAGGAATGGCAATGATCAATGCAATGACTACGAGTTTGATAAAATCTTTCGATACTAAAAGAAGAATATTAGCTACCGTTGCGCCAAGTACTTTTCGAATACCTATTTCTTTAGTTCGCTTCACCATTGTGTATGCTGTTAAAGCAAACAATCCCAGACAAGCGAGTAATATTGCAAGGCTGGAGAAACTGGTAAACACTGCTGCAGTACGTTGTTCAGCTTTGTACAGGTTATTATAATCTTCATCAAGGAATTGATAATCGAAAGGACGATGCTGAAATCTTTGCTTCCATGCAGCCTCCATATTCTTTAATACGGCAGGTGTACTACCTGATATCTTAACGAACATCGTCTGAACCATACGTTTGTCCAGGAATATCGCTAATGGATTGATCGATTCATGGAATGAGCGGAAATGAAAATCTTTCACCACTCCTTTAATAATTCCTTCTCTTCCTTTGATCACGGTTTTTCCAATGGCTTCCTCAGGTGTCCATCCTAAAGACTTTACTGCTGTTTCGTTCAGTATAAAAGAATAACGGATATTCTCACCATTATTAGAAGTATCAAACTGTAGCACATCGGTTTTATTAAATCCTGTTCCTGCGATGAACTTCAGCTCTAATGTATTTGTAAAATCTTCATCAACAGGCAATGCGTTGATGGTGATGCTGGCTCCACCTGTTCCCTTTGTGAGTCCATCTCCCCAGCCAATGTCTACCGGTGATTCATAAGCACCGGCTACCGACACAACACCGGGTTGTTGCTGTAGTGCTGCTTTAAAATGATCATACTGCTCAGAAACTTTTACATCAACAGGCAACATCACCACCTGTTCTTTATTTAAGCCAATATCTTTGTTTCGTATATAAGCGAGTTGTTGCAAAATGACAATTGTAGAAGTAAGCAAGAAGATGGAAATCACGAACTGCACGACAATAAGTGTTTTCCTTAGCATTCCTGAGCCCGTAAAGCTGAATCCTGATTTAAGTACATTAATGATCTTGCTTTGAGATAATATCAATGCGGGATAAAAGCCTGCTGCAAAAGCTATAATACCAGATAGCATCACCAGTATAATTATATTGTACGGATTGAAGAACACCGATGCAGATAACTGCTTACCTGAAATCTCGTTAAACTTTGACAGCAACAGCACTGCAATACCTATCGCTAAGCAAACAGATACTATTATCAGCAAAAATGATTCAGTAATAAATTGATTGAAAATCTGTTTTTTACCAGCGCCCATTACCTTTCTCATCCCGATCTCACCGCTTCTTCCTGCAGACTGTGCTACTGCAAGGTTGGTGTAGTTTACACATGCAACAAGTAAAATAAGTAAAGCCACGGCAGCCATGATGTAGATATACAGAATATTATTGTTTGGCTCAAGTCCATCCAAAGCCGAATGAAGATGTACAGAAAGTAGAGGCTCAAGATGAAAGGTCATGTAGATATTTGCTGCCGCATTCATCTCATCTTTTACAGTTTTCCTTGCAAATGCATCAACTTTTACTTGCAGATCCTTTAAACTTGCTCCGTCTTTTAATAATATATAAGTAATATAATTTACTTCATTCCATTTCTCAGTCTTAGATGCATTCAATGTTTTGAATGAGGCAAGAAAATCAAATTTTATCTGGGAGTTATCCGGCACATCCGCTGCAATACCGGTTACTACAAAATCTTTCACTCCTACCTTAACGGTTTTCCCGACAGGATTTTCTGTACCAAAGTATTTTTTTGCTGTTGATTGAGTAAGTACCAACTTCTCAGGCGCATCAAGGGCAGTAGCAGCATCGCCCTGTAATAAAGGAAATGAGAAGACAGAAAAGAATGCAGAATCTGCATACACAAAGTTTTTCTCCTCGAACATCTTATCAGCATAACCCACAACACGTGGATACTTCATCGTCCTCACATAAGCTTCCACTTCCGGAAAGCTTCTCTGTAGCTGAGGCCCTACTTTAGTCCCTGTAGTTGCTACTTTGTTTACTGCATCGCCGAAGTTGTACTCCCAGGTTACCCTTGCAATCCGATCAGCATTTTTATGCATTTTATCATAGCTGAGTTCAGACCAGATATACATGCCTATCAGTAAGCATCCTGCGATGCCTACTGCCAATCCGCAAATATTCACAAGTGAATAGAGTTTATTTTTTTGCAGATGTCTAAGTGCGATCTTGAAATAATTTTTGAACATAACTTATAATTATTCTGTTCTTAAATTTTTTACCGGATTGATCAATGCAGCTTTCATAGCCTGGAAGCTTACCGTTATAAAAGCAATGGCTATAGCAATAACACCTGCAAGAGCAAATATCCACCAGCTCACATTGATACGGTAGGCAAAATCCTGTAACCACTTGTTCATAAAATACCATGACAGCGGAAACGCAATGATCATTGCAATAGCTACCAGCTTTATGAAGTCTTTCGAAAGCATGTTTACAATACTAGCAACGGATGCACCCATTACTTTTCGCACTCCAATCTCTTTTCTACGTTGCTCTGCCGCATATGTTACTAAGCCGAATAATCCCAGGCAGGCAATGAGTATAGCAAGTAAAGAAAAGGTGATAGCTATTTGCCCAACCCGCTGTTCGCTATTATATATCCTACTGAAATCATCATCCATAAAAGAATAGGAGAAAGGCTGGTTAGGTGCGATGCCCTTCCAGTTCTTTTCTACCTGCGATACCAGTAACGGGATATCTGAAGCTTTAAAACGAATAGCAAAACTTCCTCTTTCTTCTGCTTTAAACAAAGCCAAGGGTGATACCTGCTGCCTTAAAGAATTAAAATTGAAATCTTTTACTACGCCTACTATACGGTAAGGCTTTGTAGCTTTTGTTTGTATATCCTCGAGATAATAAAGTGTTTTATTTATCGGATCTTCAAAAGGTAAAAGCTTTGCAGCTGATTCATTGATGATGACTGCACTGGAATCAGTAAGCATTTCTTTGCTGAAGTTCCTTCCCTTTATTATTTCCATTTTCATTGTAGGGATGTAATCTTCATCCACATACCAATTCTGCATGGATACCGCAGACTTCTGGTTCAAAGAAGCATCAGGAAATAAAGGGCTATCATTTCTTGAATCACCGGTAGGTAAATAGCCAGACATCGTTACCGATTCAACTCCGTTGATATTTCTCAATTGATCTCTAAAGGTTTTTGCATGATCGCCTAATGCGTAACCGTTCTGTACAACTAAAACCTGTTCTCTTTCAAAACCAAGGCGCTTATCTTTTATATACATAAGCTGGGAGTAGATGACAACAGTTCCCACTATCAGCACAAGTGAAATAACGAATTGAAATACTACAAGACTGCTGCGCAACCAACTAGCTTTAAAACCGCCAGCCAGTCTACCTTTTAAAACTTCTATCGGTTGGAAAGATGAAAGATAAAAAGAAGGGTAGCTTCCTGCTAACAACCCAACTATGACCACCAACAGTATCAATGAAGGCAAAAGCCACGGCTTCACAAAGAGTCCAATTTCCACTTCTTTACTAGATAACTGGTTGAAGTATGGAACAGCGATCGCGGATATTCCTAAAGCTAATATTAAGGCGATAAAACTTACAAGAATAGATTCTATCAGGAACTGGGAAACCAGATTGTTTTTCTTCGATCCAAGTACTTTTCTAACACCTACTTCCTTAGCTCTGTTAGAAGATCGTGCAGTAGACAGATTCATAAAATTAACGCAGGCTATCAGCAAAATGAAAATGGCTATAGCTGAAAAGATATAAACGTATTGGATATTTCCATTTGCTCCCAACTCTGATGTTTTGTCTGAATGCAAGTGAATTCTTGTAAGAGGGGTGAGTGCAAATCGTACATAGCTGCCATTCTTTTCAAGATCTTCCATAGAAGCATTCAAAACCGATTGGGCCTGTGGCCCCACATATTTATCAACCACCCCCCTCAACTGCCTTTCAAACTGCTTAGCATCAGCTCCTTCTTTCAAAACAATGTACGTGTTGAAATTATAGCTAAGCCAGTTTCCCCTTTTACTTTCGTTGCTATTAAGAGGAACAAAGAAATCGTAATTAAAATGTGACTGCGCCGGAATCGCCTTCATAACTGCTGACACCGTGTAAGCGGATGTATCATCAATAGTCAGTGTCTTCCCAACTGCATCGGCAGTATTAAAATATTTTTTGGCAATCGATTCTGTAATGACAATTGACTTAGGATCAGCTAAAGCTGTTGAAGCATTACCTGAAACTAAAGGCAGCGTAAACACATCAAACAAACTGTGATCTACATAAATTACTTTGTTCTCCTGTAAATTTTCATTTCCTTTTCTTACTCTAAACCCTCCATAGTTTCTGAATCTTACATATTGCTCCACTTGCGGAAATTCGTTCTTAAGCGTGGCCCCCATTGGGTCTGCACTTACTGCTAAATCCCAGTGAGTACCTCCAAACTTTACATCAGCATCCACACGGTAAATTCTATTAGCCTTTTTATTGAACTTATCATAACTCAATTCATCTACCACAGAAAGCAATATGAGCAGGCATGTAGCCAGGCCCACCGCAAGACCCAAAATATTCAATGCAGAATAGCCTTTGTTTTTCCAAAGGTTTCTGACTGCTACTTTAAAATAGTTTTTCAACATAAAAGGAGCTTTATTCTGTTCTTAAACTTTTTACCGGGTTCATCAATGCAGCTTTGATAGCCTGAAAACTTACGGTGAGCAACGCCACTACCAATGCAGCAACTGCAGCACCAATAAATGCCAACCATGGCACATCTATTCTGTAAGCAAAATCCTGCAGCCAGTTCTTTAACGCCCACCATGCAACCGGAAATGCAACCAATGACGCAATCACCACCAGAACAACAAAATCTTTCGATAGTAGTGTAACGATCCTGCTTACATCCGCACCTAAAACTTTCCTTATACCGATCTCTTTTGTACGACGAACAACTACTAATGTTGCTAATCCAAACAAACCCATGCAAGCGATGAAAATGGAAAGTCCAGCAGCATAAGTAACGATCTTACTCAGCCGTTGTTCTTGTTGATATGCAGATGAGAGATACTCATCCAGGAATACGTAGTCAAATTCACGATCACCTGCTACTTTTTTCCATACAGATTTTAATACTTCTACGTGCGTTTGGAGGTTCCCTGCCTTAAAGCGAACTGATATTCTTGGATTAGGTGAAGCATCTGCAGTTACATCTGATGAAGCTTCAAACACATCTTTTGTGCCCAAAGACATTACTACAGGCTGCACAGGTGTGTACAAAGTTTCTGTATTGAAATCTTTCACAACGCCAATCACCGTTTGTTTATACTTACCTGGTAATTTCTGGCCGATCGGATCTTTCCATCCATATGCCTTCACCAACGTTTCATTCACCAAAATATAATTAGAATCTGCTGTATTATTCTTTTCGAAGTTTCTTCCTTTAATGATCTTCAAACCCATCGAAGGCACAAAGTTTTCATCAATTGCATTGAACTGAAACCATCTGAATACATTAGTATTGTCCTTGTATCCCATATTTATCCAGCCATAATTATGCATTGCATACATAGAAGTGGTGCTGCTTACAACGGAAGGGTGTTTGTGAAGTTCTTCTTCGAATCTTTTAGCCAACGCTCTTCCCTCTGTAAGTCTTAACCCGGTAGGCACAATGATCACATGCTCTTTCTTATAACCAAGGTCTTTTGTTCTGAGATGATCCAGTTGTCC